>NZ_JAMFSB010000106.1 GCF_026225065.1 Paraburkholderia sp. | reverse complement strand
TCCTGCACCCGCCGGGCGGCCTGCGCCATCAGTGCCATATGCTGCTCCAGCACGTCGCCGCCGAATTCGCGGCGGCGCGGCGGCGTCTCCGGCAGCAGGTGCGGTTCGTCCGCGAGCCGCTGCAGTTCCTTGCGCAGATACGTCATGGTCATTTCGAGCCGCCGCCAGTTCCAGATCGGATACACCACGATCAGCCCGAGCACAGCAGGCACGGGCGACACCCACAGCCTTGCGCCGTATAGCAAGGCGGCACTCCCGCCACTGATGACCGCGCTCAGCGCCGCGGTCAGCGACAACGAGCGCCACGGCGAAAGCACAAGGAAGCCGGCCAGCAGCGCGGCAAGCGGCACCAGCGAGACCAGGATCAGCAAGAAAGCCGGGACCGGGTCGATAGCCCGGCCGGTCAGCAGCGTGTCCAGAATACTCGCGTGGATATAGACGCCCGGCAGCGGTCCCAGATCACCGGAGACCGGCGTCGCGAAGCGGTCGTATAAGCCCGAGGCGGTCACGCCGACCAGCACGATACGGCCGCGCAGCGTGTCCGCCGGTACCTCGCCTGCCACGACGCTGGCGAACGACACATGCGAATAGTTCGTTGCGTCCAGGCTGAACGGGATCAGAAAGCGCGCTTCATCGACGGGTTCGCGGGTGCGGTCCTGCAGCCCAGCCAGCCCCGCGAGCGGTTGCGCGAGCCGGATAGCACCGCTTTTGATCGCGCGCCAGGCGGGCACCATCAGCTGCGGCCAGCGCGAGTGGGCATCGCCTTCAAACAGCGCGACACTGCGTACGATGCCGTCGTTGTCGACTTCCAGATTGATGTGGCCCAGTCCGGCCGCTGCGTCCGCCAGGGACGGCACGGGCTTGACGACGACCCGTGCGCCGTCGCTGTCCTCGGGACTGAGCAGAACCGGCAGATAGGTCGGGCTCAGGGCGACCGCGTGGGCCAGTTGCGCATCGTCGGCAGCGGTTTCGGTGAACAAGACGTCGTAGATCACGGCTGCCGGCTTCGCCTCGGCGAGCCGCTCCAGCAGGCTCGCGTGGACGCTGCGCGGCCACGGCCAGTGGCCAAGCCGCTCGATACTCGCGTTGTCGATTTCGACCACGACGATATCGGCGAGCGCCGCTTGCTTATGCAGTATCAGGAAGCGGTCGTAGACCAGATGATCGATGCCCGCCGTCCAGGGGCCAGACGCACTTGCCAGGATTACCGCTATGCCCAGGCAGCCGATCGCACCCCACTCCAGCAGGAAGCGTCGGCCAGCCGGCCGCCCAAGTCGTGCACGCGGATCGAGGCTCATGCGCGGAGAGTTAGAAGAGTCCTAGCGGGCAAGCGTGAACGACCGGACCGAGCTACCCTTCTCGTAGAACCGGCCGTTTTCGAACTGCTCGGCAATCACGGTCCAATAATAAACGCCGCGTGGCAGATCCGTCACCACGAGTTCGCCGGCCGGCAGATCGGTCCGGTCGACAAGCGGATTGCGCAGGTCGGGCGAGGCGCCAAGGACGAAGCGGAAACGCGTTTCCACGCCCGGCCGGCTCGCGAACCAGCGGAACGCATAGTTGCGGGTGCCGGCGCGCGGCGTTGCCGACGCGCTCAGACCCAACTGGCGTCGCTCGAAGGCATAGATCTGAGGCAGGCCTTCGAGACCATTGCGATCGACGGCGGAGATGCGCACGAAGTAAGTGCCATCGGGCAGATCGCCGAAATCGGCATGCGGTTCCTTCACCGGTAGATCGCGGATCAGGTCGAGCAGGTCCGCATCGCGGGCGATCTGCACGCGATAGCCGGACGCCAGGTTGTCCGGCACGATATCGAACGCGACGGTTTTACCATCCTGGACCTTGCTGGGATCGGTCAACGAGGGGGCGCTCAACAACTCGACCGGCGTACCGATCGAGCCGCTCGCATTAGATACATTGCCGAAGCGCGCCGACACGAGCTGCTCGGATGCCTGCAGCGGGACACCGGGCGCGGGCGCCGACGCACTGGCCGGATCCACGCCGACCGCGCCGTCCAGCACCTCCACCGCCGTTTGCTGCTGGGCGGTGTCGTAGCTCACCCGAAAATGCGTGCCGCGCACGCCGGCCACCACCGACGGCGAACGGATCTGGAAGCGATCGTCCTTCTTCGTCGCGTGCGTGACTTCGCTTTCCACCTCGCCGTGCTGTAGCGACAGCACCCGGTCTGAGGCGCCCGTCAGGCTGGTCAGACGCAGCTTGCCGACCTCGAGCACGGCATCCTGCGATAGGGTCACGTGCGAGCCATCTGGCAGTTCAAGCGACGCGAAGCCATCGTGACCGCTACGCACGCGATCGCCTTCGCCGAGAGTCATGCCGGCCGCAAGCGGCGTGTAGGGACCCGCGCCGAACGCGCGCTCGACAGGCCCGCTGACGGCTACCACACGTGCGGCTTCCTGCTCCTGGCGCAGCAATGCAGCTGGAATCTGCAACTGGATACCGGCCTGCAGATGGCGCGGCGCCGGCACCCTGTTCAGGCGGCTCAATACTGCCCAATCGCGCGGATCGCGCAGGTAGCGCGCCGCGATCTCATACAGGGTGTCGCCGGCTTTAGTCGTGTAAGGCACGGTCAAAAGTGGCGCGCTTTTGCCGATGTGCGCCGCGGCCAGTGCCGGGGCAAGCCCGAGCGCTGAGACGAAGCAAGGCACCAGGATCGCCAGTGCCCGGCGCGCACCGCTCGCCGCCAGACCAACCGGCGGCGTAAATACAGAAACCGTCACGCCCCCCCCTTTTCGATGAGCTCAAGCCGGTATCCATAACCGTAGATTGGCGTCAGGCGATAGCCGTTTTCCGGTCTAAGCCCGAGCTTGCTGCGCAACATCGAGACGTGGGTGTCCATCGTGCGCGACGGAATTTCCGTGGCCTGCTTCCAGATCACATCGAGAATGTGCGCACGCGACAGTGGCCGGCTCAAGTGCTGGAACAACAGCAACGCAAGGTCGAATTCCTTTTGCGTGACCGCCACCGCGGTACCACGCACCAGGACGTGCTTGGAACTGAGATCGAACTCGTAGTCGCCAAAGGTTTCCTTGAGCGCCGTAGTGTTGAGCTTGTAGGCGCGCCGCAGCAACGAGCCGACGCGCGCCAGCAGGACGCCCGACGACACCGGCTTCACGACATAGTCGTCCGCGCCCGTGTTGAGGATCGATGTGATATCGGTCTCGCGGCTGCGGCTCGTCATGAACAGCACCGGCAAACGCTCGGAGAGGCTCTCGCGCACCCAGCGCAACACTTCTTCACCGGACATATCGGGTACGTTCCAGTCCAGCACCAGCAGATCGAAAGTCTGGCGCCGTAGCTGGCGGACCAACGCGCGGCCCTCAGCGTAGGCGTGGCAGATGTGGCCAGCGGCCGAGAGCGTTTGACATACCAGATCGGCCTGAGCCGGATCGTCATCCAGGACTGCAATTCTCATAACACCCCGCAACGCAATTCCGTTATTCGTATCTGGATGGCCGGCCATCGGTCGAGACGGCACGTGCCTCTGTTCGGGGCTGCGCCGCGGCGTTGTCTCTTGCGTCAGACACGTACGCGGCGCGGCCAACACGAGACGACGATTTTCTCCACCGACAACTCTATTTATCGATTATTAATCGTGCGCTACAAACCCGCGTTTAAAACAGGTATCGGGAATATCTCAAAAATGGCGCACGCTTCACCCGCTCACAAAGTGTGATTGGGCTTTTTTATCATAATCGAAAACCGCCACCCCCTTCCGAATGTCGTCCACCTGCCATCCGGCATCGGCTCAAGCTCTTGAGCCTGTCACTCAACTTCCCTACAGCAACCTCTTTGGGTCATAACCGGGTTACAGCAGGTCTCGCTCACGCTAATTCTATGGCCCCGCCTAACCTGTTCTAGTGGGCGCAAAGCTCTTTGCATCGCTCTCGCCTTCGTCATTCTCATCGTCGTTCTGCGGCTCCAATCGACTGTTCAAGGCCGCGTCGAGGTGAATGCGTACATGCTCCCACGCTCCGTGTGCATAGTCGGGTTGAGCCGCCGCCCAATCTTGTGCCACACCGAATACACGCCGCACTGTCGCGGCGCAGACACTCAGATCATCGCCCGAGCCACGCGCCGCTGTCTCACGCAGCAACTCCGCCAGCCACGGCATCTCGAGCGCACACGAATCGGCATAGGTCACAACCGCCGCGCGGGCGTGACGATCATTCGCCGGATCGAGTTCGATGCGCTGCAGGCGCCGGCTGACCTTGCGCTTCTGCTCGTTCGTCCTGAACGGAATGCGCGTCGTGCCTGGTCTAAAAAACATCCAATCCCTCGATTAGCGGCGCAGCACCCGTCACGCTATTTTTCCCAGCGTGATGCATCCCGCATGTTTTCTCGTGACGCTGTACTCCCCGCCATGCGTCCGAGTCAAATAATGACAATCTGCGAGACAGTATAAGAACTGTCTCAATTTAAATCGTTTAAAGATTGTTAGATCGGTTTCCGTGTGTGTTCGGCAGCGCGCGTAAAAACGCAGCCTGGGCGCGGCAATCCATTGAGGACAGGCAGGTAGTCAGTATTTTGCGCAGTCCCGGCCAGATTATCGTGTTACAGAAATTGTGTGGCCGGCGATTCGTCAGGCGGATTTTGCTTCAATTATTGATGCAGATGCCGTAGCGGATTGAGCGATTCGCGGTTCTTATCGCCGCGTAGCCGGATCTTATGTCCGCCCGACACCGCGTCTAGTCGCAGGCGGTTGCGCCGCCCACCGAGTTGCAATGGTGGACCGACCAGTGACTCTCCCCTGTGAGCCCCGTGCTGCCGCCTATTCCGAGCGCCTGACGCTGAGGCCGGAAGTGAATCTCGACGCGCGAAAAACCGTGTGGCGCGCGGACCGGCGGCAACGGCGACGCCGCTACGATTGCGCGCTGTATGGCAGCGTCCCACGCAGGATTTCCGCTCGAATGCAGCAACGTCACCGAGCTCACGGCGCCAAGCGGATCAAGGCGGATGGATACGATCCCCTCCGGGTTCTCTGGAACGCTCGCGGTAGCGACGATGAGATTGCTCGCCAGCGCGCAGGCAACATAGCTGTGCCATTGCACCGAGTTCAACTGGTCGATCGCTGGGCGAGGCTCGCTGCCGGACGCTGTGCGCGCGAGGCAGTGACTGGTGACTTTATCTGCCGAGGGTAATACTGGTTGGTTGTCGTCTTGCGGGCTCCCCGTCGTGCATCCAGCCGCCCAGGTCAGCATCGACACAACGAAGGCGAACAGGCAGCGCCGTCCTTTATTCATTTTGGATTCCCCGTGTCTCCGCTGATGCGTATCGTTGTTTGTTCGTCAGGTAGCGGGAATGCATCGCCGGGCCGTCCGACTATTCCGCCGCCCATTCAGCCAACTTCGCCACGGTATTCATGTTGCGTGCGGTTCCATTGCCCGCGGCCTGGATCTTCAGCTTTGAGTTTGCGATCCCGTCTGCGTAGTGTACGTAGATCTCGCGGGTTCCGAGCGCGATCTCTTCTGTCTGCTGACCGCTCACCTTGCTCAAGGTGTCCGTGGGCGGCGCTCCATCGAGAAAGATGGCCACCGTCCGGTTCGGCTCGGCCGACTTGAAAGGGTTAGCGTCAAGCGCCGCTGCCACTTCCGCGCCGGTTCGGACCAGCACGCCTACGGGCTTGCCGGCGTAGGCCTCGAGGCAACCTTCCAGCTTCGCCTTGACGGACTTTTCAGAGAGCTTGCTGGCAAAGACGACGTTGCCGCTCGCAATGTACGTGCGCACATTCGTAAAGCCAAGGGATTCGCACATGGCCCGTAGTTCGGCCATCGGAAGTTTGCCGGTGCCGCCCACATTTACGGCGCGCAAGAGAGCGATATAGGTCGTCATGTTCGCATTCTATTGCGACTCGAACTCTCCGGGTTGGTCTATGGTCGCGCCCCTCGCGTCTCACCCCTTACTTCACCCCGCTCGCGCAATCTCCGGCATCGGCGCGAACAGCGCGTCGAGATCGTCATCGGAGAACTTCACCGTCTCCGCCGCGTCCTCGGACAGAATGCTGTCGGCCAGTGCCGCTTTCTTCTCCTGCAGCCGCACAATCTTTTCCTCGATACTGCCCGCAGCAATCAGCTTGTAGACGAACACAGGCTTATCCTGTCCGAGACGATGCGCGCGATCCGTGGCCTGATTTTCGGCCGCCGGGTTCCACCATGGATCGTAGTGAATCACCGTATCTGCCGCCGTGAGGTTCAGGCCGACACCGCCTGCCTTCAGGCTGATCAGGAAGAGCGGCACCTCGCCGCGCTGAAAACGCTGCACGGGTGTGGCGCGATCGGTGGTGCTGCCGGTCAAGGTGACGTAAGGAATCGCGGCCTTATCGAGCGCCGCCGCAATCAGGTCCAGCATGCCTGTGAACTGCGAAAACAGCAGCACGCGCCGGCCTTCTTCGATCAACTCAGGCAGCATCGCCAGCAATAGCTCGAGCTTGGCCGACTCCTTGACGCGCGCCGCCTTCTCGAGTTTCACGAGACGTGGATCGCAGCACACCTGACGCAGTTTCAGCAGCGCATCGAGCACGATGATGTGGCTTCGGGCCAGTCCCTGCGAGTTCACCGCTGCGCGCACTTTTGCCTGCATAGCAGTCCGGACGATTTCGTACAGGTCACGCTGCGCGCCTTCCAGATCCACGGTACGCACAATCGTGGTCTTTTCCGGCAGTTCTTTCGCCACTTCGTCCTTGCGCCGGCGCAGCATGAACGGACGAATACGCCGCGCCAGCAACTCCCGCCGCACGCCATCGCCATTGCGCTCGATCGGATTGCGCCAACGCTTGGTGAAGTCCTTCTGGGTGCCGAGAAAACCCGGCAACAGAAAGTCGAACTGCGACCACAATTCGCCGAGATGGTTTTCCAGCGGCGTGCCGGTAAGGCACAGACGGTGCCGTGCGCGCAGATCGCGAATGGCAGTCGCCGACTTGGTGGTGGCGTTCTTCACGTACTGGGCTTCGTCGAGAATCAGCAGGTGGTACTCGTGCTCCGACAGTACGGCGTGATCACGCCACAGCAGCGCGTAGGTCGTGAGAATCAGGTCGTGCTGGCCAATCAGCTCGAAGCGCTCCTTGCGCTGCGGCCCGTTCAGGACCAGCACCTTTAGATCCGGCGCAAAACGCTGCGCCTCTTCTCGCCAGTTATGGACCAGCGTGGTCGGCAAGACGATCAGCGCGGGACGGTCGAGCCGCCCTGCTTCCTTTTCCGCCAGCACGTGGGCGAGCGTCTGCACCGTCTTGCCGAGGCCCATGTCGTCGGCCAGTATGCCGGCCAGGTTGTGCTCGCGCAGGAACTGCATCCAGCTCAAGCCCTGATGCTGATACGGACGTAACTCGGCCCGCAGTCCGCGCGGCACCGGCACTTCGTGCACGCCGCCACCGGTCTGCAGACGCTGTGCCAACTGGCGGATCGACGCATCGCCCTGAAACTGCCAGCGCCCCGTATCGGTCAGCGCAGCAAGGCGTCCGGCATCAAGCTCAGGAATCCTGAGGTTCTCGTCACCCTTCCAGCTTCCCAGCCCGTCGAACAGATCGACCAGCACCCGCACCACCGGTTTGAGCCGTCCCGCGCGCAAACGCAAGCGTTCGGCGCGGTCGGTAGTCAGTTCGATGGCTTCGTCATCGTCGATCGTTTCGAGCGCCCCGCCGAGCCAGCGCCGGTCGCGCCGGAACAGTCCGGCCAGCAGAGGTTCCAGGCGCACCGTGCGATCGCCCAGGGTGATGCCCATCTCGAGATCGAACCAGCCGTCGCCGGTGCGGCGCGCGGTGCCTTCGATTGCGTCGATCTCGATCACGTGATGGCGGAAGCTGGACGCCATCGTCACGCGCCAGCCCTTGCTAGCGAGCGCCGGCAGGGTTTCGTCCACGAAGGCGGGCCAGGCGTCGGCGTCGGGTAACGCCAGCAGAGTCTCGGGCAGCGTATGCCGCGCATGTCCGCCGCTTGCCGGCACCACCTGCAGGCCCGCTTTGCGCAGTTCGAGCAGACGCTTCTTTTCAGCATCGTAGCGGCGCCGGATATGCAGCACGCTGCCGCCGGGAACTGGCACCAGCGTAGAGCTGCTCTCCGCTTTGATGCTGACGCCGTCGTAGTCGAAGCTGGCCGTTGCGAAGTCCAGCATCTGATTGCGCTGGAAGTGTTTGCCGAGCCCGAGCGCAGCCATCGACAAGCTGTTGAGGGCAAGGACCGGCACCGGTTCTACGTCGATGACGCGCACTTTGGCCGTATCGAGCGCGGGCGGCAGCGGCAGATCGGGGGCGACTTCGCGCAACACCGCGGCCACCAGCGGCGCTTCGGCGAGCGAGATAGGCGGCATCGACAGGTAATCGGGCAGTTGCGGGAACGGCAGGGACAGCTCGACGATGCCCGCCTCGCCCGCCTCGGCGTCGACGTACCAGACCGGCTCGGTGGCGAGCACCATCGCGGCCGCCGGCTCGGTGCGCAGCACTGGCCTCAGACGGTCGTCCGCCTGCGCTTCCCATTCGATGCGGCCCGCTCTTGCCGAGCCCTTCGAAAGTGGCCGCGGCGCGCCATCAGCCGGGTCTGCGGGAAACAGGCGCCCTGTCGCCACGAGCTTGTGCAGGACATCGCCGCCGTTCGAACCACGCAAGATGAAATGCCCGTGGTTCTGACGCGAATGGCCGAGCCACAAACTGCGCAAGATGACCAGATCGTCGTCCGAAACGAATTTTGGCGCCTTGATCAAGGCGGCTTCGACATTGCTCCACGGCTCGTCGATCGAACTAATCACGCCTTGCGCATCGAGCCGCGCCTTGAACAACTGGATCTCGTGACGCTGTTGATAACGCGACCAGCCGAGCTGGTAGGCGAGCGCATGGATCGGTCCCGCGCTTGGGGTGCGCTGGCTCGGAGTCTCGCTTTCGGCGCGGGCGCGAAATGTCTCCATCCACCTGACCAGCTCGGGCCGCACGCCTGGCTGCGACTCGACCGCCCCTTCGAGCCCCGCGATCAGCAGCGCGGCCATGTGCTTGCACTGGTAGCCGACCGGACAGGAACAGTCGCCCTCGACCCACAGCTCGTCGCCGATGTCATGAAACTGCACCTCCACAAGGTACGGGCGCCGTTGCGTACCCTGCACTTCGCCACTCAGCGTGTTGTCTTCCCAGTGCAGGTTCGAAACTGCATCGACGTAGTCGCGCGCCTTCTCGACCGTTCTGGCTCCCAACCACTTCGTAACGTGTTCTCGATCGTAGAAAACTGACGACATCCGGGTGACCCATCCATGCGTGTTCAGGCGAGCGGCAACGTCGTGGGAATGCGGGAGCAACGTGACCCGGTTTGCAGATCATCTGCTGTTCTGCGAGGCCTGCCCAAGGTTGGCGGGGGCCGCATTCGCCACTGCAAACCGACTATTTTACGCATCTGCCGGTCATCACCGTTGCGGATGTGTCAAGAAAACAAATACGCGTTTGAAGCGGGATGTGCCGCGGCCGGATCGCTCAGAGCGCGACGCCGGCCGCAGCGTCCGCCGGCGTGCCAAAGCTCACCTCCAGATCAGCCGCGGCAAACACCTGCGCCAGCGCGGACGACGGCGCCTCATCGGTAATCAGCAGATCGAACGCCTCGGGGCCGAACGCATGCACGAGCGCGCTGTGGCCGAACTTGGCGTGGTCCGCCACCACCACGCGCCGCTCGGCCTGCGCAAAAGCGACGAGCGAGTACGACACGTCATCGGGCTGCGCATCCATGAAGCGGCCTTGCGCGTCGATTGCCGTCACCGAGACGAACGCATAGCGGACGTGAAACTGGCGGATGAACGCCAGCGCGCTTTCGCCGAACGCGGCCGAGTCGTCGGCGCGCAGTTCGCCGCCGGCGATGAACACCCGGTTGCCGTTGCGCGGCGCAAGGGTGCGGGCAATTTCCGCGGAATTCGTCACGACCGTCAGGCGCGATCGGGCACACAGCGCCTGGGCGATATGGACGCAGGTCGTACCGCCATCGAGGATCAGCGAGTCGCAGTCCTGTACCAGATCGCCCACGCGCGCCGCGATTACCCGCTTCGCTTCGAGGTTCTCCTGCAGGCGGCGCTGGAACGGCGGTTCGTCGAGCCGCTCCGGCAGCATTACACCGCCGTGCACCTTCAGTAACACCCCTTCGGCGATCAACGGCTTGATATCGCGACGGATGGTCTCGTCGGACACGGCGAAGACGTCGGCCAGCTCGGCGATCGTGCAGGTGTGCTGCGCCCGCACGATGCGCAGGATTTCGGATTGGCGTTGGGTCGAAAACATACCGGGGACGGGAAGATGCGGGTGGCGCCCAGTCTAGCAAAGGCGTCATGTCTGGGGAAGCTATTTCCACACATATCCAACCAAATCACCGTTACTTGATTATTCGCGCTTTTATCCATTGTTTTGTAAGGAATTTATGGTGAAACAAAGATCCATTGCCGATGAATTTTACGTGACATCGTTGCGTTTTTTGGCATTTTGTTGCACTCTACGCACACCAATTTCCACGCATATCCACATTCCTCGAGCAGGACCTAAAAGATGTCTACACCTCTCCCCCAGCACGCCCGGGTTGTGATCGTCGGCGGCGGCATCGTCGGCTGCTCCGTCGCGTATCACCTGACGAAAATGGGTTGGACCGACGTGGTCCTGCTGGAACAAGGTCAACTGTCTTGCGGCACCACCTGGCACGCCGCCGGCCTGGTCGGTCAGCTACGTGCCCAGGAAAGCATGACGAAGCTGATTCGCTATTCCACCGCGCTCTACGCCGAGCTGGAAGCGGATACCGGCCTCGCCACCGGCTGGAAACAATGCGGCTCGCTGTCAGTTGCGCGCACGGCTGAGCGGATGACGCAACTCAAGCGCACCGCCGCCGTCGCCCGCGCCTATGGCGTGACCTGCGATGTGATCGGCCCGCAAGAAGCGGGCGATCTGTGGCCCGTGATGCGCACCGACGACCTGCTCGGCGCAGTCTGGCTACCCGGTGACGGCAAGGCCAACCCCACCGACCTCACGCAAGCCCTCGCCCGCGGCGCCCGCACGCGTGGCGCGCGGATCGTCGAGAACACCCGCGTCACCGCGATCCACACACGGCAGACGCCGGGCGGTCGCGAAGTCAGTGGCCTCGCGTGGCACAACAAGGACGGCGCCGAAGGCACCATTGACGCCGAGATCGTCGTCAACTGCGCGGGTCAATGGGCGAAGGCCGTCGGCCGGCTTTGCGACGTGACCGTGCCGCTGCATTCGGCCGAGCACTACTACATCGTCACCGAGCGGATTGCCGGCGTGCATCCCGATCTCCCCGTGATGCGCGACCCGGACGGCTTCATCTACTTCAAGGAAGAAGTCGGTGGTCTGGTGATGGGCGGCTTCGAGCCGAACGCGAAACCGTGGGGCATGAACGGTATCCCCGAGAATTTCGAATTCCAGTTGTTGCCCGACGACTGGGATCAATTCGAAATCCTGATGGAAAATGCCCTGCAGCGCGTGCCCGCGCTCGAGAGCGCGCAAGTCCGGCAGTTCTACAACGGACCGGAATCGTTCACACCGGACAACAACTTTATCCTCGGCGAAGCGCCAGAACTGCGCCACTTCTTCGTGGGCGCGGGCTTCAATTCGATGGGGATCGCCTCGGCCGGCGGCGCGGGCATGGCGCTCGCCGAGTGGATCGTCTCCGGCACGCCGACCATGGACCTGTGGCCAGTGGACATTCGCCGGTTTGCGCGTTTCAACGGCAACGACACGTGGCTGCACGACCGCGTGAAGGAAACGCTGGGCCTGCATTACGCGATGCCCTGGCCGAACCGCGAACTCGATAGCGCGCGTCCGTTCCGCCGCTCGCCGCTCTACCCGATGTTGCGCGACATGGGGGCATGTTTCGGCAGCAAGATGGGTTGGGAGCGGCCGAACTTCTTCGCGCCGAGCGCGGCCGAAGCGAAAATCGATTACGCCTTCGGTCAGCAGAACTGGTTGCCCTGGAGCGGCGCTGAGCATCGCGCCTGCCGCGAAGGCGTGGCGCTGTTCGATATGACGTCGTTTTCGAAATTCCTCGTCAAGGGACGTGATACCGAGGACGTACTGCAAGGCATCGTCGCCAACGATGTCGCCGTTCCACCGGGCACCACCGTCTATACCGGCATGTTCAACGAGCGTGGCACGTACGAGTCCGACTTCACGCTGACCCGCCTCGCTGCCGATCAATACCTGATCGTCACGGGCTCGGCGCAAACCACGCGTGATTTTGACTACATCGAGAAATCGATCCCGCACGACAAGCACTGCACGCTGGTGGATGTCACCGGTCAATATGCAGTGCTGGCGGTCATGGGCCCGCGTTCGCGTGAGCTGCTGCAAAGCATCTCGAAGGCGGACTGGAGCAACGCCGGGTTCCCGTTTGGCCAGAGCCGCGAGGTGGACATCGGCTATGCCACCGTGCGGGCCACGCGGCTCACCTATGTCGGTGAACTGGGCTGGGAGCTGTACGTACCGGTTGAATTTGCCGCGGGCGTCTACGAGACGGTGCATGCGGCAGGCAAACCGTTCGGCCTCCTCAACGCAGGCTATTACGCAATCGATTCTCTGCGTATCGAGAAAGGCTACCGTGCCTGGGGACGTGAGCTGACGCCGGATTCGAATCCGTTCGAAGCGGGCCTCTCGTTCGCCTGCAAGCTGAACAAGAAAATTCCTTTCCGCGGCCGTGAGGCTCTGCTCAAGCTGCGTGACGAGCCTCTGCGCCGACGCATGGTCGTGCTCACGGCTGATGGCGCCGCCGATCGCATGCTATGGGGTGGCGAAGCGATCCTGCGCGACGGCAAACCAGTCGGCTTCGTGAGTTCGGCGGCTTTCGGTCATACGTTGGGTTGTCCGGCGGCGATGGGGTATGTCAACAACCCGGACGGCATTGCCGATGCCGCGTATCTGACGAGCGGGCGATACGAGATCGATGTGGCCGGAGATCTGTTGCCCGCCACCCTTCATCTGAAAGCACCATACGATCCGCGTTCGGAACGCGTCAAAAGCTGACCGCTCCGCACAGCACCTCACCACGCCATACCGCGCCGCGCTTTGCTTGCGCCGCCCACGTCCGAACGACGTGAGCGGCGTTTTTCAGGCCCGGCGAGCGCCGCGTGCCATGCTCGAAAACACGCCATCCCGGCGGATCAGGCCATGAAACAACGCGGCCGCCAGATGACCCAGCACGGTTAGAAACAGCGCGAGGGCCAGGTACGTATGCAATGCACGCAGCGCGGCAAAAAGCCGTACATCATGCGGCATGATCGCCGGCAAATGGACGGCGCCGAACAACGTCACCGGATACCCCTCGGCCGATAGCATCGACCAGCCGATCAACGGCATCGCCAACATCAGCGCATACAACACGAGATGCGAGAGTTTGGCGACGACGCGCTGCGGCGCCGGCATGTCGTCCGGCAGCGGCGGGCTGCCACGCTTGAGCCGTACGCCGATGCGCAACACCAGCAGCAGCAGGATCGCGATGCCAAGCGGCCGGTGAATTGCGATCAGCGTATCGTGTGCATGCGACACGGTCGCGACCATGCCGATCCCGACAAACAGCATCGTGAGGATCAGCAGCGCCATGGTCCAGTGCAGTAGTCTCTGTAGTGGGCTGAAATGCTTGTGCGTCGGCGTCATGACCGATCTCCGTTCGGCTGCGGATGGTGCAGGTTGGGGTCGAGCGCTTCTTCGCGAGTGCGCCGGTTATACGAAACCGAATAGGCCGCGGAACGCGCGGCCAGCAGCGGATCGTCCGAGGTCTTGATGCCCGCGGGCAGCACGGTCGGATCGAAGTTGACGTCGCGGCATGGACCGTCGTCCTGCGAGGTCTCATGCTCGATCACGAGCGTCCCGGCGTCGATCTGCTGACGCCCATCTGGCCACATCTTGGTGGCGTCGTCAGTCGGGTCGCCGGGCGCGGCCACCGTCACGATCAGATGCCAGCGCAGCGGACCGTCCTGCAGATGCTGGGCGAGATCGGCGTCGAGGAAATTTTGCGTGCTCTTCTGCGCGTCCGTAATGGGCGCAAACGGCGTCTCAGGCACCATCGCCCAGCGCACGGCGTGCGCCTGGCCGTTGGCGTCCACGAAACGGAATGCATTCACGCTGTAGTACGACCCATTGGCAAAACTCGACGACGGCGAATGGCCCTTGACCCATGCCTGAAACGGTTTGGTTTCCGGGTTCGCGGCGGCGAATGCCTTAAGCGCTGCCGGGTTTGGCTTGCCCGTGACCGGATCCGGCTTCGCGGCAACCAGTTGCTGATAGAACTGCTCAGGCGTGTGGACCGGGAACACGGGCACTGAATTCATCCCGGAGCGCCACTGCTCGCCATCGGGCTGTGTGAACATCAGGGCAAGACTGCGGATGGGCACACTGGTGTCGGGCGCAGACGGATTGCCGCCCGGAATCGCAAAACGGCCGATCACCGGCGTCAGCCCCGGCGCAAACACGCCCGCACTCGACAGTGCGGACGCGTTGCCGTTGCTGTCAAAATCGCCGGACACGCAGACACCCTTTGCATGGTTGCGACGAAAGCCCGGATGGCTGCCGTTGTCCGCTTCAAAGGCGTTGATGATGCGATGCGTGGTCAGGCGCTGGGGTGTAAGCCAGCCGGCTACATAGGCGAAACCGCCGGCCACGGTCAGCACGACGGCACCGATCGCAGCGAGCCGGCATGGCACGCAAATGCGACCGGGTGCAGGAAATGATGGATCTGTCACAAGGACTCCTTTGGGCTTTTCAAGCGGGTCTGCGTGACGGCGAACACACGTCTTCTGCGTTTATTCCGGACACGAATGCATTCATGTGAGGGAATAAAGGCGCCCCGATCGTGTTAGCCCAGTAACAGCAAACTTCTAGCGCAACCCTTATGAAATCCGATGACTCGCGGCACGACCCTCCGCTCTCCGAAACCGATATTCAGGCGTACGCCGACGGCCTCCTCACGCCCGAACGCGCCGCCCACTTGCGCCACTACCTCGGCAAGCGGCCGGGCGAAGCTCGCCGGGTGGCGTTCTACGGCAAGCTGAACCAGCAGGTCCAGCATGCGTTTCAGCCGACCGATGAGCCCTCGCCTGTTCCGGCGGCGACGTCGGGCTTCATCCATACCGCCGCTGGCCGATGGCTGACGCGGCGGATGCAGATGATCCGGCTGCATCCCCTGCGAGCCATGCTGGCGTTGGCGCTCATGCTGGCGCTGGCCATGGTGGCCACAAGCGGCTGGATGGCGGCTTCCCAGGTTTCGCAGGACGCATTGGACAACGCCGCGGTGATGGCATTGGCCCAGGCCGCGGGCGAGGATTTTGGCGCGAAGATGGCTCCGACGGTCGGATCCCCCGCAGCGGATCCCGTAGCGCCCAATCTCGTGCCGGTCGGTATGCACCTGGTTAGCCACCGGACACTGAATCTCGGCGCCCTCGCCCGGGCAACCGAATACGTCTATCTCAACGCCCAGGGTGAGCCGGTCGTGCTGCTGGTCGCGCCCGCCCTGCCGGCCGCAGCGGCCCAGCCACAGTGGAGCGCCCGGCGGGTTGGCACGCTTCGGCTGCTCAGCTGGACGGCCCGGCAGCAACGTTATGTGCTCGCTGGCGCCGCTAACGCACACGGCCTGATGCGCGCCGCCGATTTCATGACGATGCGCTAGGTCTTGTCTGAACAAAGAACTTGTTGCCGTTCGTCGGTCAGGCCGGGAATAAAATGTAAACAGGCGTGTTTGCACCTGGAACGCCGTCGATCGTCCAAACCCATCCGGGCGGGCGACTGACGTGGCATATTTCGCAGGAAAGCGCCGGACCGTCTCCCACCGGGTGATTTCGCCTTCGCAGGCATGGCAGGGAGGGAGCGGTTCGGGGGCACTCACTGGTAAGGGCAATGGACATCCGTGATGAGTTAATGGAGCACGTCCCGCGGTTGCGCCGCTATGCAAGGGCGCTGATCAACAACCGGGACCTGGCCGACGACCTGGTGCAGGACACGTTGGAGCGCGCGTTAGGGCGCACGTCGATGTTTCAGGCCGGTACCGACCTGCGTGCGTGGCTATTTACGATCATGCACAACGTGTTTGCCAATCAGGCGCGCAAGGCTTCGGTGCGGGCCGTGCATATTTCGGTGGACGACGAAAGCGTCGCGGAAAGCGAATTCGCGGTCTCCGCGGACGCGACCCGCTCGCTTGAGATGCGCGATCTCGACTACGCGTTGCAGCGTTTGCCCACCGAGCAGCGCGAGGTCGTGTTGCTGGTTGGGCTGGAAGAGATGAGTTACGCCGACGTGGCGCTCGCTTTGGATATCCCGATCGGCACGGTGATGTCGCGGCTCTCACGCGGACGTGAACGACTCAGGGCTTTGATGGCGGGTACGCAGCCCGGTGCGAAATTACAGGTGGTGCGATGAGCGAACAAGTGACTCCAATCGGCGAAGAAGACCTCCACGCGTACGTGGACGGCACGCTATCCGACGAGCGCCGCGCCCAGGTGGAGCGCGCACTCGAGCAGAGCCCCGAGTTGGCCGCACGCGTCAGCGACTACTTTTCGCTGAACAACCTCTTTCATGAACGCTACGACCGCGTGCTGAGCGAGCCGGTGCCCAAGCGGCTGCAGCCGCCTGCACCGAAGCGTCGCTGGCTGGACGCAGCGAACTGGCCGCAGTTTGCGGGCATGGCGGCGGCGTTGGTGCTGGGTGTGGGGATTGGCGTGGGGACGCAGATGGGCAAGGAAGTGCCGGGCACGATGGGCACTTCCATGAGCATGGGTGGTAACTCGTCGGATACGCGCCCGGTCAGTGCGGATGCGTCCGATGGGCTTGCCCGTCAGGCGGCGGTGGCGCATGTGGTGTACATGCCCGCTGTGCAGGTGCCCGATAGCACGGGCACGGACCACGATCAGGATTTCGTGCAATGGCTGTCGAACAAGCTCGGCACCGATGTTCATGCGCCCTTGCTCAACAAAAGCGGGTTTGAATTGAGCGGTGGACGTATCTTGCCTGGTGCGGACGGTCCGGTTGCTCAGTTCATGTATCGCGGGCCTGGCGACGAACGGGTGACGTTGTGCATCTCACATCGCAAGGTGAATTCGAACACCACCGCGTTCAAGCTGTATCAGGATGGGCCGGTGAATGTGTTTTATTGGGTGGATGGGGATTATGGGTATGCGGTCTCAGGCGGGATTGATCGCAAGGTGCTGCTGCAGCTTTCGCACGATGTGTATGCGCAGTTGACGGCGAAGGGGGGGTGATGGAGTGCGCGGCATACCCCCGCGCACGCTATGCGACCGGTGACTAGCGTTACATCAAGCGCAATTTCGATCCGCGCTGGGCGTCTGCCGTCGCATGACTTTCTCCACTCCTCACCAAATCCCGCGGTGTCATCCCCAGCAACCGGTTCATCCAATGCGCCATATGACTCTGGTGCGCAAACCCAGTTTCCAGCGCCACCTGGCTCGCACTTAACCTGCCCTGCAGCAACAGCGCCCGAGCCCGCTCGACGCGCCGCTGCACGACGTACTGGTGCACCGGCATACCAAGCGTCTCGCGAAACAGCACCTTGAAATGCGGCACACTGAGATCGGCTAGCGCAGCCAGTTCCGCGAGTGTGAGACGCTGATCGAGATTACCCTCGATAAACTCCACCACCCGCGCCGCCGTCCGCGGGGCGAGCCGTTTACTGCGCTTGCCTTCGAGTGCCGGCGCCTCCTCGAGCAAGCGCACGATCATCGCAGTAGCGAGGCTTTCTGCGTAAAGCGGATCGGAAGCATCATCCGCCTCGAGTTCGGCGCGCAACGCCCAGGCCAGATGCTGAAAACGCGGATCGCGCATCTGGAACTGCGGACGAATCTCCGCCCGATTGCCACGCAGATCCATTTGCTCTAACGTACGCTGCGCGAACGCGTCGGCAAACCAGACGCTGAAGATCGTGCAACTGGTTTCATCGGCCCATTGGCCGTCGACTCCCGCCGGAATCACGTCCGTGTCGCCCGGCGATTGCAAACGCACATGACGGCGTTCATTGCACAGACAGCGCGCCTTGACCGGCGTACCGACATGTATGCCGACCCGGTGATGTTGCAAAGCCGGAATCCGGTGCACCCCCGCGGCCACACTGACCAGTTCTGCGCCGAATCCTTGCCAGCCAAGTCCAGCGCTCGATCGCAGACTGATGCGGGAACCGGAGTGCGGCACGGGGATAGGAATCGCGGCGTTCATTGCAGCCCTCCAGGATGGCGACAGATGTTGCCTGCATTGTGCGACGTTTTCGCGCGGCTCGCTTAATGTGCGTGAAGCATGATGCCGCCACGCGAAGCAGCGGCAAATCAACGTCACCTTGCGCCACAAAAACCACCATCCAGATCTGCTCGCTTCAATCCATCTGTGTGCGTTTTGCCTGTTAGCCGCTCCTATGATGGCCACACCCTATCTGTCCACAAGGAGCGCAACGTGTATGTAATATTTGGAGCAGCAGGCAATGCGGGAAGCATCACAGCGGCCCGTCTGCGTGATACAGGCCGTGCGGTGCGGGCAATTGTCCGCCATGAACACCAGGGCGAAGCGCTGGCAAAGCTCGGCTGCGAGATCGCGTTAGCTGACCTCACGGATCGTGCCTCCGTCGCCAAAGCGATCGAGGGCGCAGACGCGGTGCAGATTCTCTGCCCGGTACCGCATAACGATCCGCATCCCGCCGATTCGATGCGACACATGATCGAGACCGCGGTCAGCGCGTTGCGAGCGAACCCGCCGCCGCGGATCCTCGCATTGTCAGATTATGGCGCGGAACTGGAGCACGGCACCGGCATCACGCTGCTGTTTCACCACCTGGAGGCGCAGTTAAAGCCGATGGAGAGCCATCTGACCTTTCTGCGCGCAGCGGAACATATGCAGAACTGGGGACGTGTGATGCCCGCCGCGCTGAAGGCAGGCGTGCTGCCGAGCTTGCATCACCCGCTCGACAAACGCTTTCCGAGTGTCTCGGCTCAGGACGTGGGTCGGCTCGCCGCGGATCTGTTGCTCGACGACGACCCGGCCGGGGAGATTACGCCGCGTATCGTCAGTATCGAAGGGCCGCAGCGCATCAGCGCGCTCGATGTCGCGCGCACGCTCGGCGAGCTAAGCGGGCGTGAGGTGGTCGCGCAGGCATTGCAGCGCGAGGCATGGACACCGATGCTGCTGCATGCCGGCCTCAGCACCGAACACGCACGGCTGATCACGGATCTCTACGAAGCGCACAACGCGGACCGCATCGATGTCGAAGCGGGCGTGGGGGAACGGCGCTTTGGGACCACGGGGCTAGCAGAGGCGCTGGCGGCGATGCTGCCGCGGGTCGAGGCAGCAGCAAGCTGAACGCGCACGGTGATGGACGATTGCGCTCATCAGCGGCCGCGCCTGGTGCGGCCCACTTCCTCTCGTCCATCTTCCAATCAACCCAATACTCGAAGCGCACGCTCCCAACCCTCCGCGACGGCTCGACGCGCATTCTTGTTCGGTCAGGAACGACAGGCCTTGACCAATTTTTACATCATCCAACATCCGACCTGCTAAGTTTTCGCGCGTTGCACATAAGCCTCGCGCATCCCGCGCGTTTGGGATATCAGCCACTCGACCGCGCGGCGCTCGAGTTCCCGGGAAAGGCGTGGACCACGCGATTGCCACGGAAAATTCCGCCCCCCCACAACGCAGCCGACCGCTTGCCGACTATACGTCAAAGACGTACAATAACCCCGATGCTGACAATTGTCGAAACGCCTCTGTTCAAGCAACGCGTGTCCGACTATTGGACCGAAAATGAGCGCGGTGAATTCTGTTCTTGGCTCGCCCAACATCCAGACTCTGGGGACGTGATTCCCGGCACTGGTGGATGTAGGAAGGTGCGATGGAAACGACAGGGCAGCGGAAAGAGTGGCGGCGTTCGCGTCATCTACTACAACCGGCTCGCGAATGGCGAAATCTGGTTGCTAACCATCTACGCCAAAAGCGTGCGGGAAAACATCCCTGCTCATACGCTCAAGGCCATCAAGGAGGCCCTTGACCATGCCGAAGACTGAAAAAGAGCTCATCGAACGCGACAAGTCGCGCGATATCGGTGCAGAGTTGCTGCAGGCGGTCCAGCAGATGAAGGCTGGACAAGTCGGCCGCGTTACCACCGTCCAGGTTAGCGCCGCGAGCGAAGCTCGTCGCAAGGTGGGGTTGTCGCAAAGCCAGTTCGCGGTAGCGCTGGGCGTGTCGGTGCGCACCCTTCAAGAATGGGAGCAAGGTCGGCGCGAACCATCCGGAGCCGCCCAACGGCTGCTGAACATTGCAGTGCGGCACCCTGAAGTGCTCATCGAGGAATTAGCAGCAAGATAAGGCGTCCAGAGAAAAGAGCCCCCACACATCCGGGCTCGCCGAACGAACAAGGCTCTACCTATTCGTTCTCGTCAAAGTAATGCCCAAACTTGACCTGCTTCGTCCGGATATACCGCTCATTCTCCTCGCGCATCGGGATCGCCAGCGCGACCCGCTCGCACACGGGAATGCCATGTTCCGACAAGGTATCGAACTTCTTCGGATTGTTGCTCATCAACCGGACCGAAGTGACCTTCAGCGTGCGCAGGATCCCCGCCGCTGAATCGTACTCACGCGAATCGTCGGGCAGGCCGAGATCGAGATTGGCCTCCACCGTATCGCGGCCCTGCTCCTGCAATGCATATGCACGAATCTTGTTGGACAGGCCAATACCGCGCCCCTCGTGGCCACGCAGATAAAGCAGCACGCCGCGGCCTTCGGCGGCGATATAGCGCAACGCGAGATCGAGTTGTTCGCCGCAATCGCAGCGATATGAGCCCAGCACGTCGCCCGTCAGGCATTCCGAATGCAGGCGGGTCAGCACCGGTTCGTTGTTGGCGACGTCGCCCATCACTAGCGCGAGGTGTTCGGCGCCGCTGTCGCAAACGCGAAAAACGTAGGACGTAAATGTGCCGTAGCGGGTGGGTAGCGTGGCGACCGCGTCGAGAATGACGCATTCACCGTTATGTTGGCCGTCTGCAATCGACAGATCTTGAGGCGTGGGCATGGCGTTAGACAAAGGCACTGACATGAACCCGTGAACAACCGGGGATAAAGTACGGAACTGGAGTTTACCGCTAATCGGCCCCGCTCACCTGCACACGTGCCTGTCGGCGAAGCAGGCTCCGGCAAACCACCCTCTCCATCGTCAGCCATCCGTATGAAGCACAACACCAGGGATTTGCCCATGAGTGCCTGATGACCCTACGCGGCCTATACTGGAATCGCCTGTCCTTTCCGACCGCGCGTCCGAGGCGACGTGCTGCACTGCGATATGGAGCCGCTCTATGACTAGCGTTGCGCAACTTCTCAAATCCAAACCGAATCGGGACGTCTACACGGTTGCAGCAGATGATTCCGTATATGACGCGATCAAACTCATGGCGGACAAGCAGATTGGTGCGCTGGTTGTGACCGAGGGCGACAGCATCGCCGGAATCGTCACGGAGCGGGACTATGCGCGCAAGGTCGTGCTGATGGACCGCGCGTCAAAGGCCACGCCGGTGCGCGACATCATGAGCCGCGCGGTGCGCTTCGTGCATCTCACCCAGACCACCGACGAATGCATGGCGCTCATGACCGAGCGGCGCATGCGCCACCTGCCGGTGATCGATCAGGACAAACTGGTGGGAATGGTGTCGATCGGCGATCTGGTGAAGAACATCATCGCCGAGCAGCAGTTCACGATTCAGCAGCTCGAGTTCTACATCACGGGCGAGCATCCCTGACCCTCCGCCGCGTAGCCACGACGGTCGCCGCCGCAAAAAAAGCCCAAGCCATCAAGGGTTGGGCAAAGCTACCTTGCGGCAGCGGAGGTTCCTGCGTTTTCGTGTCGGCGAATATGCCGCGCGCATCGATTCACGTCGATCGCAGCGGCACCCCACCCGATTGTGTGGCGACGCACACCGTCCGGTGTGCCCGCCTTTTAGCGCTTTATCTCACTGCGAACCAGTCATCCTGCATACCCGCCCGCCTGACTGCAACCACATTAATGGCCTTCATAAATCCGTTGGCTCGGCACGGTCGGGGTCGCCGGCTGCTGCATGGTGCCGGAAGCCGACGAACCGCTCGTCGACGGACCATAGCCGGTCGTATCCGCTACGCCCTGCTGTGCTACCGGCGGGTTTTGAGCCTGGATGCGCTGTTCGGCGGCCTGGATGTCGGCCGGGTAGTTCGGGTCATTAGCCTCTGCCGGGTTGTAGCCGGCTTGCTCCAGCTGGATCAACTGATTCTTGACTTCAGCACGCGTCATAGGCTGCTGGCTGGTATCTGCTGCCTGCGCGAACGCAGCGGCCGGAGCGGCGAGGATTGCGGCAATAGCGACAGCTTGGATGAGTGACTTCATGATGGCTTACCTCCAGACTTGGTTTTTTTTGCATCGCTTGACACACCATGTGAAAAGCGAGTAGTTCCAGTCTAGCCACCACCGCTCCAAGGGAAAACCCTTAATTTCGAGATATATAATTGCGAGATTCGCAAGAGTAAGTGGGGAACCCGAGCAAAACACATCGACCTGACAATTATTGCGTAGCAATTGCCAATTCCGTAAGCTTCGCAAGCTATTTGTTAAGCAAATGCTTTCTAAACCGGTCGTAGCTTCCGGAAAACAGGACCGCTGGACCGCTCAGAGAGACCGAATGGGCACGCGAGAGAGCGGCATCAGCAGCTTGCGCGGCCCGCTGACGAACGGGCTACCGGGCTCATAAAAGCGCAACAGACGGTGCATCTCGCGCGACAGGCCAATGCGTGTGGTCGCGGCCACGCGCATCTCCTCTGCCTCCATACGGCCGATCCAGAGATCGTGGCCAGTGCACAGATCGCGTCCGTCGAACGCTGCTGCGATGCCGAGCGCGATCGTGAGCCGGCCGGGTCCTCGGGCAAGATCGCGCAGACTGACGCCCGGACGACGCGCCTGCATGAGGGAAAGGCCTTCGAGCGGTTCAATCGCCCGGATCAGGATGCCGGCGCCCGTCCCTTCCTCCTCGCTGGACATGTTCAGCATGTACGAGACCCCGTAGGTCAGCCGCACATAGGCATGGCCCCGCGCCATAAACAGCGAGGCGTTATAGGCGCGCAGACCGATAAACGCATGCGAAGTCGAATCGCCGACCGGATAGGCTTCCGTCTCGACAATCCGCCCGCTGATGCGTCCTTCGGGCAGGTCATGCACCACATACTTGCCGACCATGTAGCGGGCCAGTTCGACCGTGTCGACGGGCAGGTCGTCACGGCGCAGCGGCAGGATCGGAAGCGGTGTATCGGTCATGGCAAGGTGGCGGATAAAGGTGCCCATGCAACGAGAGGCGGGGGGGCAATGCGGCGCAATGATCTGCTGATTATTGCAATTGTCGGTCAGTCCGTTGTGCAAAAGCAGCATTTCCGCAAACGCTTGCGTTCAGGATTCTTTCAAGTAAGGTATCGTTACATTCCGGTCGGTACCACAGCCCTCGCGGGCTTGCGGGTGCCTCGGGCCGCTTGATCAGCAAACAGGTTTGCATCACTCGCAACATCGTTTCACTCAGATTTGATCCCGAAGTACCGTTGGTGCAACCCTGCGGTTTCCATCCGGAACCGTGACGAATCATGACAACAGGAGAACTTGAATGAAAGCATTCCAGGCAATGAAGGTCATCGGCGGCGCGCTCATCGTCGTAGCGTCCCTTAACGCTTATGCACAAAGCAGCGATGCAATGGCTGCATCGGGCGCGATGGCTGCCCCGAGCGCCAAGTCGACCAAGGCTTCCAACCGTGCTCTGCAACGCAGCGTGCGTAAGGCTCTGTCCAAAACCAAGGGTCTCAGCGTGAACAACATCACGGTTCGTGCTCGCAGCGGCGCAGTGACGTTGGAAGGTTCCGTGCCGGAACAAGGTCAAAGCGACATCGCTACGCAGGCAGCACAAGGCGTAGCAGGCGTGACGTCGGTAAAGAACGACCTGACGATCCGCGCGATCGGTCAGTAATCGCATCAGACCGGGCACAACCCTGTAGGACCGGGGGTTGTGCCCGCTTCGTTTTTGGCCTCAAATTCAGCTTCAGTCTATTCGCGCCTGGTAGCCCGCGCGCACCTCACCCGTTGAAACTGCGCTGCAACTCACGCGCAATCACGATCTGCTGGATCTGCGTGGTGCCTTCGTAAATGCGAAACAGGCGCACGTCCCGGTAGAAGCGCTCGATTCCATACTCGCTCATATAACCCGCTCCGCCGAAGATCTGCACGGCACGATCGGCGACTCGTCCGCACATTTCCGTCGCAAACATCTTGGCGCACGACGCTTCGCTCGTGACCCGCTCGCCCGTATCGCGGCGGCGTGCGGCATCGACGATCATGCAGCGCGATGCGTAGATCTCCGCCTGGCTATCGGCCAGCATGGCCTGAATCAATTCGAAGTCCACAATCGCCTTGCCGAACTGCTTGCGCTCCATGGCATAGCGCAGCGCGTCCGCGAGCATGCGTTCAGCCGCGCCGGTCGCCACGGCAGCGATATGCAGGCGGCCCTTGTCGAGCACCTTCATGGCGGTCTTGAAACCGACGCCCTCTTTCTCGCCGATCAGGTTCGCCACCGGCACGCGGCAGTTGTCGAAGATCACGTCGCAGGTATGCGCGCCCTTCTGACCCATCTTGCGATCGATCTTGCCGAGCGACAGCCCCGCCGTACCCGCCTCTACGACGAACGCGGAGATGGCGCCAGCGCCTTTCGCGGTGGGATCGGTACGCGCCATCACGGTGAAGAGGCCGGCCTCCGGCGCATTCGTGATGAAGCGCTTGGTGCCGTTCAGCACGTAATGATCGCCATGGCGCACCGCGCTGGTTCTGAGCGATGCGGCATCCGAACCGGCCTCCGGCTCAGTCAGGCAAAACGAGCCGATCAGCTCGCCCGAGGCGAGGCGCGGCAGATACTTCTCCTTCTGCGCAGGCGTACCATCGATCACGATACCCGTCGAACCGATGCCGTTATTGCTGCCGATTGCCGAACGGAACGCCGGTGAGGTCTTGCCAAGTTCGATCGCGGCCAGCACTTCTTCTTCCATGGTCAAGCCGAGGCCGCCATACTCTTCGGGCAGACATAGTCCGAACAGACCAAGATCCTTCATTTCTTGCAGCAATGCGGCGGGAATCTGATCGGTTTCCGCGACGATTTCCTCATTCGGCACCAGACGTTCACGGACAAAACGGATAATGCTGTCGAGCAACAGATTCAGGGTTTCCTGGCTTCGAATCACAACGTCTCCTTCAAAACACGCGTTCGCCATTGATACATATTCGTTATAGTTTAATGTACTAGCGCGTACTCCTGGTTCATTGCATCGGGTTGCATCAATGCGCAGGCAAGCCTCGCCCTCACTGTATAAGCATTAGAAAAAGGAAACGACCGGATGTCGACAACATCGCCCGTGCTGCCCCGCTGGACCATTGGCGCTCCCATCGCCGGCTGGCTCATACTCGGCGCTGCCGTTGCGCTGCCCGGATACGGCGTGATACTGGCACTCGTCGGTGTGGCGCTGGCCGCTTTGGTGTTCGCCGCCGTGCATCACGCGGAGGTGGTCGCGCACCGGGTCGGCGAACCGTTCGGCACGCTGGTGCTGGCGGTGGCCGTCACCGTGATCGAGGTCGCGCTGATCGTCTCGGTAATGCTAACGTCCGGTCCAGAGAAAGCCGGCCTTGCACGCGACACCGTGTTTGCTGCGGTGATGATCGTGTGCAACGGGATCGTCGGCATCTGTCTGCTGGTGGGCGGCATCCGCCATCGCGAACAGGACTTCCAGGCACGGGGCGCCGCTGCCACGCTCGCCGTGCTCGCGTCGCTCTCGGTGCTGACGCTGGTGATGCCGAATTTCACCACCACGCGCGAGGGTCCGTTGCTGTCGTCGTCGCAACTGGCATTTGCGGGGATTTCGTCGCTAGTGCTGTACGGCGTGTTTGTGTTCGTCCAGACCGTCCGGCACCGAGACTATTTTCTCGCCGCCACGCCCGACGAAAGCGTTCACGCCGAACCGCCCAGCGTGACGCAGGCCGGGATCGCCGGTGTGTTGCTGCTGGTTTGTCTGGTGGCCGTGGTATTGCTCGCCAAGCTGCTCTCGCCGACGGTCGAAACAGCCGTGCAAAATATCGGCGCGCCAGCTGCAGTGGTGGGCATCGTGATCGCGGCGCTGGTGTTGTTGCCCGAGGGGCTCGCTGCGGTGCGCGCGGCACGGGCAGACCGGTTGCAGAACAGCCTGAATCTGGCGCTCGGCTCCGCACTCGCCAGTATCGGGTTGACGATTCCCGTTGTGGCCGCGGTGTTCCTCTGGACCGGTCAGCCGCTCGTACTCGGCATCAACGGCAAGGAAATGGTCATGCTGGCGCTGACACTGCTGGTCGGCACCCTGACACTGAGTAGCGGGCGTACGACTATCCTGCAGGGAGCGGTGCACTTGTCGCTGTTTGCGGCGTATCTGTTTCTGTCGTTTGCGCCGTGAGGTCTTGCGGTGTGTTCGCACGGTAAAGTCGCAGCGCCTTCAGCTTCACTCAGTCCAATGTTCCGTAATCCACTCGCGGAACAGATTAACCTTCTGTTGATGCGCGACACAGTCCGGATAGACGAAGTAGTAGCGCCACCCCGTTGTCAACACCGTGTCGAACGGTCTTACCAGCCGCTTCGCCGCCACGTCCTCGTCGATCAGCGCGAGGTCGCTGATCGCGACGCCAAACCCTTGTAACGCTGCGTTCGTTGCCAGATCGAGCGTATCGAAGCTCGGACCGTGGGTGGCGTCGATATCGCGCGCCTCCACATGATCGAGCCACATCTTCCAGTCGCGGTGATCGCGGGTTGGGTGCAGCAGCGTATGGCGCGCCAGATCGGCGACGCTATCGAGCGGCTTGTCGTTGAGCAGTTCCGGCGCGCACACGGGCGTCAGGCGCTCTTCGAAGAGTGCCAACGCCTGTACGTCGGCGCCGGGTGAAGAGCCATAAATGATCGCCGCATCGAACGGCTCGACCTGAAAATCGACGTCATGCTGCCAGGTGGTGGTGATCTGCACGTGCAGATCCGGGTACTCGGCCTGAAACTGCATGATTTTCGGCAGCATCCAGCGCATCACGCAGGTTGGCACCTTCAAGGCCAGATCGGTACGCTGGCGCGTGAGCCGCAACGAGATTTCCTCGATACGCGCGAAGCTCTCCTTCACCGCGGGCAGCAGCAACTCGCCCTCAGCCGTGAGCGTGAGGCCTTTCGCCTGACGCTTGAACAGCGGAAACTTGTAGTAGTCCTCAAGCGCGAGAATCTGCCGGCTGACCGCACCCTGCGTCAGGCAGAGATGGTCGGCCGCACGTGTGAAGCTGCGGTGGCGCGCCACGGTCTCGAAGATCTGCAGCGCGTTCAGCGGGGGAAGTCGTCGCATGGGCCCAGTCTGGGTATCAGGAAAACGCATCGCCAAAACGCGCAGCGAGGGGGCTGCTCGCGCCCGGCGAGCCTTCAGCATAAGCGATCAAAAAACTTCGCGGTTCATTCCACCTGAGGGCTGCATGCGCGGCGCTCATGCCACGACACACCGTGCCCGGCCGATGCCTTCGGCCCGGCGCATGAGCTTACGTCATGGCGTCCATGCAGAGATTTCGTTTGTTGGGTGATTTTGGCAAACCTAGAGTGCATCCACCCGCAACGCGTTCGCACAGCACGACTCGCGCGAAAGTTGCCCTGTTCAACCCGGGAGAAACGCTCATGCAGGACATCAAATACGGCAGAAGGCAGGCTATCAAGGCGCTAGGCGCTGCGCTGGCAGCGTCGACGCTGCCCATGCCGTTCGTGAATCTGAGGGCGCAGGAGCAGAAGTTCTCCGGCAAGACCTTGCGTCTCCTGACCTGGTCTGACGATACGGGCGCCGCGGCACTGCGCAATATCGCCGCGACGTTCACCGCGAAGACCGGCGCCAAGGTGATCGCCGATCGCGCCGACGGCACCTCGGGCATGGTCGCCAAGGTCAAGGCCGCGGGCGACCGCCCGACCTACGACGTCATCACGCTCGCGGGCGTGGGCGCCTCGGGCCTCGGCGATGCGGGTCTGCTGGTCAAACCCGACCTCGACAAGCTGCCCAACCTGAAGGAAGTCGAGCCGCAATACCGCACTGGCGCGGACGGTTTCGGTGTCGGCTACCTGCTGTGGTCCGATGGCCTGATCTACAACACCTCGACCGTCAAAACCGCTCCTGCGTCGTACGAGGCGTTATGGGATCCGAAGTACGCAGGCCGCCTGTTCCTGCCGCCGCCAGAATGGGCCGAAGCGGTCGATCTCGCGATCATCGCCGCCAGGATGTCGGGCGGCTCGCAACAGAACATCGACCCCGGCTTCAAGAAGCTCGCGGAACTGAAAGAGCGCGTGATGACGCTCGGCGAGAACCCGAACCAGGTAGCCGACCTGTTCCGCACCGGTTCGCTCGATATCGGCGGCATCTATTCGCCAGCGTTCTTCCCCGATCAGATTCGCAAGCCCGAGTACAAGATGGGCGTGACCTACGGTATGAAGGAAGGCTTCGCCACGCAGTTGATGTTCACGGTGATTCCAAAGTCGCATCCGGGCGACAGCGATCTGATTCACGCCTTCATCAACCATTCGCTCGATGCGGGCGTGCAAGGCCGGATGGCCGCGGACGTCCTCAATGGTCCCGTCAATTCGAAGGCGGTGATCCCGGCCGAGAGCCGCGCGTTCGTACCCAGTCCGAAGCAGATCGCTGAGAAAGCGATCCTCCACGACGACAAGGCGCTGGCCTCGGTGCAGGCGGCGTGGATCAAACGCTATACCGAGATTTTCTCGGCATGACGGCGATGCCCGCGCGCTCCTCGCAGCGCGCTTCCGGGACCTCGGAGGGACCCGGCATGGCGGATGCGCCGGGAACCTCGGGTGCCGATGGTGCGCCGGACGAACCGGCTTGCGCCGCCGCGCCCGGCGCCACCTGGGCGAAGGCCCGGCCGTGGCTGCTGCTGGCGCCGATCCTGTTGTTCCTTGCCGTGCTTGCGGCGGCGGCGCTCGTCGTGCTGCGGATGAGTTTTGGCACCCAGGGCAGCGAGTGGCATGGCTTCACGCTACAGAACTATCAGGACCTGGCCGATAGCTACTTCATGAGGTCCCTCTGGATCACCTTGAAGCTGGCGTTTCAAAGCATGATCTGCGCGGTGCTGCTGGCGATCCCGGTTGCGCTCGCGATGGCGCGCACCGAGTCGCGACTTGCGCGGCGCCTGCTGCTGGCGGGCGTGCTGCTGCCGCTGCTCGTCAATCTGCTGTTGCAAGGCTATGGCTGGCTGGTGATTCTTGGGCCGGCCGGATTGCTCAATCACGCGCTGCTCGCGAGTGGGTTGATCGAGCGTCCAGTGCTATGGCTGTATCGCGAGCACGGCGTGCTGCTCGGGCTGATCCAGACGGCGTTTCCGCTCGCCGTGCTGCCGATGTCGAGCGCCATGCGCGCGGTGTCGCGCTCTTATGAAGAGGCCGCCGCCACGCTGGGCGCAACCCGCTGGCAGACCCTGCTTCACGTGATGCTGCCGCTGGCGATGCCTGGTCTCGTCTCCGGCGCGTTGCTGGTGTTCGCCTATAACGCCAGCGCGTTCGCCGTGCCGTTGCTGCTCGGCGGGCGCCGCGTGCCGATGCTTGCCGTGCTGGTACATGACCAGGTCGCACCGCTGCTGAACTGGCCGGCCGCGTCGGCCTCCGGTGTGGTGCTGATGGTTGCCACGCTGACCGTGATGGCGCTCTCGCAAAGTCTCGTGCGGCGTACCCAACGTCTCGCTCCCGAGGAGCCGTCCACATGAACACGCCCGCCCTCCCCAACCGGATGCGCACGCTGCGCCTGCGGGCCACCATGCCCGGCCGGCTCGGCAAGCCAGCGGCCCTGCTCGCCGCTATCGTGCTGTTTCTCGCCGCGCTGCCGATCCTGACGATGATCACCATGTCGTTCAGTGCCTCAGACACGCTCGAATTCCCGCCGTCCAGCTACAGTCTGCAGTGGTATCGCGCGGCGTGGCACAGCTTTGTCGCGCCCGACGCCAGCGACGCGCTGTCGATGGGCAGTGCGCTCACCACCAGCCTGATCGTGGCCGTGTCTACCATGATCATCGCCACGCTGGTCTCCGTGCCGGCCGCCTATGCGCTGAGCCGCTACCGGTTTCGCGGCAAACCGGCGGTGGAGCAGTTAGTGGCATTGCCGCTGGTCTATCCACTCGTGATGCTCGGGCTCTCGCTGCTGCTGGTGTTCAATGCGCTGCCGGTCGAACTCGGCGTGTTCCGTCTGATCATTGCGCATGTGATTCTGGCGCTGCCGTTCACGGTGAAGAACTGCGCCGCGTCGGTCGCCGCGATCGGACCGGAGTTCGAGGAAGCCGCCTGCGTGATGGGTGCGAGTCCAGGCCGCGCGCTCATCGACGTCGTCTTGCCGCTCATGCGCCCCGGCATTCTCGCCGGCATGCTGTTCGCGTTCATCATCTCGTTCAACGAATTTACGGTGACGTTTTTTCTCTACGGTATCGACACCATGACGCTGCCAGTGTGGCTGTATAGCCGCACTGTGTCGTCGCTCGATCCGACGGTGTTTTCGTTCGCAGTCTTCATCGTCGCGATCGATTTCGCGCTGATCTGGCTGCTCGAGACACTGATTGGCGATGAAGGTGTCGCCCTTTGATGCCGCGCCGCGACGCCCAGTGTGTTGCTGTTTTGATTCCTTTGCGATTCTGGCCCAGCAGGAGCCTCTCATGACTCATCTGACGTTGCAGGCCGTGACCAAGCGCTTTAACGCAGCGTACGCCGTCGACCACGTCGATCTGAGCGTGCCGGACGGCAAGCTGATCTGCTTCCTCGGGCCGTCCGGTTGCGGCAAGACCACCTTGTTGCGCATCATCGCAGGGCTGGAAACGCCGAGCTCAGGGATTGTGAGCTTCGCCGGCCGGGACATCACGCATTTACCTGCGAATCAGCGAGACTTCGGCATGGTGTTCCAGTCGCTCGCGCTGTTTCCACATATGACGGTGGCGCAGAACATCGCCTATCCGCTGCGCCTGCGCAAGACCGCCAAGATTGCGCAAAGCCAGCGCGTCACGGCACTGCTCGAACTGATCCAGTTGCCGCATATGGCAAACCGTCCGGTGACGCAGCTCTCCGGTGGGCAACGGCAACGCGTGGCGATTGCCCGCGCGATCGCTTCGTCGCCAAAGCTGCTGTTGCTCGACGAACCGCTCTCGGCGCTCGACGCCAAACTGCGCGAAGCCATGCAGGTGGAAATCCGCCTGTTGCAACAGCGCCTCGGTATCACGACGATCATGGTCACGCACGATCAGCGCGAAGCGATGACCATGGCGGACGAAATCGTCGTCATGGAGAAAGGCCGGATTGCACAGGTCGGCAAGCCGCTCGACATCTATCGCGATCCGGTCAGCGAGTTCGTGGCCGACTTCATCGGCCTCGGCAACATCCTGCCGGTGACCTACGACGGCGCTGGCGGCGTAAGCCTGCCAGGTGGCCAGCAGATCCTCGTGACGCCGCCGGCGCGCGTGCCGGCATCGGCCTCGGAGATTCGCCTGCTGATCCGCCCTGAGGATGTCTGCGTCAGGATTGGCTCGGACACCGCCGGCCAAAGCCAGAACCGCCTGAGTGGCACGGTCAGCTTCATTCGTGACGTGGGCGCCTCGCTCGAAGCCACGATTGACTGCGCCGGCTTCACGCTCACCGCCGCGACAACCCCGCGTGAAACGCCCGGCTTGATGCTCGGCATGCCGGTGCTGGCAGAGCTGCCGCCTCATGCCTGCAAGCTGATCGCGGCCCGCGCCGCGCACTGAAACGACGATCTTGAACTGATCCGATAGATACCCACGCTTTGACAGAGGAACGACCATGACGACTCCCGACTCACTTGCTCCACGCGTCTCGCGTGGCCGGCCTGCTCCGCGTGTCCGGTACGGACAGCTTACCCGGCATCTGCGGAATCTGGGCCATCCGGGGCATCTGGGGAAACTGCGCCGTGGACTGGCGACGGCCGCCACGACGCTGGCATGCGCCGGCTTTGTGGCGCTGTCCGCGTTCATCGCCCCCGCGGCCCATGCGGATGCGCTCGATTCGATCGCCAAATCCGGCGTGGTGCGGATCGGCGTATTCGAAGACTACCCGCCGTTCGGCTCGATCGGTCCGGACATGAAGCCGGAAGGTTACGACATCGACGTCGCCAACCTGATCGGCAAGGCGCTCAACGCGAAGGTGGAACTGGTCCAGGTGACGGGCGACAACCGCATGGCTTACCTGGCCGACCACAAGGCCGACATGCTGCTCTCGGTCGGCCAGACGCCGGAACGCGAGAAGGTGATCGACTTCTCGCAGCCTTACGCTCCCTACTACCTCGCCGTGTTCGGCCCAAAAGCGTTGCCGGTCAAGAACGCTGGGGATCTCGCCGGCAAGACCATCTCGGTAGCACGCGGCACCCTGGAAGACCTGAGCGTCACCAAGATCGCGCCGCCCAGCGCGACGATCAAACGTTTCGACGATCCTAACGGTGCAATTTCGGCGTTTCTTTCTGGTCAGGTACAGTTGATGGTGGTCGGTAACGATGTCGGGGCGACGATCCTGGCGCGCCATCCACCCAACGATCCCGAGCAGAAGTTCGCCCTGTTCAGTTCGCCGGATCACGTCGGCCTGAACAAGAACGAACCGCGCCTGAAGCAGAAAATCGACGACACGATTGCCCGCGCCCGCAAGGACGGCACGATGAACGCGATTTCGCAGAAGTGGCTGCGGGCGCCGCTGCCGGCCGATCTATAACCGTTTTGTCCGGAGCCTGACGTGGCCCGGCGGGAGTCCGATTCACGATGAGCGGCATGTCATGAGTTATGCGTTCGATTTCAGCGGCTTCGGCATCTATGTGGGCATGCTTGCACGCGGCGCCGCCGTCACCTTGGGGCTGACTGCCTTGTCCACGGTGCTGGGCGGGCTCGTGGGGATCGGCGGCGCAAGCGTCAGCGTCGCCGGACCGCGCTGGGCGCGCAGGTTGATCGCGGTGTATGTCGAACTGATCCGCAACACGCCGTTCATCGTGCAGTTGTTCTTCGTATTCTTCGGCCTGCCGACTCTCGGCATCCATATCGACGAGATCCAGGCCGCCATTCTCGCGATGACGGTCAATCTCGGCGCCTACGCCATCGAGATCGTGCGCTCCGGTATCGAATCGGTGTCGCGCGGCCAGGTGCAGGCGGCGCAGGCGCTCGGCCTGCACGGACGCCAGGTGTTCCGCTTCGTCGTGCTGCCCCAGGCGCTGGCCAACGTGTTCCCGTCGCTGCTGAGCCAGGTTCTGATCGTGATGCTCGGCTCGGCGGTCGTATCGCAGATCTCGGTGCCGGATCTGACCTACGCGGCGAACTTCATCCAGTCGCGCAATTTCCGCTCGTTCGAAAGCTACGTGATCATCACGGTGACGTATCTGGTGCTCTCCATCGTGTTGCGCCAGGTGCTCAACTGGCTCGGCCGCGGCCTCTTTGCAGGCCGCATGCCGCAACGGCCCGACGAGCCGCGCGGCTGGCGTCTGCTGCTCGCGTGGCGTGGTCCGCGCGCTGTCCCGACGGAGCGCTGATCATGGTCGAATTTACGCTGTGGGATATCGCCCGCAATCTGTTGCTCGCCGCGCGCTGGACGGTGCTGCTGTCCGTGATCGCGTTTGTCTGCGGAGGTCTGGTGGGATTCGCGCTGCTGGCCATGCGCGTGTCGCCGCTGCCGTGGTTGCGGCGGGCGGTGTCGGTGTACGTCGAACTGTTCCAGGGTACGCCGTTGCTGATGCAACTGTTCCTGGCTTTCTTCGGTTTGCCGCTGTTAGGCGTGGACGTCTCGCCGTGGACAGCCGCCATCGTGACGCTGACGCTTTATACCAGCGCCTATCTGGTGGATATCTGGCGCGGTTGTGTCGAGGCGGTGCCGCGCGGCCAGTGGGCTGCGGGCGCGAGTCTCGGCATGACGTTCGGCCAGCAGTTGCGCTACATCGTGTGGCCACAGGCTAAAAAGATTGCGGTGGCGCCGACGGTCGGCTTTCTGGTGCAGGTGGTAAAAAGCACCGCGCTGACCTCGATCATCGGCTTCACCGAGTTGACGAAGACCGGCACGATGATTACCAACGCAGCGTTCCGGCCGTTTCCGATCTACGGGATGGTGGCGCTGATCTACTTCGCGATGTGTTTCCCGCTCACCTGGTATGCGCGTGCGCTGGAGAAACGGCAGAAGGTTGGGCAGCACCGGTGACGGACTGAAATGGCAGGCGGCAACCGGATACGGCTACGGTTGCCGCAAACCACGCTGCCGCCTTCCAATGTTGCGATCCTAGCGGGCCGCCTGCGTCGATTTTCTTAGCTTCGCCACCTCGTCCGAAGTCACCGCCGGCGCGCCGTTATTCCACCCTGCCCGGACGAACGTCAGCACATCCGCGATCTGCCTGTCGTTCAGCACGGGTGCGTAGTTCGGCATCGGGTACGGCGCCGGAACGCCCTGAATCACCAGATCGTCGGTGCCGTTCAACGTGACGTTGATCAGCGACGACGCATCGTGCTCCAGCACATTCGGGTTGCCCGCCAGCGGCGCCAGCATCGGCGCGAAGCCGCGGCCATCCACGCCATGACAATGCATGCAGTACTCGGTATAGACACGCGCGCCGCCGTCGTTCGCTGGACGGGATAGCGACACCTTCGTCGCCTGCGGGTCGTAGGCATACTGCGGCGCGCCCGTACCGCCAGCGGCCGGCAGCGACTTCAGATAGCTCGTCATCGCGGCGATATCCGTGTCATTGGTGGCTTGCGTACTGTTGTTGATCACGCTGGTCATCGAGCCGAACGCCGATGCATGCGCGTTCGCCCCGGTCTTCAGGAAAGCCGCGATATCCGCCTCCGACCAGCGCCCAAGTCCGACGTTATGCTCCTGGGTCAGATTGGCGGCGAACCAGCCGTCGAGTGTGCCGCCGGTCAGATACGCGCTGCCGCTTTCATCGAGCGCCTTCTCCTGGAACGCGATACCGCGCGGCGTGTGGCACGAGCCGCAATGTCCAAGGCCCTGGATGATATAGGCGCCACGGTTCCACGCTACGTCTTTGCCAGACTTGTCCTGATAGACGGCCTTGTCCAGAAACACCACGTTCCAGAACTTCAACGGCCAGCGCATGTTGAGCGGCCACGGAATGTCGGACTCGCGATTGGCCTGCTGCACGGGCGCCACGCCCTTCATGAAGAACGCGTACAGCGCCTTCACATCGTCGTCGTTGACCTTCGCGTACGACGGATACGGCATCGCCGGATAGAGATTGTGCCCATCCTTCGCCACGCCCTCGCGCAACGCTTTGGCAAAGTCTTCCTCCGTATAACGGCCGATTCCGGTGTCAGGATCAGGCGTGATGTTGGTGGTGTAGATCTTGCCCATGGGGGTCGTCATCGGCAATCCGCCCGCGAACGGCTTGCCTTTGGGGGCCGAGTGGCAGGCGACGCAATCGCCGAGCTTGGCGAGATATGCGCCGCGCTGCACCAGGGCGTCGTCTGCGGCGTGTGCAGTTGACTGCACGGCAAACGGCGACGCCAAGCTCAGCGCGAAACCGAGCGCCGTGCCGGAAACCTTCAATGTTTTGATCATGGTCGGTCTCCGATTAAACGGTTTGCAGCTGGCTGCCAACCGGCAACTGCCGCAGCCGTTTGCCGGTAGCGGCATAGATCGCGTTTGCCAGGGCCGGCGCCAACGCCGCCGTGCCCGGCTCGCCGATCCCGCCAGGCGCTTCGGTGCTCTTCACGATATGCACTTCGATACCCGGTGTCTGGTCGATGCGCAGCATCCGGTAGTCGGTGAAGTTGTTCTGCTCGACGCGACCGTCCTTGATCGTTATCTCGCTGTACAGCGCCGCCGTGATGCCGAAGATGATGCCGCCTTGCACCTGCGCTTCGATGGTGTTTGGATTGACCACCATCCCGCAATCGACCGCGCAGACCACGCGGTTCACGGTCACCTCGCCCTGGTCGACCGTGACGTCCGCGACCATCGCAAAGAAGCTGCCGAACGCGTGCATGACCGAGACCCCGCGGCCCTGGCCCTTCGGCAGGCTTGTGCTGCCCCAGCCGGCCGCCTGGGTTGCTGTGTCGAGCACATTCAGCGCACGCGGTGTTTTGCCGAGCAGATCGCGCCGGTATTTCACCGGGTCCACCTTGGCCTGCGCGGCTAGCTCGTCGATGAAACTCTCCACCACGAAGGTGCCGCGCGTCGGACCGACGCCGCGCCAGAATGCAGTCGGCACCGTGCGGGGTTCCTGACGCACATAGTCGATCAGCTGGTTTGGCAGGTCGTACGGCAGATCGGTGGCAACTTCCACCGCATCGGGGTCGATGCCGTTCTTGAACGCCGGCGGCGCAAAGCGGGCGATGACCGACGAGCCGACAATCCGATGCTGCCAAGCGATCGGCTTGCCGTTCGCGTCGAGTCCCGCCGAGATCTTGTCGTAGTAGTACGGCCTGTACATGTCGTGCTGGATGTCTTCTTCACGCGTCCATACGACCTTGACCGGTGTGCCCAGCTGCTTGCCGATCTTCAGCGCCTGGGTGGCCATGTCGAATTCCAGTCTGCGCCCGAATCCACCGCCGAGCAGGTGGTTATGCACGGTGATCTTCTCTGCCGGCAGGCCGGTAATTTTCACGGCCGTATCGACGATACGCGTTGGCACCTGCGTGCCCAGCCAGATATCGCAGCCATCCGGTCGCACATGCACGGTGCAGTTGACCGGTTCCATCGTGGCGTGGGCGAGGAACGGTTGCTGATAGACCGCATCGACGCGTGTCTTGGCGTCCGAGAAACCCTTCGCGACGTCGCCGTCCTTGCGCGCTACGGCACCGTTGCCGTGATCTGCCGCGGCGCTGAGATCGTCGACGATCTGCTTCATCGAAAGACTCGCGCCCGCGCCTTCATTCCAGGTGATCTGCAGCGCTGCAAGGCCGCGCTTGGCGGCCCACGTGTGATCGCCGATAACAGCTACCGCGTTGTCAGCCTTGATGACCTGACGTACACCGGGAATCTTTTTGGCATTGGTGTCGTCGACGCTGCCTAGCGTGCCGCCGAACACCGGACACGTTGCGATGGCCGCGTAGACCATGTCCGGTACGCGCACGTCGAGGCCAAACACGGCGGTGCCGTCCACCTTCTCCGGCGAGTCCAACCGCTTGACCGCCGTGCCGATGATCTTGAAGTCCTTCGGATCCTTGAGCGGTACATTCTGCGGCGCCGGCAACTTTGCTGCGGCATCCACCAACTGGCCGTAGCCGAGGCTGCGATTGCTGGCCGCATGAATCACCTGCCCAGCCTGCGCGTGACAGGTAGCCGGATCGACCTGCCATTGCTGCGCCGCGGCACTAATCAGCAGCACACGAGCGGTGGCGCCTGCCTTGCGCATCGGATCCCATGCGTAACGGATCGAAGTCGAGCCGCCGGTCAGCTGACCGCCGAGCAGCGGATCCATGAAGAGCTTCTCGTTGGGCGGCGCGTGGTCGAGCGTGACGCTGTCGAGCGAGACTTCGAGCTCTTCCGCGATCAGCATCGGGATCGACGTGTAGATGCCCTGGCCCATCTCGACCTTGGGAATCACCAGCGTCACCTTGCCGGTGTTGTCGATCTGGATAAAGGCGTTCGGCGCGAACACCCCAGCCGGTGCGGGTTCGCTCGCATCCCCGCCGATTACCGATTTGCCCGTTGGATCCTGGCCCTGCGCCTGGCTCACGGTCGGCAAGCCGAAGCCGAGCAGCAGGCCGCCGCCTGCGGCAACACCCACCGTGACACCGAATTTCAGAAAAGTACGGCGGGAAAGATGCGAGCCGTTATCACCCTGAGCGGCGCCCTTGCCGCCCTGCGCGGTTCTTCCAGCGCTGCCGGCGTTTTGCGAATCAAGCAGACCTTGCGACATGTCAGGCCTCCTTTGCCGCTTGCTTGATCGCCGCGCGAATGCGGTTGTAGGTGCCACAGCGGCAAATGTTGCCAGCCATGGCCGCGTCGATATCCGCATCGGTGGGATTGGGGTTCTGCGTCAGCAGCGAGGCGGCCGACATCACCTGCCCCGACTGACAGTAACCGCACTGCACCACGTCGATCTGCCGCCAGGCCTGCTGCACCTTCTTCCCCGCGGGCGTCTCGCCAACCGCTTCGATGGTGGTGATCTTCTTGTCGCCGACAGCCGCCACCGGCAATACGCACGAGCGCACCGCCGCGCCGTCCAGATGCACGGTACAGGCGCCGCACTGGGCAATCCCGCAACCAAACTTCGTGCCCGTCAGGCCGACCAGGTCTCGTAAGACCCACAGCAAAGGCATGTCGGGGGGTGCGTCGACGGTATGCGTCTGACCGTTGATATTGAGCGTTGTCATGGGGACTCCGATTGCGGATTTATTGTTTGGGCTCGCGATGAACCGGCAGCACGATGTGGAACGAGGAAATTGTAGTCGCCCTTTAAAAAATATGTACGTAGCGTGTCGCACAGGGAAGTTTGCTAGCATGCCCCTTTACCCCCCAGGAGTTGCGCCATGACTGAACAGCAAGCCATTCAATTCCTGTCTGAGGTGCGCCGGCCGTTGCTGTCGCTGCACAAGGCGATCCTCGATCACGAGCGCGCGTCCTACGAGAAGGAATTCGGCCCGGTGACGCCGGCGGCGTTTCTACAAGTGCTGATCAATGGCTCGGGGTTTCGCTGGCTCTCACCGCTTTCGACGGTGATTGCCAATGTCGACGAGACGCTCGACGACAAGAAGGCCACTGCTACCGATCGCCTGTCCGCAGTCGGGGCCGTGACAGGTCTGTTCTCAGCGGATCAGCCAGACAATGCATTTTTGCCGCGCTATCTGCCGTTATTGCAGACGAGCCCGGCCATCCTGCATGAGCATGGAAAAGTCACGCAGCTGTTGCGGGCGGTGGAGGGGCAGTAGAGGTAATGCGGAGTCGGCGGCGGGCGCCGCCGACGTCTTCATGCTTCGCGTAGTTGCTTCTTTCGCGTAACTGCTTCTTTTAGTTCAGATCAGCCGGCGAGGTCCGACGGCAGCTTGCCACCGTTTGCCGCCAGCGCGTGCATGACCTGCGTGTGCAGCCAGACGTTCATCGTAGCGGAGTCGTTCGTGTCGCCGGTGTACTTCAACTCGGCGGCCAGTTGCTTGCGCGCCGAGAGGCTGCTGTCTTCACCGACGAGCTTCATCAGATCGACAATGGAATGCTTCCAGTCGAGCTTCTCCGAATTCTTGGCGGCGAGTCCGTCGAGGATGGCGCCGACGTCCACCTGCGCGGGAGCGGCGGCAACGGGCGCGCTGGCCGGGGCGGGAGCGGACGAAGCAACAGCCGGCGTCGGCGCGTCGATCGGCCCAGTCCCCGGTTTCGAGCCCGAGGGCGCCGGAGTAATCGCAGCAGCGGCGACGGTGGTAGCATGTCCGAAGATCTTACCCATTAGGTTCGCGAAGAGGCTCATAATGAACTACGGTTGCACGCTAACCCTGACTATCAAGCGACGATTAAGTTAACCTTTACATGACCTCCTGGCGTCTTCTTACTCACGGCGCGGGCTCGCCGGCGCAGAACATGGCCGTCGACGAGGCCTTGCTGCGCAACGTAACTGCGCCTGTGCTGCGGCTCTACGAGTGGAGTGTCCCGGCCGTCAGCCTCGGCTACTTCCAGCCGGCGGCGCTGGCAGGTGAGAGGCCTTTTGTGCGGCGCTACACCGGCGGCGGGCTCGTCGACCACGCGCACGATGTCACCTACACGATCGTGCTGCCGCGCTCGCATCCGTGGATGGAGATGTCCGCGCCGGAAAGCTATTGCCACATCCATCGCGGCGTGCAGGCGGCACTCAAGGCCTGCGGGATTGCGAGCGAGCTCACGCCCGCCGCGCACGCGGTCGAGTCCGACGCCTGTTTCGCCAAGCCGGTGAAGTTCGATATCGTCGCGCCGACGGGCAAGCTGAGCGGCGCGGCCCAGCGCCGCACGCGCGAAGGGCTGCTCCACCAAGGCAGCATCCTGTTGCCCGATCCGGCCCGCAACACCGGCCTGCGCGCCGGCTTCGCGAAGGCGTTCACCGCGCACCTCGAGCTTCCCGTCGAGCCCAGCGAACTCACCGCCGAGGAGGTTGCGCGCGCCGAAGAGCTGGAGCGCGAGCGCTACGCCACCGAGGCGTGGAACCGGGCGCGCTAAGGCATTCGAGACATCTGGAATCGTCGAGTCGGCGTGTTGGAGGTGAATTCACGTTTTTCCTCTGAAAATCCACCGAAAGATTCCTCCGGAAATCACGCATTACTTGTTGTGAAGAAGGCGGAATTTTCGGTACAATGACCCACTTATGGCAGACCCCAAAAAGCCCGCTGCATCTGACAGCGGAGACGAGTACATCCAGCACGATTCGACGGTTAAAAAAGAGTACGGAGTTGAGCAGCTAGGCAAGCTCGAAGGCCTTGAAGCCGTTCGCAAAAAGCCGGGCATGTACATCGGCGGAACCGATGAACGGGCGCTGCATCATTGCATTTCCGAGGTGCTCGACAACTCGGTTGACGAACATCTCGCCGGCCACGGCAAGAAGATCGAAGTGACGATCCACGTCGACGGCTCCATTTCCATCCGCGATGAAGGCCGCGGCATCCCAGTCGACATTCATCCGCAGTATAAGATTCCCGGCGTTGAGATGGTGCTCACCACGCTCCACTCTGGCGGCAAGTACGGCCAGGGCGGCTATATCTACTCCGGCGGCACGCACGGTGTCGGCGCCAAGTGCGTCAACGCGGTCTCGGAATGGTTCACGGTCGAGGTCTCGCGCGACGG
>NZ_JAMFSB010000105.1 GCF_026225065.1 Paraburkholderia sp. | reverse complement strand
TACGGGTCGAGCGCCTCGATCTTATCGACGTTCTTCACGAGTCCCAGATCGCTGAAGTAAGGGAACGGCACCGGATACGCCTTATGAAACGGCTGGTCCGGATCCAGCATGCGCTGGAAGGTGAACACGACGTCGTCCGCATTGAATTCGCGCGTCGGCTTGAAGAAGGAGGTGGTCTGGAACTTCACCCCATGGCGCAGGTGAAACGTGTATTGCAGACCGTCCGGGGAGACGTCCCACTTCTCGGCGAGGCCCGGCTCGATGTCAGTGCCGCCCTGGACGAACTCGACCAGCCGGTTGTAGACGGTGTAGGAGCCCGCGGTGAACTCGACGCTGGTGGTGTACTGCGCAGAATCGAAGCCCGCTGGGCTGCCCTCCGAGCAGAACACGAGGGTTTTATCGGGCAGAGAGGCGGCCGATGCGGTGAAAGGTGTGCAGCATGCCGTGGCAACGGCCAGGGTTGTCAGGGCGGGCAGGCAATACTGGCGAACTGCGAACAGCATGGATGACACTGTCATGACGGTCTCCGGACAGCAGCCGGGTCGGCTGCGCCCCGATCATAGACGGCACAATATTCAGCTTCAATCCAGGGTTCTACCCCGCGTACGGCGGGCATGCAACGCGTGTCTGCGGCAACGCACCAAATATGGCGGAAACGGACAGGGAGAAGGAACAGGGAACACGCAGGAGCAGCGCGAGTTGAACCGCGCAGCCAGCCGGCCGCGCGGTGTGAAGCTTAAACGTCAAGCATTCAACCGGTCGCAGATGCCTTTGGTGGCCGCTGCGTTGTTGAGCGTGTAGAAATGCAGCCCCGGCGCGCGCGCGTCGATCAGACGCTGACACAAGTCCGTGACCACATCGAGTCCGAACGCGCGGATCGCTTCGCGGTCGTCGCCGTAGCTTTCCAGCCGGCGCGCCACCCAGCGCGGCACTTCCGCGCCGCACATCTCAGAGAAGCGCATCAACTGCGAAAAGTTCGTGATCGGCATGATGCCGGGCACGATCGGCACGTCGACGCCGAGCTTCCGCGCATCGTCCACGAAGCGGAAATACGCATCCGCGTTGAAGAAGTACTGCGTGATCGCCGAATTGGCGCCGGCCTTCACCTTGCGGGCAAAGTTTTCCAGATCGTGACGCGGCGAGCGCGCCTGCGGGTGGTACTCCGGATAACCGGCCACCTCGATCCAGAACCAGTCGCCGAACTCGGCGCGAATGAAGCTCACCAGCTCCGACGCATAGCGAAACTCGCCGACCTCACCCATGCCGGACGGCAGGTCGCCGCGCAGCGCGACGATATGGCGGATGCCATGCGAACGGTACTCGTTGAGGATCGCGCGCAGGCTCTCCTTCGACGAGCCGATACAGGACAGATGCGGCGCCGCTGCCAGCCCTTCCTTCGCCATATCGACGACGGTGTCGAGCGTGCCGCGCTGCGTCGAGCCGCCGGCGCCGAAGGTGACGGAGACGAACTTCGGCTTGAGCGGCGCGAGTTGTGCGCGCGTGGCGCGCAGCTTCTCGACGCCGTCTGGCGTCTTCGGCGGGAAGAATTCGAATGAAAGTTCGAGCGGATTCATGACTCGATCGCCCTTCTAAAAATGAAGCTCACTTCAGCCGAAACTCTTGTTGCCGAAGATGAGCGCGGACAGCAGCCAGGAAACGATGCTGTACAGGATCGAACCGATGAACGCCGACCAGAAGCCCGACACTTCGAAGCCCTTCAGCAGCGATGCGCACAGCCAGAAGCACAGTGCGTTGACCACCAGAATGAAGAGTCCGAGCGTGACGATCGTCACGGGCAGCGTCAGCAGGATCAGCACCGGTCGCAGCACGGTGTTGATCAACCCGAGCACCACCGCAACGATCAGCGCGGTGCCGAAGCTGCGGATGTGGATCGAAGGGACGAGGTACGTGATGATCAGGAGCGCGAGCGCATTGATCACCCAGGTCAGCAGCACGGTCATGTAGAGCTCCTTTTTGGCTGAAAGTCCGGGATTGAGCGCAACAGTCCGGCCAGGCGGCAAAGGCCGGTTGCCAGTCCGGCACCGCCTTTGCCGTGTGCCGCCCGCCGGATTGCCTGTGCGGCTACCGGCGGCGGCACGCGCTGCTTAGCTTGCCTGTTGCACTGCCTATCGGTCTACTTAGTAACGGTAGTGGTTCGGCTTGAACGGACCGTTCTTGTCGACACCGAGATAGCCCGCCTGCTCGTCCGACAGCACGGTCAGGTTCGCGCCGATGCGCGCCAGATGCAGGCGCGCCACCTTCTCGTCGAGATGCTTCGGCAGCACGTACACCTTGTTCTCGTACTTCCCGCCTTGGGTGAACAGTTCGATCTGCGCGAGCGTCTGGTTGGTGAACGAGTTCGACATCACGAACGACGGGTGGCCGGTGGCGCAACCGAGGTTCACGAGGCGGCCTTCAGCCAGCAGGATGACGCGCTTGCCGTCCGGGAAAATGATGTGGTCGACTTGCGGCTTGATGTTTTCCCACTGGTACTGACGGGTCGACGCAATATCGATTTCCGAGTCGAAGTGACCGATGTTGCAGACGATCGCGTTGTGGCGCATCGCCTTCAGGTGGTCGTGGCCGATCACGTGGAAGTTGCCGGTGGCCGTCACGAAGATGTCGGCCTTGTCGGCGGCGTATTCCATCGTCACGACACGGTACCCTTCCATCGCCGCCTGCAGTGCGCAGATCGGATCGATTTCCGTGACCCACACCGTCGCGCCCAGGCCGCGCAGCGATTGCGCGCAGCCCTTGCCCACGTCGCCGTAACCCGCGACTAGTGCGATCTTGCCGGCGATCATCACGTCGGTGGCGCGCTTGATACCGTCGACCAGCGATTCACGGCAGCCGTACAGATTGTCGAACTTCGACTTGGTAACCGAATCGTTGACGTTGATAGCCGGGAATGGCAGGCGGCCTTCCGTTTCCATCTGGTACAGACGGTGCACGCCCGTGGTGGTTTCCTCCGTCACGCCCTTGATGTGCTTCAGGCGCGTGGAGTACCAGGTCGGATCTGCGTCGAGGTGCGAAGCGATCGACTTGTACAGCGCGACTTCTTCCTCGTTGTTCGGCTTGGCGATGACCGAGCGATCCTTTTCAGCCTTCGAGCCGAGGATCAGCAGCAACGTGGCGTCGCCGCCGTCGTCGAGGATCATGTTGGCGAATTCGCCGTTCGGCCATT
>NZ_JAMFSB010000104.1 GCF_026225065.1 Paraburkholderia sp. | reverse complement strand
TCCCTCGCTATCAACGACAGGGGATTGCATCAGAGGCCGTAACCGCTGCCCTATCGAGTGTTCTGGCAACATTTCAGATAACGCGAGTCGACGCGCAGATCGACACTCGCAACGCGGCATCGATCGCACTAGTGGAGTCTCTGGGATTTATCCGCACCCGCCTGGTCGAACATGCAGACGAGTTCAAAGGTGCCGTAAGCGATGAGTATCATTACTCGTTCGACGCGTCTCGCGTGCGCTAACGGCTGGATGGGGCGTGACGGCCGGCCGATCGCCGAGTAAGCGGCGCGTTCACGCTGCGCTCACGTTCTCACGCACTGGCCGCCGCGCTGCGACTCTCGCTTGAACCACGCCTTCCTGCAGCATGAATCAGCGCGCTGCCGCACCGTCCGACGCCGGCGCCGTCAGCACCTGAGTGACCAGCGCCGGATCGTGCGCAATCGCTTCTTCGCTAAACGGTACCCGCATCCAGTGTTTGCTCGCATATTCGCGAGTCCCGTCGGCGTAATGCGGCGAAGCGGGATCGTCCGATTCCGATGACGCGAGCAGCGTATCGGCCAGAACCTCGCCCTGCTCGAACCGCACCACCTGCAGGTAGCTGTTGCCGTTTGGATTTGCGTTCATCGAGTCGCCACGGGCATCGAACGGATGCTGCGCACAAGCCGCCGTGAAGTAGCCTTCCGGGTCGCAGCCGCCAAAGAGCGGAATGCGCTCATCGTTGCGCTGCACGTAGAGCGCCGCGCTGCGCGGTGCATTGATGGCAATGCCGGCGTTGTGCATATCGGCGAGTGCGGCTTGCATTGTCGTCGCGAGTTTTGCATGGTCCACCGCGATGCCGGCCGGTGTGGTCAACGGTTGCTTAGGATCGAACGGCACGGCGTACAACGGCGCCGCCGGAATATCCCGGAGATGCTCCCAGAAAACGTTCCACAACGTTGCGCCGCGGGCGTCGGCATCGGCGGTATCGTCCCATGCCGCGAGGACGGCGCATGCCTGCTGCAGATCGTTTGCGTCGCCTGTCACGCACAGACGGTCGAGCACCGGTTGCTTGAAAAGGATTGCCGACATCGAGCGGCTGTCCAGCGCCGCGCGTTGCAAAGCGGCCGGTGATACGCCAGCTGGATCGGCCTGCAACTGTGCGGCAATCATGTGGCCGAGGCGGGTACGCAGAGACTGCGCCGCATCGATTGGGCCAATTACCCGCGCGTAGCCGGTCAGGGGCTCAGCCGGATTAGTGAGCCAGAAGCTGCCGTTGAAATTGCCGACATAGTCGCGCCGCAACAGGCTCGGCATCTGCGCGACCGGCATCGCGCCAGGCTGTGCAGCACTGCGGTCGACCTGCCAGTCGCAATCGCTGCGTGTGCCGTCGAGCACGGGCACGCCCGGAATCGAGTGGGCGAACGCCTTGCCGACGGGGGGTGTGCAGCGCTCCACGAGACTATCGGGAGCATTCGGGATGGCGCCGATGTCCGCGTACCAGACGCGCGGATCGCCGCGACCAATGGCAAGCGTATTGACCCAAGGCACCGCCGCATTCCGCTTCTGGATGCGGATGAAGTCGTCGAGCGAGCGCGCCTGATTCCAGTCAAGGAAGTTTTCGAAGACGCGGAAGTTGTCCGCGTCGATGTCGCGCAGGGCGAACGCCTGTTGCGTGTTCCATACGAGTGCCGGCGACATCGAACTCAGGTTGAGCATTGGCCCAAACCGCGAACGGTAGAGTGTCCGCGTGACTGGCCGCACCGTGCCGTCGTCCGAACGGACGTCAACGGTGACGCGGGTCGGTGTCATCGCTTCCACCTGTCCGTCGTACCGATACGACGTCGTCGAGCCCGGCACCAGGCTTAACTGAAACAGCCCGAACCGCGACGCGGTGGACACCGTGTGTGTCCACGCAACGTCCCGGTTGAAACCGATCTCGATCACCGGCGAACCGAGAAACGACACACCGCTGACATCGAGTTTCCCAGGGATGGTCAGTTGTGCCTGGTAGAAACGGGCTGGTCCGCTCCAGAACCAGTGCGGATTTCCGAACAGGATAGCGCTGCCATTGTGAGTGGCGTCGGCACCGAACGCGAGGCCATTACTGCCCACGCCAGCGTGGCCGCCGAAATCCATGAGCGGAGCGGTGGACGCCAGGCTCTGCGAATCCGGCGAGCCTTGCGACGAAGTCGCGGATGCCATCGGCTTCGTTCCGCCGGCCGTAGCGCCTGGCGGCTGCGCTGTCGCAATCGCAGACACAAAACGGCCTGCGCCGCCTGCTAGGTTAGCCGTATACAGACGCCGGTAAACATCCGCCGTGCTGATCTTGCCGACCCACGGCGTCGAGCGGCAGGCCGTATGCGCTCCAGCGAATTCGCCCTTGGCAAGCTCGTCCACATAGCGGTTGTAGCCACTCGCGAACCCGTCCACCAGCGCGCGCATTTCCGGCGTCTGGCTGTTGCGGTAGCGTGCTACCGCTGCGCCGTCGTCGATGAAGCGGAAGAAAAAATCGGCGTCGAGATTGGATGGCTGGCCGAACGTGTCATCGTTAGACGGCCGCGCCTTAGCGCCGAAGTAGCGCGAGCGCTCGCCCCGATAGGTGACGAAGGCGTCGGCCATCGTGCACAGATTGTCCTGGGCCTGCACATAGCCATATCCGTAGCCGAGGCTGCCCCAGTCGTCCGCTTTCACATGCGGAATGCCGAGGGCAGTGCGGCGAATCTCGACCTGATATGCCG
>NZ_JAMFSB010000103.1 GCF_026225065.1 Paraburkholderia sp. | reverse complement strand
GTGAAGCGTCCTAGTGAGAGCGCGGGTGCGAGCTGTCGCATGACAGCGTAGTGACGCTGCCAGCTAACGAAGAATGCCTTGCGATGCCGCAAGGCGGTCTCGACATCGCGAAGATGGCGCACGCTCATGCCCTCGGGCTGATACGACAATGTCGTGAGGGCACATCGCGCGTCGTCCCCCGTCCACCGATGGAAGAAGTGCCGCGCGGCGTCGCCCGGCTCCAGGGTCGACGCGAGTTCGCCAAAGCAGACCGGGCACCTCACCGGCAGGTACGTCGCAGTAGCGGCTTCATCCGAGCGAGAAGCGCCATCGATGCCGCTTCTCGCCAGGTAAGCGTCCACATCAAGAGTCCGCTCCCCTGGCGGATACTGCTCGCTGTCCACACCATGCCTCGTCAATTGATTCGCGCCTCTGTTACCGTGCCGCACTCACTGGGCCGCGTCCACGGCCTTGCTCAGCGCCGCTTCATCGATTGTGGCTGCGCCCGGACCCGCCAGCTTGGCCATGTAGGCTTGAGCGTTTTGCTGCGCGCGCTGTTGCTTCAGTTCCGCGCGAATCTGTTCCTTCACGTCAGCCAGAGCGCGCACGCCCGCCGGATGCGTGTCTACGAGCTTGATTACGTGAAACCCGGCCGTTGTCTGGATTGGCCCCGCCACCTCCCCCGCTTTCATTCCGTCGACTGCCTTACGAATCTCCGGCACGAGGGCGGTGTCGGCCATGAATCCCATGTCGCCCCCGTTTGCCGCGCTGGGCTTGTCCTGTGAATTCGCTTTCGCTAGTGCAGCGAAATCTGCTCCCGATTCACGTGCCTGATGGGCCAGGTCGGCCGCCCGCTTGCGCGCCAGATCAAGTGTGGCTGCGTCTGCATTTGGCGCCGTTGCAATATAAATCTGCGCCAGACGCAACGTACGTGGCACCGTCAGGGCCGCCTTGTTCTGGTCATACGCCGCCTGAACTTCCGTATCAGAGGGGTAGTCCGGGGACGGCGTACTGATCGACGCCAGGTAGCTGCGCATCACCACGTCGCGACGCGCCTCCTCAATCATCGCTTGGACCTGCGGCTGTTTGTCCCAACCTTTTGCGCTGGCCTCGGCCAGCACTGCCGTGACGGCCAGGCGACTACGCACCAGCTGGTCCAGCTTCGCCGGATCGCCCGCCAGTCGCACCCGGACCTCGGGGCTTAGCGATTTCAGGATTGCAGTGACATCCGCCTGCGTTACCGACGCTTGGCCCGAATGGGTCACGACAGTGCTCTGAGCATAAGCGCTCATCGGCAAACCCAATACAAAACTACTCACCGCGATGACAAGCTTCTTCATCTTCCTGACTCCCACTGCATGATTGACCTTCAACAAATTCGACAAAACACGATTTCCGCACATGTCTTTTTATAGCTCCGCCCTCAATGCCAAACGCACGATCACGGGCTGCCTCATCCGACGTGGAGGCGCCCTGCCCACCGTCTGCGCCAACAGCAACGCCCGCAGGTCCGAACCCGCGCGATCGTCATCGACCGGGTCAAACTCGACGCGAGCCACGTGGCCGATACGATCCAGCCAGACCCTGACCCTCAGCGTCGGCGCATCGAACGCGTCGCCCTCTGGCGAGGGTAACGCGTCTGAGAGCGGGCCTGCACCAACGCTCGCGTCCAAGCCCGTATCTGCATCTGTCACGGCCCAGTGCCTAAAGAACTCAGCAAAGCGCTGCGCCGGTTCGCTGTCTCCCGCAAGCGCACCCTGCAAGCGCTGCGAAACGAGCTGTGCATAGTCAATCCACGCCTGCGGCGCCTGATCGGCCATGACGGGCTCGGCACGCGTGCCGCCGACCCAGAAACTCCCCGAGAGTGCAAGCAGCGCGGCTCCCCATGCGCGGAGCCTGAGTCCACGACTCATTGCATCGTCGCGCCAACGGGATCGGCGCCCGCGTCGCGATCGCTCTCTACATGAGCTTCCGGCACGATGGGTGCCAGCACGGCGGCCTGTTCCGCCGCCGCCATCGCCGGTCGGTTGCGCAAGTGCAGCAGGAACTCCTGAATTAACCGGTCCCACAATTCCGTCATCGAACGCAGATGCCGCTCGGCCACGCCGCCACCCACTATCACGTCCATTTCTAGCACCAGAAACTGCGCCTGCGCAGACAGACGCGCGAAACGCTTTGTGCGGTTCCAGCTCGGCACCAGATCGACGGGCAATTCGCCTTGAACTTGCACGGCGCAACTCAACGTGTAGTCGATATACGCGTCGGTACCGGGCACGGCATTGCCGAAGCGCACTGCAAAACCCACTCCCTGGCTTGCGCTCATCAACTGAGTGCGGCCATTCTGCTCAGCGGGCGTCACGCGATAACCCGACGCTTTCAGGATGTCGGCCAGTTGATCGACTTCCACGGTCTCAATGAGCGCGACTGCAGTATTCGTTTTCAGCGCATTCGTGTCTTTGTCTGACATGTTCGTGTTCCTCTGAATGGATTGGATTATTTCGATACGCCAGGCGCAGCGCCTGCCGTTCCAGATGCCGCGAACATCGGGGCCGCCGCGGGTGGCGTGGCGCGCGGATCGAATTTCCCGGCGTACAGCTTGTCACCATAGTCCTGCGCGATCAGGTCATATCTCACGCGTGTGTTTTGCGCGAAAGGCTCACGCGACTTCAGGAATGTTCCCACCCCGACGTGCTCGTACTCATCCAGGACGTCGTGCCCCACTTGATACAGTTCGGCGTTCTTCGCCTCGCACGTCTCTAGCTGGGTCTGCTGCGCTTTGAGCGAGGTCTGCAATTGCGTGTGCTCGGCATCCCGTGAACGCGACAGCGCGAGCAGATCCTCGTAAGCCGACTTGAATTTAGCCAACTGCTGATCATCCTGCGCACGGCCCGCCTTCTCCGCCGCCAACGAACGCTGGGCAGACACCTCGGTACTGGACTTACCCTTGGCCGCTTCCAGATCGGCCCGTGCCTGCTTCAGATCCGCCAGCGCTTTGTCACGCTGCTGCTCGGCTGCCGTTTTGTCCGACTGCAACTGCGCCTGTGTGTCTTGCACCTCGCGCAGTTGCTGCGTGGTCGTGCGCAGTTGCGTGCGCAACTTGTCCTCGATGCTTTGTGCGGACGCCGGAGTCGCGACGCCCACCGCCGCCACGAACCCCGCCGTCATCACGCCCGCCAGCACCGCTCGATGAATTCGTGTCTTTTTCATGAAAGGCCTCAGAAACGCGCATTGAGCTCAAGCTGCAGCACATCGATCGACAGGGGCGGCCCGTACACTTCCCGCGCGCTCAGATAGCGCGCCTGTAGCCACGCATTTTGTGCCACCGCATATTCCACACCTATGATGTAACCCTTCGCATTGGTGCCACCGAGATCGAAGTCCGGATCAGTGAACGCATCAAGCACGGCGTCCGGTTCCAGATACTTGTAGGTCAGCGAGACGTTCCAGTCACCCCGGTTGACCGTCTCCGGGTCACCGACTGTCGCCTTCAACATGTAGCCACTTCCACCGCTCTTGTAGTCCGCCTGGGTGACCGTGCTGGACGAACTCGCGTTGTTGAAGTTGTTCACTGGCGTGGAAGGCGTGCCAAACGCAGTGTTCGAGTTGAAGGCGAGGTTATCCACGTACTCGCCGTCAAGCCGCAGCTTGTAGCGATCCGCCACCTTCGTGTCCCACTCCAGCTTCGCGTCGAACAGGCGGAAGTTGTACGCGAGCCCAAAGAACTGCGGGTCCGGCGTATCGCCTGGCGCGAGATTCGGGTTCGGCAACACGTTGCGCAGCGCGATCAGCGTATTGCCCTTCTGCATGAAGGCCGGTGCGTCATTGTCGGTACTGCAGCTCGTAGCCCCCAGGTACAGCGCACATGGTGATGACAACTGGCCCTTCAGATTCATGAAGTCGTAGTACGCAATCGCGCCCCTGACCTTGTTGTCCTCGTTGATCTTCCATTCGGCCCCGAACTGAGCACCGGTCATCCATTTCGTCGCGCCATCCGCCTGGCCTTGGTTGTTGGCGAGGAACCCATCACTGCTGTATTGGATCGGGAAGGCACCCACCGTACCGAACAACGTCACGCCGTGACTACCCGGCAACTCGCGTCGGAAGTTCGCGGCAACTCCGTCAAACTCCAGGTCATTCGAGAACAGCAGGTCTGACGAGAAGAACGGATTGTCGAAACGGCCTGCGGTGATATTCGCCCACGGCACGGGTGAGTATTTGATATAAGCCTGGTTCAGCCAGATATCTTCTTTGGCGAAGCCCCCGCCGAGCAACCCCGTAGTCGACACTGGACCATTGTCGTTGCCGCTGGCCAGTTGCAAGCCAGCGGTGATCTGATCCGAGATCACCGCGCTCACCCCGAGACGGGCCCGAATGCTGAGCTCGTTCGCCCGATCCTGTGTCGTATTCAAGGTTGGCGGCGCGCTTGTACCGGTGTTCGGGTTGATATCGAACGGGCTACCTGAATTGATCGCGGCGAAGTTTGTCAGACCGGTGACGTTGCGCGGTGAAAAGAAGTTGAACTCGTCACGCACGCGCATATCGCCGGTTACCGTGATGCGTGATACCCAATCCGGGAAGGTGTTCGGTTGCGCCCAGTTCTCGGCCTTGGCCTGCGCCACGACCTCCTGCTTCACCTGATCGCGAATCTGGTCACGCACCACCTGCGGCACATACGGCACGGCGACGTCGCCCGGCTGAGTCTGACCGTTGACCACCATCGGCGCTGCAGGCCGCGCTGCCGCCGAAGCGGTCGCCCTCGCCTGCGCGGCCTCGGTCTGCGCTTCGTGAATCAGGTCGTTGGCATTGGCCTGTGTGAGCACGCCGCGCTTGACAAGGAGATTGATCAGGTTGATCACCGTGCTCTCGCTCGGCGCCGCCGCACTGGCGCCTGCAGCGGCTGTTCCTTGCGCCTGAGCCTGGGTGTCGAGCGACTGGGCCTGCGCACCCGCCGAACACGCGATGCCCATGATCAGTACCGCAAGACTCGTCCGCTTACCCCGGAAGTGGGCTCCCCCTTCGTAGCCACCACCCCGTATCTTCATCTTCTGGATCATTCGATTCTCCACTTAACCGCTGATTTTTGTTAACCGGCACTGCCGGGCTGGCGGACCTATTCGGTTCCTGCCTAACCCGGTTGGCGCCCCTGTAACTTGACAAGCTTCGGGAACACCGTTGCCGGCGGCGGAGGCTCATCCACCCGACCCAGCGTTTCGACAGCGCTCACTACGGCCTCATCGAGCTTTGCATCGCCTGTCGATTGCTGGATCGCCACTTTCGTTATGCGACCCGTAGGGTCCATCCAGAGATTCAAGCTGCCCGCGAAACGCATCCCGCCCGCATCCTGTACCCGCTTGTCCGCCTCGATCGCTCGCTGCAGCGTGTAGACCATGTATTGCGCGTAGCTCGCGTTGCCGAACTTGCCTCCCCCTCCACTTCCGGCCATGCCCGTGCCGTCTCCGGCGCCGATGTTGAAGCTGTCCGTGCCGGCCTGCGCCGGCGCGTTCATCGTCACCTGTTTCGGCTGGTTGTCCGACGGCTTCGGTGCCTCGGACGGCTTCGGAGCGACGGTGGGTTTCTCGACCGGCGTTTTCACGTCATCAAGGGTCTTTTCCGGAGGCGGCTTCTGCTTCGGCGGTGGGGGCGGCGGAGGCGGTGGCAACGGTATGACAGTCGTCACCTGCGGCGCCTCCACGCGCTTCACGCCCGCGGTGTCGCTCGCGAAATGCCAGAGAAGTGCGACCCCACCGAGCAACACCAGCCCCGCGATGGCTGGCCTCAGCCAGCGGAGCCAACTGCTGCCCTCGCCGTCCGGATCGTCCCCGCGACCGTTGTGATATGTCATCTGCATGGCTGTCCTCTAGCCGCCCTGAGGGGCCTTGCCCGTCACCAGACCTACCTGGGACAGCTCAAGGCGACGCAGCAGATCGAGCACGTCCATCACCTTCTGGTAGGCGACAGTGGAATCTCCTTTCAGCACGATAGGAAACTCCGGGTTCAGTGCCTTCGCCGTGCGCAGCCGGTCCTCGAGTTCGGTCATCGAGACTGGATACGCATCCAGAAAGATCTGGCCCGAATCGGACACAGTGATCGCCTTCGTCTGGGGTTTTGCCAGACTCGCCGAGGAGCTCGCCTTAGGTAAATCGACCTTGATGCCCTGCACCGAGGCGGTCGTCATGATGATGAAAATGATCAGCAGCACATACGCGAGATCGAGCATCGGTGTGATGTTGATGTCGTCGTAAGGCTTCTCTTCGTCCTGAACTCGCATGGCGCATTCCCCTTTATCTCAGTCCCTTCTGACTCAATTCCCGGCCAGCGCGTGGTCCGGGTTGCGATGGGCTTCGGCGAGGCGCGTGACGAATTCATCAACAAACACCTGCATGTTCGCTGTCACGTTTTTATTGCGGATCAGGAGGTAGTTGTAGCCAAAGAGCGCCGGGATCGCGACAAACAGACCCGTGACGGTAGCGAGCAGGGCGGCAGCGATACCCGGGGCGATCGCATTGACGTTCACGTCGCCAGCAGCGGCAATCGCGGCGAACGTGATCATCACCCCGACAACGGTCCCGAGCAGGCCGAGGAACGGGCCGCCCGAGATCGCGATGGTGAGCAGCACCATCGATTTCGATAAGCGTTGGTTTTCGCGCACCAGGGTTGCATCCATCGTCGCGCGGATGGCTTCGATCGATTCGGCGGTGATCACGGTGCGGCCGGCCTTATCGACACGACTATGGATTTCCGACACGCCCGCCTGGTAGAGCCGGTAGAGCGACGACTGGCGCAGGCGGCGGCCCTCATCGGAGCGCTCGTCGGTGTGAGCGAGCCCCACCAGGTGTTTGCCCGCTACTTCACGGAAGCGCCGCACAAAGAAGCCATTGGCCTTGTCAACCGCACCGACATAGACGGCCTTGTTCCACATCACGACCCAGGAGATGGCCGCCATGAAGAGCAGGATGCCAATGACCACCCATGCATCAATCGTCACCGACTTGACGATCACGCCAAAGTAGCCAAAGCCGAAACCGGACTGCTTTTCGTCAGCACCATAGGCAAGCAATTTCGACTCGGCGCCCTGGCTCATTGCGTCTAGCTCGATGAGCGCAGCAGAGCGCGCCACCTTCGACACACGCAGTTCATCCATCTCACCGGAGAAAGCGCCGAAGCTAATGGCAGCGGATGCGGCAGCGCTGCTAGCCGGTGCCGCCGTTGCGGCCCCAGCACCGGCGACGTCACCACCGATCGCGCTTGCCGTGTTCAATGCGGGCAGCGTCGCCGCTACCTGCGAGACCCGCTTACCACCCACATAGAGCGTGAGGTTCTTGCCGTCCGCAGTGACTGCGACATAGGTCCACTGATTGGCGGCAACCGGCGATGCGGCCGGTGTGCGCACCACAGAGGTGCCTGCGTCGGCTTCGGCAAACGGCGCGCCGTTGTCCAGCCCGATCAGCAGCGCATTGGCGCCATCACGACGGCTGTAGAGCAGCACTTTTGAGCCAGGCGCATCGGACTTGACCCAGGCGCTGAACGTGAAACTACCGCCAGCGCTAAGCGCGAGGGACGGGGTCGCCGGCAATATCAGCGGCGTGGCCCCGTTAAATGCCGCCGCGCGGCCGATGATGCCGTCTTCCGCAACCCGCGCAGGCGCACTCTGCGCGTGGTTGCCATAGGCGGTGACGTCCTTTGGTGGCGTGCCCACTGCGTCATTGAAGTGGTAGACCAGGGTGTAGTCCGGGTCAAACGTCTCCGCGGCCTTGCCACCATCCGGCGCCTTCTTGTTGCCGTAGTACATCCAGATGTTTTGCGCCGCACCCGCCGGGAACTGCGAGATATCGACCCATATCAGTGCCACGCCCAGCACCGGGTCATACTGCTCGATGTGGTAGTTGAGTGGCGTCTTGTCGTCCCCGGCGACGAACCGGATATCCGCTCCGTTGTCTTGCAGACCATCGAACTGGAAGTTGCCCGAATGCAGGCGGATGAGCAGCGGCACACGACCGACCGACTCGGCCACGTTGCCCCCCTTGGGCGTCGTGTCGATCGTGATCGCCTTACGATACGACCAGTCGTTCTGCCACCACGCATTCGCCACGCCCGGCAGCCACATACATGCTGCCGTCAGTAAAAGAAACAATGCTCGCTTCACAGTCCATTCCCCCCGATAAGCCGGCGGCACAGTTCACGTGCCGTGCCGGCGCATAGCATTTAAAAGTCGATCAGAAACTGGCTCTTACGTAGAAATCGAAACGCGGGTTGTATGCCCTCGTGAAGGTCGCTGCCTTCAGCGGAATTCCCATCTCAAGCGCCGCACTCGTGTATTTGAAAAGCTGGATGCGCGTGCCCAGCCCGGCGCTGAGCATGTTGAAGCTGGCGGTCTGCTCAGGCAGTGGGCTCAGCAGCCATAGGTGCGCCGCATCGAAAAACGCGTGAAAGCGCCACTCATTGACCACGCTGTCGACGTATTTCGCAATCGACGGACTGCTCAACTCCACGGTGCCGATCACGCCGCTGTCGGCCGTGTCTTCAGCTTCAAGATAGCCGCGCACCGTATTGATGCCGCCTGCTGCAAACTGCTCGCTCGACACGAGCGGTGAGTTCGCGAACTGCGCGGTGACGTGACCATTGAACTGAATGTCGTGGTCAAAGTCCTGGGTGTGATTGATGTCGAACTTGCCGTAGATAAAGTCCGATGTGGCATCAAAGCGTTTGTTGTCGAACGCGTCGGCGTTGCTGCCCGTGCCGCGCGTACCGGCCGTGACCGATGCGGAGAACGACGTCTGCGAGTCCTTTCGATTCAACTGGCCGTTGTAGGCAAGCGTCACCGGCACATAGGTCAGCGGCGCTTCGGTTGTCTGGCCCGCGACCGTGTCGTTCTCGTCGAAGTGCTTGCGGTCGATCTCGACACTCACTGTCTGGGAATACGTATCGGTCGACGGCAGCGCATAGATGGCCTGGAGGCCAAACGACGTCCCCTTACCCAACACGTTGGTACCGCCCAGCGATGCCACATTACTGTTCGAGTGGTACAGGGTACCAAGCAGGCTCCAGTTCGTGCCCTGGAGCGGCGCCAAGTATGAGAACGAATAGACCTCAGCATCCTGCGGGTGCTGCGGCGCGAGCAGGAAACTGCCCGAGATCACGTGCCCAAGCTGCCAGAGGTTCGAGTAGCTGAGTGACGCGACCGTGCGCAACACTGACGTGTCCGGGCTCTGGTCGTTGTTCACCTCGAGGCTGCCGTGTGCCGGGTTCTGGTCGTCCACTTTCAGGTCGACGTCAACCGTCTGCGGCAAGGTACCCGGTTTGAGTACGGGCACCACCTGCCGATCGGGCGATTTGTTCAGATCCGTCAGCTGCGCCTGCGCTGCTGTGAAATCAGGAACCGTGCCTTCAGCGAGGGCCGGCACGGCTTCGCGAATGAGCTCCGGCGAATTGTATTTCGCACCGTCCACGCGTAGCCGACCCACTTTGGCTTCAACCACCTGCAGATAGATGATGCCGTCCTTGACCTGCTGCTGCGGCAGCTCAACCACGACCGACTGGTAGCCTTTATCCTGGTAGACCTTCTGCAGCGCATCGCGCGCCGCGTTCACGTCGTCAAGCGAGCGACCTGGACCTTCAAACGGATAAACGGCCTTCTCGATATCAAGGCTCGGCAACGTGGTATTGCCTCGAACGATAAATTCGTTCACGTCAAAGCTAGACGGTTCGCTGTGTGTCGCTGTTGGCGCAGCACTCTGGGCACGTGCCCCGATCGCGAGCGTCATGCCACTGATCAGCAGCGCACTCGCCAGACATCGCCCGACCCGGCTTTCTGATTCCCCGATCATTCCTGGCGTCATGCGCCATTCCCCTTTATTGCCTGACATCGTCAGCGCTTCGTTGATTGATCACTGGGGCGCTCGCTATACACGCCATTAAAGTCATTCATGTGAATTCACTACGTATTCCTAATTACCTATTACGTATCCACGGCACGGAAATGCAACAGGCGGCGTTCTAGATCAGATCCGTGGTATGCACCCCACGCGAGGGAACGCGTCTTTCCCGGGTGTCCCAGCTCGCCACGAATTGACACTCCACATAATTCGCCAGTTGCGTGATGCACTGTCCGACCGTTTGGGTCTCCGTGTCGACAATCCAGTCTGCGTGCAGAGGCGGTTCATAGGGTGCCGATACACCGGTGAAATCAAGCAGTTCGCCGCGCCGCGCCTTGCCATACAGCCCTTTCGGATCCCGCGCTTCACACGTTTCGACACTCGCCTTCACGTATACCTCTCGGAAGCGATTACCCACTATCTCTCGAACCTGGGCGCGCAATGCAGCGAGCGGCGAAATCAGCGCGACGATCGCGATCAATCCCTCGTTCGCAAAAAGCGCCGCCACTTCCCCCGTTCGCCGCATGTTCTCTTCGCGATCCGGCGCGGAAAATCCGAGATCGCGGTTCAGCCCGCACCGCAGTACATCGCCATCGAGGACGGCAGAGCGCATGCCGTGCGAGGTCAGGATGCTGGCGACGGCGCCAGCCAATGTGGATTTACCGGCGCCAGAAAGGCCCGTGAGCCAGACGACACCACCCTCCTGTACGGGCCGCCTATAGCTCCGTGACGGGGCATATGGGGTATCGGCAGCGACTGGATGCTCTGACTTCCGTGTGGCAGGCTCAGTGACCTGCTTCATTAGCATTTGCATTGCTTTCATCCTCCTCAGTGGGCTTCGTCTGCCAGAAGCCACCTTTCATCGTGACGATGGACGGGGTTTCAGCCCATTGGCGCGGGTTGAGAATTTCCGCACGCAGGATGTCTGGCATCACCTGCACATCGAAAATCTCGTCGACACCGTTGTAGAACTCCAGAATGCCCAGAACGGTGCCGCTGCTCGCTTCAACGGCTGCGACACCGGCCACCAGCTTGTCGTGTTCCGCTTCGATTGGCAGTCCCTGCGGGCCACGCTTGTCACGCAGCTTCGACAGGCCAATGAACAGCACGCCACCGTATTCGACGAGGCCATGGGTAAAGCCTGGCAGCTTTGCCACGACCGTTTTGCTGCCCGTGAGCGGGTCGATTTTGAGCAACTGGCCACGGCCACCTTCGAGCACATATAGCTGACCACCGATCACACGCGGCGAGTGCGGCATGGACAGGCCAGAGGCGACCACACGTCCCGATGGCACTTCCATCACGATGCCGTCCTCGGCCATCCCTCCGCGCCACCCAAAGGGCGTATTCGTTTGCCCCAGTGCTGTCGCGTACTTCACTTTGCCGTCATGAAACGCCATGCCGTTCAGGTGACACCGGTCGTCCGGCCCAACCTCCGTCACGAACGGTGGCTGCCAAATCGGCGTGAAATTGAAATACCCATCGATGACACTGATGCAGGAATATCGCGTGTTCACTGCGAGCACAATCTGCTTATCGAACGCCATGTCGTGCAGATCGAGATCACCCGTGTAGTGCGAAATGCGCGGCACGAAGACCGCATCGTAGTAATTTGGCCGGGCCGGATACAGTGTGGCCAGCGACGGCACGTTTGCGAAAATCATGAGCTCGTGGATCGTCGCGATCGCAAGGCGATTGCCCGAGACTGCGAGCCCCATCGAGCGCGGCAACAAACACGCCGACAGCGTCGGGATACCGTTTTCTACACCCAGTAGCGCCACGCCCGATGGACGTCGACTGAGGGCCAGCGTGCATTTAAGCGCTTCCAGCACCGGCAGAAAGCGGCCCGTATCGCGCAGGTTGATAAGGGGCGACCACGCCTCGTCTGTGTTCGTGGACGGCACAACATCCTCGCCCTCCGATTGCAATGTGCTTACCGATCCGCTGGCCTGAACCTGCTCCACGTCCCTTGTCCTTCAAAATCCACCAGCTCCCATCTGCGGGAGACACGCGGCCATGCGATAAAAAGACTGTGCTGCGGACCGGGGGAACAACATCCGCGGGCACAGAAGGGCCAATCCCGCTCCATCTGGTCAGCCACCGTATCAACGGGCGGGTCACCTGACCTCTATTTCCGAGCAAATTCTGTCGCGAACTACGCTCCTGCAACACTGGGCAAAGAGTCCAAGCACTCGTGCGCTGTCGATTCGTGCCGCCCGGAACGGGTCACTTATCGCTCAGACGGGCGCCTGCGGTCATACTCCAGAAATGAGCCAGACTAGGAAACGGATACGATCGAGAACGAATCCAGCCTCCTACCTATACAGACGAAATGAATCACCAAATACCGCACACTTTCTCGCGCCACAGATGGCCCGAACAGGCGCACGTTCGTGAACAGCCTTCGAATATCGTGCCTGCGCCGAGGAATGAGCGCCCGCCGAAAGAAAAAATGGCGTGTCTATCCGAGTTTTTCGCTCGGCACACCGGACTCGATAAAGGGCCCGGGCGCGTCGAGACTCCCTCTCCATCGCGCTACACGGGCATGGGAAGCGATCCCTGAACATCACTCCACAGCATGTCAATTTCATGAACCGAGTTTCACCAATAATTCAGACTTGTGACCATGAGCCAACGCGCCCGACCGCCAATGCGACGCGGTGGGCCAACAGCATCGCTTCAGATGTTCCGCAACATTCTCTTTGGCGCTCGATTTCCTCAGTCTCACGAGACTCAAACTCGTTGCACTAAGGCATCGTGGACACAGTTGAGTCGTGGAAAGTCACTTCTGTGAGCGTAATGCGTGCGGCAATGCACATTGCTCACTACGCATCAATCACAGGCAAGGGACCTCAGAGAACAATTGTCGTCCCGTTGTGCGGTATGCGGCCTCTCGAAACGTCTTGACAGTAAGAGGCATGCAGATTGGCATGACACATTGATGATCCGGAACGCACCACTTTTGAGTCCGATCATATGAATGATGCGGGCGTGTTCCGGCCACCAACGAAAGAAGGGAGTTCCATGTCGATGACTACTACGACGTTCCGGCGGCTGGACGAGCGGGTAGCCGCCATGGCCGATCACCGGATGGAGGTAGTTCACATGGGCGGCGCACGGCGTCATGCCTTCGTGTCCGAGCCCCCTGCTATGGCACACACCCTGGCTGGCGTGGCAGGCCCTCTCCTGAGCTACGGTCACCCTGCTCGCCCCGACATTCTGGGCGACAGGTATTTTTCTGCTCATTAATTCGCACAGCGATCAGCCATTCTTCTGGCCGGCGATGATGGCCATCGTCGCCGTCACGAATGCCGTGGCGATCCTGCATACCAACCAGCGCCATCATCGCCGGCCTTTCACGGGATACAGGCGACTGGCGCTGCATTACTTCGGCGTATGTGTGTTTTCGGGTAGCGTGCTGTTCCTGCTACTGGCCTGGAGCACTGGCATCCTGCAAGATTTTGCAGCGCCGCTCGCCTCGGCCGTGGGTACGCCCAGCCCGCTCGTATGGACCGCGGCCTTAACTGCAGCTTTCGGCATCGTGTCCTTTGCGCATGCTAGCGTGCTGCATGCGTGGTCCGCCTTTGAGGCGTAGCGCGATCGATTCAAGCGCAAACGGTAACGCACGGGGCCAAGCCTAGCAAGGCCACAACGTTCAAGTTGCCAGACACGCGGATGCCCCTCGCACCTGCGTCGACGGTGCCGCGCGGCGCGATCAGGTTGGCGTCGCCGAGTGGCACGTCCGCAAGCGACTGCAGTGTCTCGATGCCTGCGCCCGACACCTCAATGACGATATGGCGCACGTTGCCTGGACAACGCCGCTGTTGAGCGTCCCAGCCTAAGCCCGTGCATTCGCCAGTCTCGCGCCGGTTGAAGGAAGATTTCGACGTCAATGCATTGGCTACGCTACGACACCAATATCTCTTTCACTGATCAAATAAATGGCTCGGCACTGCGACCCAGTGCCCCTGCTCGCTCTCGCAAGCTTTGCACCAAGGCGCCACCGATTCCAAAAACCAAGAGATGTGCCATTTTTTACCTACGATGCTCATTAAGCTTCATCGCAACGTACGGAAAATGCAAACGTTCATAGCGCTCGCCGGTTCCGAGCGGTACGCGACGAGCCCGCTTTAATGCTTGAATCCCAGCTCGCTGCGTTCCTCCTCGGTCAGGTAAGTACTCTGTGTGCGGCCAACGCCGCCGAACCCCAACACCGCCACCGGACTCAGGGGGCGGTAGGTGGCTGACACTTTTTTGCCCTTCTTGTTGTCGTCATCGCCGTCCCCCGAATCGCCAAAACACTCGACCTGCACCGTGATGATCCAATGACACTGCGGCACCCCTGAGGCATTGCTCTTGACGAGAGTCTGCGCCATCTGCGTCACCGCCGAGGCCGCGGCGCTGCCTGCCGTCAAGGCACCCGTGTCGACTGCCGCTGTCACCGGAATGCCGGTCGACTTGCCCTGCACTTGAATGTTGTCGACGTTCGCAACGTGCAGCGCCGCCACGTTCAGGTTGCCCGACACCCGAATGCCGGCCGCGCCCGCATCGACTGTGCCCCGTCATCGCCCGGCGGCGCGCCGGGTATGTTTGCAAAGTGGCAATGCCGGCCCCGGTGACTTCGCCCTTGGCATCCACCGTGCAGTAGTGGTTCGCGTCGCATACATACTCGGGCGCCGGCACATCCGCCGACGATGTCGAGCCCTTGCCGGCATTGATGTCGCCGTTCGAACTCCAGATCGTCATGCCGCCGCCCTGCTCGGTGAAGACGCGGCTTTGTGCCAGCAGCAGGCTCTGGTCGATAAAGATATCGACGTTGCCTTGTTCGAGCGTCAAAATGCCTTGCGTCCCCGGACCGGCGATCACCTGGACGTTCGAGCTCCCACGCATCTGTGCGCTGACGACGGTCCAGACGATCGACTTCTGCCCGAACACGCTCCGTGATGGCCGCGATATCGAACGCGGGATAACGGGCACCCACTGCGAGTTGCTACGGCACGGTTCCCTGATTGACTCATTTTTGCCTTGATCTATTAGGGGCCTCAGCCCCGATCGACATTCCAGATAATAAAAAAGGCGCGCAAAGTCTTTCGGCTTATCCCCTACGTCGCATAAGCCATTTTTTGCACTCGTGATAGATGCTGTTTTCGCGTCACCTCGGGGCAATGCAATTGCGACACGACAGCATTCTCTATATCCCATTGAGCTTGTTTTGCTCTTCTCTGGTCAAATGCGCGCGTTGACTATCACCTAGCGGCCCGAGTCCGAGAATCGCGATCGAACTTGCCGGGTTGTAACTGAGAGCCTCACCTTTGCGCTTCTTTTTAGGATCGTCGTCATCGTCGCCCCCCGAATCGCCAAAGCCCTCGACCTGAACCGTGATGATCCAGTGACGTTGTGGCACGCCCGAGGCATTGTTTCTCACGAGGTTTTGTGCCATCTGCGTCACCGCCGAAGTTGTCGAGGAGACGGCGGCCAGCGCTCCGGCATCAACGCCCGCCGGTGTTTGCAGCCCGTTCGATTGCCCTTGCGTCTGAATGTTGTCGGCATTCGCGACGTGCAGCGCAGCGATGTTCAGATTGCCAGACACGCGAATCCCCGCGTCGCCCGCATCGACAGTGCCGCGAGGCGCGAGCAGATTGACGTCGCCCGGTTGCGCGCCCGGAATGGTCTGCAATGTCGCGATGCCGGCGCCGCTCACCGCACCACGCGCATCCAGCGTGCAGTAGTGGTTGATGTCGCACACATAGAGCGGCGGCGGCACGTCGGCGACCGATTTCGAGCCCTTGCCGGCATTGATGTCGCCGTTCGAACTCCAGATCGTCATCGCGCCGCCTTGCTCGGTGAAGATCCGGCTTTGGGCGAGCAGCACGCTCTGATCGGTGAACATGTTCACGTCACCCTGTTCGAGCGTCAGAATCCCCATCGTGTTCGGCCCGGCCACCACCGTACCGCTCGAATTGACCAGCTGCGGCGGCGCCGACGTGCTGCCGATCAACGCTTCGCCGCCCGGCCCGAGAATCGATACGTTGCCGCCCTGCTGGGTTTGAATGGTCGAACTGCGAATGTCGAGATTGCCGGTGCTGACCAGTTTGCTTGCGCCGTTGCTGCCGCCGTTCAGATCGTTCGCGGTGTAGCCGAGCGAGGCCGGGAACAGCGTGTTGATCGCCTGATAGCCGCGCGCGTATTGCTGGAAGAATGCACTCGACGTGTTGTTGTAGTCGTCGCCCACCTGGGTCAGCACGCTGAAAAGCACTTGATCGACGAACAGCCGCTGCACGTAGTCGGGCAAGGCCTTGAATTGCGTCCATGCGTCGGCGGCGCTCAGCGGTTTCGGCGTCGACTTGCCTGCCGCGAGACCCGTATCGACAACCTGCCCCGCATCGTATTGCTGCATGAACGCGACCAGCGCGGGTGTCGTGCTCGACACGCCCGGCACGACACTCGCCGGATCGATATAGGTCGAGATGAAGCTCTGCTGATCGATGCCCGGCCCGACGCCGAAGAGCACCTGCACGTTCGCACTCTGATGCGGCAGGAACGGATTGTTCGCATTGCCGATCGCGTCGATACCGGTCGTGAACGAGGTAGAGCCGTTCAGCAGCGAGCCAAGTTGCGTGACATTAGTCAGCGGCCCGATATTGCGGCCGGCCTCAATGTCGAAATAGCCCGGACCGCTGAGTACGAGACTCGGCACCACCGGATTGTTCGCTTCCAGCGGCGTATCGTAAATGTCCCGACCGGCGACGATGCGCGTGACGTCCGCATCGCGCAGGTTTTGTCCCTGGAACGCGAGGTTGACGATGTCGCCGCCGGCATAGATCAAGGCGGGTTTGTCGGCATTCAGGTACAACGTCGAGCCGTCGAAGCCTGTCGAGTCCACGGCGCCATTCATGATATTGCCGGTGAGGCTGTAGATGTGCACTGGCTCTGTATCGTCCGCGTGCAGCGGTGTGCTGTCGTGCGCGAGCGTCGGGTCGGACGGCTGGATGAAGCTTTGCGGCGCCGACGCGGTAATCGGGTTGAGCGGCGACGGCATCGTCGACGGATCGGCGTCGATCAGGCCGAAATTGCTCAACCGCATCTCGGTGTTGTCGGTCAGGTTCGCGAAACTGACCGACTGGCTGGCGATCAGACTCAGATTGCCGGTCGCCGAAGGCGTCAGTTCGCCCGCGCTGGCGATCGCGATGCCGCCGTTCGGCGCAGCAAGGTCGACCGTGGCGGGCAACACGGCGCCGCCGCCTTGCGTATCGTCGAGCAGCACCAGCGTGCTCAGCGTGCCGAGCGATACGTTGCCCGTGACGGCCGCGACTGTCACCGCGGATTGTGCCGAGTAGCCCTGAGAGTCGACCTGTTGTCCGTAGCCGCTTTGCAGCACCGGACCGGTCAGGTAAGACGGATCGAATACCCCACCGATGTCGGCACCCAGCCGCGCATTCACGTCGAACGTGCCGTCCTGCAGCGCCAGCAACGTGGCAGCCGGTCCGGCGAATGCACGCAAACCGCTGGACGAGGTATAGGTCTGGCCGTCGGCGGCGATGCTGCCGCCAGCGGTGATCATGCCTGCGCCTTTCGCGACGAAGTAGTCGCCCGACAAAATATTGCCGCCCGCCGTCACCGACAAGTTGCCGCCGCCGACCGTATTCACCACCGGACTACCGGCCGCGTTGGTCGACAGATACCAGGTGGTCGGCAACGACACGGCGAGATCCGTGATGTTGCCGCCCGCCGCGATCGACACATTGCCGCCCGCGCTGAGCACACCCTGGTCGAAGCCGCCGAAATTGATCGAGGTCTGCGTCAGCTTGCCGTCGGTTGCCGGATTGCCGAGCTGCATCCATTGCCACCAGAACTGGCTAAGGTTCGCGTTCGGCGTGCCGGTCCGCGAGCCGGCGGCATCGTCCTGCACGTTCTCGATGCCGTTGATGTCGTTGCCTGCGCGGATCGAGATGTCGCCCGCAGCATCCGGATTCACCGTCGGCGACACCAGTTGATCGGGACTATGCTGCGTCGTACTGCCGAGCAGGATGTTCGCTGTCGTGCCGGGCGCGGGCGCCGCGGTGTCCGGCGTGCCCGCGGTATAGATCACACCGGGAGCGGTGCTGTCCAGCAGCGACACATCGTTGGCGGCGGCAATCTCGATACTGCCGGTGCCGGTGCGAATCATGGTCGGCGCCATGATCGGCAACCCTTGTGCGTCCACCCACGCGAAATGACCGTCGAGGGTGACATTGCCCCCGACGCTCGCGGCGACTTGCGACGGCGCTTGCAGTGCGCCAGGGTCGGCGCTTTGCAGATTCGCGCCGGCGATCAGCCGGAAACTCGAACTCGTGCCACTGTTTAACGACGCGCTCGCTAACGGCAATGCATTACCCGACACGGCAACCGGCGACGGTGAATTGTCGGTGGCGGCATCGAGCACCGGTAGCACCGGCGCCACCACTTGCGCAGGCGCCTGCAGCACGGCGATCACCGGAGTCTGTCCATTGGTTTGCGCCCACTTGACGACGGCGTCCGCGTAGCTCTGATACTGCTTCAGGTAGGTCAGATACGCGGTAGCGTCCGCCGCCTGCACTCCGGCCGACGGGACGGCCGGCGCGGTGGGCTGACTGGCCGGCGCAGCGCCGGGCTGGACCCATGACGTGCCGTTGCCGCCCTGCGCGCCGCTCACGTACAGGAACAGCAATCCTTCGGTGGCGTGCCCCGATGCGGCGGCAATGGTCGGATCGGAGGCGCCGGTCAGGTAGTTTTCGTAAGACTGATAGAGCTCGTAATACTGGATGATCTCATCCGGCGTACCGGCGATCGCGTCGTATCGATCCGGCGCGAAGGTGACTTGCACCGGCGCCTGAGCGTGATAGATGCCGTTACCGGTCGGGTTGAAGCTATACAGCGCCGTGCCGTAATACGCGCTGGCGTAATCAAAGTGGACGAGGTTGTACGCGTCGGCCGGCGTGCTCGCGATCGGCGTGCCGCTGGCCGTCGGGTTCGCCACCTGGAAAAACCCATCCGTTAAACTCGCCTGCAACTCCACGTTGTGTTCCGCGCGGAACGCAATATCCGGCGCCTGCCCTTCATAGCGAAACGCCAGATCATTCGACGAACTGCCCGCGCCCAGATTCCAGTTCGTCAGCACCGAGATATCGCCGCCGTTGATCGTCGTGCTCGGATTGTCGAGTTCAATCCCCGGGACTGCATGGAAATTCGCGATGTTCGCAAAGCGGTTTTCGAACGTGAAGCCCGGGTTCTCGACGAAGTTCATCAAGGTGCCCGCGCCCTGCGTCGAATCGCCGTTCAAATAGCCATAGAACGTTTGATGATCCGCGTTCGCCGTGGTCGGCGTGAAGAAATCGCTCGACAGATAGGTCGTCAGCTGAGCCGCCGTCATCGACCCGGCGGTGTAGTTGAGCACCGTGTTGCCGCTCTGATCGGTGAACGTGCCCGACACTAGATTGCCCGTGCTGTCGTACCAGCCGGCCGGATCGACGATTGCGTCGAAGTGCGTCGGGCCAGCGCCTGGATCGGTCGTGCTCCACACCGCGAACGCTTCCAGACCGACACTGCGCGCGCCCTTGATCTGCGCGCCCGTGTCGATCGTCACGTTGACGTCGCCATTGGTCAGCAAGGGCGCGCGCAAATTCACAGTGCCGTCGGACAGGCCGCCTGCGCTGCCGCCCGACACGTCGATTTTGGCTCCCGGTCCAATCGCGATCGCGCCGGAATTCGCCGATGACACGCTTTCGTAGCCGTAGGTCGGATTCAGTTGCACGACTCCGCCCACGGTATCGGGCGTCGCCATCGTGCCGATGTTGACGGTGCCGCCACGCTGAGTCGTATCCGAACCGCTGGCGTTCAGCGTGCCTTCGACGTCGACCAGGGTCTTGCCGTACAGGTCGATCGTGCCGCCCGCCTTGCCTGACGCGTCGATAGTGCCGTCGATCGTCACGGCGCCCTGACTCGTATCTGCGCCGGCCACGCCGCCGTCCGCCGTCAACGAGACCAGATGCGCGGTCAGCGTGTTACCCGACGACAACGTCAGATCGCCCGCGTCGCTTCTCACCGACACCGTCTGATTGACGCCGCTCGCCGCGAGCTGCGCGGCGAGCGCATCGAGACTCACTGCGGCGCCGCTGTCCAGCGCGAACGAGCCGCCCGCGAAACCGCTCGCCGCGCCGCCCTTCAGCGTGCCGCCCAACAGCACCCCCTGCTGCGGCGCCGACAGCGACAAGGTGCCCGCCACACCGCCGCCCACCGCCCCCGAAAAGTCGAGTGTCGAGCCGTTCTGCAACGCGATCGCGCCTTGATCCGCGGTGAGCGACAGATTGCCCGCCGGCGAATACAGCACCACGTCGAAGATCTGCTTCGACACCCCCGCCGTGCTCAGCAGCGCGCCGCCGCCGACGTTCAAATCGCCGCTGGTCGCCTCCAGCGTGAGGTTGCCCGACGGCGCGAGGATGGTTGCATTGTCGTCGATCGAGCCGCCGGTCAGCGTCAACGCGCCGCCGGCCGGCGTCAGCGTCAACGCGGTGCCCTCGGCGCCGTTCAGGTTCAGTGCGCCGAGCGTCTTCACGGTCGTCGTCGAACCGGTATCGGCGAATATGACCGGCGCGTTCAGCGTGACCGGCACGGCACCGAAATCGAACGTGCCGGAGCCCTGCCCGACGATGCCGCCGCTCGCGTTCATCGTCACCGCGCCGAAGCCCGTCACCGATTTGCTGCCGCCGCCGAAATCGATTTCGCCGCCATTGACGGTGAGCGAACCGAGGCCCGCGACGGTCGCCGCCGCCGGTGCGCCGAGTTCGTTGGTGAAGGCGATTTTCGGGGCGCTGAGCGTGACCGTCCCGCCGTCGCTCGCGAACGAACCGGCGCTGAGATCGACCGCGTTCGTGAAGCTCGCGTCGATATTGCCGACGAAGTCGATCGCGCCGAGACTGCGCAACGTGACCTGCTGCGCGCCCTGCAATTGCGCGAGACCGGCCGCACCGATCACGAAGCCGGGCAGCGCCGCAGCGGCGGCGCCGGTGTCGTTGGTGAAGGTGATCGCCGAACCGCTCGCGGTGATCGACTGCGCGGACAGCGACGCGGTCGGATCGACGCGCAGATTGCCCGACGAATCGAGCGTCAGCGCCTGGCCGCCGGTCAACGTCGCGTTCGCACCCACCGTCAACAGCCCAGGCGTGGCGCCGGTGACGTTGAGACGGGTGACCGGCGCATCTGCGCCGTTCGACACGCGCAGCAACGCACCGTCGCCGGCGATCCCTGAAATAGCAGGAGTCGAGCCGTTGGCAGGAACGGCCGGTTGGCCGATCGTGATCGCGCGGTCGGCGGAAGCTGGCAACGTGCCCTTCGCGATAATCGCGCTGCCCGCGTCGATCCTCAATCCATTCGCCGCGTTCGGATCGGACGTCCCCGGATCGGCCTTCGTGACGAGGATGATTTCCGGCCCGCTCAACGCGCTCGCGGCATCGTTCGAGACGACCACGCTGTTGGCGAGCGCATCGACCGAGATGCCGCTTTGGGTCGGCGCACGCATGCCGCCGATCAGCAGACTGCCGGCGCCCAACGCGTCGAGATCGGTCGACGACACCTGCAGATAGCCCGCCAGCGCCTGCTGCCCCGGCCCGACAATCTGGATGTCCTGCGAGCTCAGATCGACCTGCGCGGGTGCGCCGCCGGGGCCTGCGGATGCATCGAGCGTCGCGCCCAGCGACAGCGCATTGGTTGCCGCCAGCACCAGCCGGCCGGCGTCGACCGGCAGCGGCGGCGTTGCGCTCTGGCTGCCGGCGGCAAGCGCCGGGAAAAACTGGTTCGCGCTGGTCGTCGTGTACTGCGAATACTGCTGCCACACCGCCGCGGACTGCACCGCGTACAGCGTCGGCGTCGCGCTGCGCGCGCCGTTCAACGCATCGACGCTGTAGCCCGACACCAGCGCGGTGCCGTCGGGCATCACGCCGTTCGCGCCCGGCACGACCGTGCCCGACGTGTTCGCCACGGTAATCCTGAACGCGCCGGGTAACGTCGCGTATTTCGCAGGCAGCAGCGTATAGACGCCGGCCGGCAATCCCGCGATGCCCGAGAGATAGACCGACTGCCCGACAATGCCGCCGACGCTCGCGCTACCGACACCGATCATCGCCGTGGTAGTAGACGCCGAGCCGTTCGCATTGGTCGACGGCTGCGTGACCTGGGCGAACACCGGATCATAGGCGGCGACCGGCGCGCGATAACCCGGCACAATCGCGAACACGTTGGCCGCCCCGGCATTGACCGGCACGGCGACGCCGTTATTGCCCGACGCGTAGGTGATCGTGTATTGCGACAGCAGATCGCGCGAGCCACCGGTGCCCGGCACCCATTCGGACGCCTGCAGATCGCCGCCGCCGGACAGATCGATGCCCGCACCCTTCGCAAGCGACACGCTCGCACCGTTCACGCTGATCAGCTTGGCTGGCGGCGCGGTCAGATCGGGCGACGTGAGACCCGCGACCGGGTTGTATTGCCATTCGACGCCGTCGACCGTCGTGCCGTACGGAATCACCGTGCCGCCGTTCGATACCGAGGTCACGCTGCCCGGATTGAAGGTGACGGTTTGCGTGGCGGCCGGCGTCAGGTTGCCGAACTGGCTTTTGATGGCCGGATCGGTCGGATCGCCGACGCCGAACACGAGGCTGCCCGACGGCGCACGCACCGTGCCGGATTGCACGATGTTGGTGGCGTCGACCACCAGGCTGCCGCCTGCCGACAATGGCACCTGCGACGCCCCGTTGCCGAGGAACGTGATGGTGGTCGGCGTCGGCGCGCCGGTGCCGGGATCGACCGGCCCGAGTGCATCGACGATGAAAGTGTTGCCGCTCGCCGGATACACCTGCGCGGCCTTGAAGCTGAGATCGCCGGACGTATACAACGCGCCGGCTTGCAACGCGCTGCCGCCGCCGGTATCGGTTGACCACAGGCGGATGTCGCCGCTGCTGGTGAACGCCGCGTGGCCGAAGTTGGCGAGCGCGCTCTGGTTGCCGATGTCGATGAACGACGCGGTCACGGTCAGGATGCCGTCAGCGTCCGCGGCGACCGGGGTCGGCGCCAGCAGGTTGCTCGCATACGCCGGTCCGCTCAGTTCGACGTACGGCGCGCTCAGATTCACCGTCGGCGCGCCGATGGAGGTCGTGCCGGCGCTGAGCGCCGGCAGTGACGTTGCACCGACAGGCAGTGCGACGAGCTGCGACGTGTCGAGCACCAGCGCGCGGCCGAGCGACAGGTCGACATCGCCCGCGAAGGCGATCGGCGCCGGGGCCTGCCGGGCGTCGGCGCCGCGCGGCGAGCCGCCAAGCGTCAGCGTATCGATGCCGGAATTGTCCAGCCGGTCCACTGCGAATTGCAGCGTGCCGGGCGTGCCCGCGGCGGACCACGCGGGGTCGGTGAAGCTTTCTCCCGCCGTTACGCCGGACGGCACCGACTGGCCGCCTTGCCGCACGATCAGCGCGTTCGCGCCGACGAACGACAGGCCGCTCGCGGCCTGCTCCGGCAGCACCGTCAGCGAACCGCCTTCGGCCTGCGGAGCGCCGCCGTGCACATTCAGCGTCGCGTCGAAAAACAGTCCTGACGCGGCGCCGAGCGTGATCGCGCCGGCATCGCTCCAGACCGCCTGCGGCGCGTAACCGCCGCCCGGCTGCGCCATATCGAAACTGGCTGACGCGCCCGATGCATTGATCGCCGCGCCCTGTTGCGCGACCACGTAGCCCGAGTCGTCGGAGATCGTGACCGAGCCGCCCGCCAGCACGCGGCCGGTGACCGGCGTGATGACCGAGTTGCCGCTACGTACCGGCGTCGGGAGCGGATCGACGAGCGCCACACCCGACACGTCGAGCAAGGCGTCCGGCCCGAGCCAGACCGATTTGCCCGGTGTCGAATAGCCGCTGCCCAACTGCAACTGCCCTTGAGAAAAACCGTACGTGCCGAGCGAATCGGCGCTTAGCGTAATCGAGCCGCCCGGCGCGACCAGCGCGCCTTGCACGGTCACCTGGGCAGGCGAGCCGAGGCCGATGCTCGCGCCCGCATCCGCGACGATTGCCGCGCCCGCGCCGACCGACACGCCGCCGGTCACGCCCGCGTACTGCGGCGGCACGAACACGCTCGGCCCGGCGCGCCATTCGAGATATTCGCCGCCGGTCATCACCAGACTGGTCGGCTGGCGGTAGTACGGATCGAGTACGCCGGACGACGTCGCACCGGACGTCGCCAGATTCGCGCCGCCAGCGAGCGTTTGCAGCGCGAGCGTACCCGGCAGCAGATTCTGCTGCGTCAGCCGCACCTGCGCACCGGGCGCGACATTGACGTCGTAAGCGGCGTTCAGCACATATTTGCCGAAGCCCTGTTGCGCGAAAAAATCAGCGGGCAGCACCAGTTCCCACGGATGCGCCGCATGCGGATCGCCGCCGATCTGGAAGCCGAGCGCGCCGAGCGTCAGCGTGCCGCCGCCGTCGAGACCGGCGCTGCGCAACGTGCCGTCCATCACGATCTGGCCGAGCGTCGGCTGGACGGTGGGCAGTTGCGCACTGGTGGCGTCTTCGCCGAAAGCCGCCCCGGCCGGCGCCGCGTAGGTCAACAGGCTGATGCTGCCCGCCGTGCCGACCGGCACACCGCCATTCAGTTGAAGCTGTCCGTCGGCCAGCATGTGGCCGCCGCTCGACACGTCGAGCACGCTGCCCGGCGCCAGCACGATCGAGCCGCTGTTGTCGGTGAATGTGCCGTCCGGATTGCGCGCGGAGGATTGCGTCGCTGACAGCGTGATCGAGCCGCCGTTCACGTCTTGTGTGCCGAGCCCTGGCGTGCCCGTCAGCAGCGCGTCGTAGTCATTGACCCACTGGCCGGCGGCGCTGATCGAACCGTGTGGGCCGACGTCGATCCCATACGCGGTGGGCGTGCCGTTATTGGTCAGGTCGAGCGACACAGTGCCGCCCGGCGCGGACAGCGTGCCCTGCACCGAGATCTCGCCATTGGTGCCGCTCAGTTTGATCGAGCCGCCCGGCTGCACGGCGAGCGTCGTGCCCGGCGCGACCAGAATGCCCGCGCCTTGCGTCCTGTCTTCGACGACGCTGACGTTCGAAAAACCACCGCTGTTCAGCGTCGCCGTCGGCACGGTGGTGGTCGCGAGAACGTTGACCGGGTTGCTGGTGCCGAGCGCGTTCAGCGCGGCCGAATCGAGCGGCGTGTTCGCGTTGAAGCCCGGCGCGAGATCGGCGAGTTGCGGCGCGCTGTCGTCGAATACGACCTTGCCGGTTTCGCCGTTCGTGCCCGCCGTGACGCCCAGCGTCGCCGCCGGATTCACGCCCAGCGCAAAGGTGCCGCCGTCCGGCTGCGTGCCGCCCTGCACCTGCTTCTCGCCGGCAAACGACTGCGCGCTGATGTCGCCGTCGAGCACCAGCGCGCGACTCGCAAACAGATTGAGCGTGCCCGCATTGCCGCCGACGATGAAGTCGCTCTGATACGCGCCGCCCGTCAGCAGCGGGTTGTACCAGGTGTTGGTCACGTTCCAGCGCGGATGCGTTTCGACGAACTCGCCCGCGATCCCCACATACGTATCGTTCTGGCTCGCGCTGCCGATCGGCACCAGCACGCCGTTCGCATCGACGAGGCGCGTGGTCGCGACCGTGCCGCCGAGGTAATGCACATAGCCGCCGTTCAGATTGAGTGACGAGCCGTCGGCCGTCATCACGTCCGCGCCGCTCAGCGAGATCGAGCCGCCGTTGATCAGCAACTGGTCGATCGAACGCGGCATCAGGCTCACGTAGCCGGCCAGATTCAGGATCGGACTGCCCACCCACGACACGCCGTCGCTGCGCGTGCCCGACAACGTGCTGTCGACGATCACGTTGGCCATGCCGGACAGGATGCTGTCGCGCAGCAGCGGCGAATCGGCAAGCTCGTTCTGGCCGATGCGCGGAATCGTCAGCAGCATGCTGTCGACCGACAGTTGCACGTTCGCGAGGCCGGACACGTCGATGGTCGAGCCGGTGTCGAGATAGATGCGCCCCGCCACCGACGTGCTGCCCGCCGGCTGGCGCACCGAACTGAGCGCCGCCACCGACACGCTCGACCCCGGCGCTTCGACCAGCGAGCCGTCCTGGAACCACACCGAGTTCGAGGTCAAGCCGATGCTGCCTGGCGTAAAGGTGCTGTTCTGCGACGACGTCGCGGTCTCGCCGTCTTCTTCCGGCAGGTTCGCGGTAATCGAGCCGTTGCCGAACGTCAGCAGGCCGGCGCGACGCCATGCGGGCGCGTTGAGCGCGTCGGCGAGCAGCGCGCTGCCGCTGTTCGGGTCGACATACAGTGCGCCGTTCGGCGCGGCGGCGGCGACTTCGTCGACGGTCGACATCGTGATGCTGCCGGGATAGCTGATGCCGGTCGTCACGCCGACCAAGCCGTTCTGCGCAATCGTGCTGCCGAGCAGGCTGATCTGGCCGCGCGTGGCCTCGATGGTGCCGGTGTTGACGAGCGTGCCCGCAGGCGTCAGATCGACCGCATTCGCGCCCGTTCCGCTCATGATCGCGCCGCTCAGTTGCGGCAGCAGTACGTGCGGATTGGCGGGATTCGGCGCGAACGCCACGCCGACGCCGGCCGCGAGAATCGCCTGGCCGTTCGGCGTGCTGATGTTGCCCGCGTTGCTGACGTTGGGCGCGGCGATCAGCACGAAACCGCCGTCGCTCTGCGTGCTGTTCGCCTGCGACGCGATGGTCGCGCCCGCCTGGATCGTGATGTTGCCCGGCGGATGGTAGACCGTGCCCGGCGCGACCGTCACCGTGTTGCCCAGACCGAGGACTTCGTTCGCGACATTGGCGCCCGTGCTGCCGGACGCTTCCGGCGCGGCGAGGCCGTTGGTCAGTTGCAGGAACCATGCGTTGCTGGCGGCGACGTCCTGAGCGGTCTGCGTCAGCGTGTTGTTCAGATTCAGGAAATCGAGCGACGACACCACCAACGAATGCACGCTCACTTGCGAGCCGGCCCCGAACAGAATGCCATTGCGGTTGATCACGTACACCGAGCCCTGCGCCTTGACGTTGCCAAGAATCTGGCTCGGCGCGCCGCTCGGGTCTTGGATGCGGTTGAGCACCACCCAGTCATTGGCTCCGTTGCTCTGGTTTCCACCGGACTGGTCGAAGTTCAGCGTGGTCTGGCGGCCCACGTTCAGGGTCTGCCATGTGAGGATTGCGTTCTGGCCGGTCTGCTGCACGTCGACGGTGCTCTGGCCGTTCGCGACCGACTGGGTCGGCAGATTGGCGTTCTGCCACAGGGTCGAATTGGCGGTGGCGCCGGGTGCGACCTGTAGACCGCCGATCGCGAGGCCATTCGGCACGTTCGACGGGGCCGCCACGCCCGCGACGGCGGCCGCCTGCTGCGCGGCGATCTGTGCGGCAATGCCTTGCGCGGCACGGCCGAGGTTCTGTATCGACGGTTGACTGGCCTGCAGCGCCTGCTGTGGCGACACGCCCACACCCAAATTAACGCCCCGCCCTGAGGCCGCATTGCGCGCTGCGTTCATCTGCACACCAATATTCGCCAGGTTCGTAGCGGCATGCACATTCGTCGATGCGCCGGCAGCCAACATCAGCGCAATCGCCCGGTACACGGCCGTGAGCGGAGGCCGCGGTCCTTGGTTGGGCCGTAGTGTTGGACGCGGACCAACGACGCGAGTCTTCATGCTGGAATTCCTTGAACCAGATTGGATTGGCTCGCGTGGGCATGCAACACCATGCGAGTCGGATGGCGATGATCGAGATAGAACCGAGACGGATCTGTCGGAAAACCCAACACTATGCTGTCGATATGCCTATTGCGCGCCAGCGCAGCAGACGAGTAATCGGGCACCATCAAAACAGGAACGTGCTGCCGCGTCGCGTCGGACAAGACAAAATCTGGGCTCATATCGTAATGACGGAATGAGGCGCCAAAGTCCTCAATTTCCCCATCGGCCATCGCGAACGCTGCCGTGCAATAACCTGACTCAGACCACTGCGCCTCAAGAACGACTGGGTCATGTGAAGGGCGCTCGGACGCCCCTGAAACGGAAACGTTCGGGCTAGCGACACCGAACAGGACAAAATTTGGGCTCATGTCGTAATGACGTAATGAGGCGCCAAAGTCCTCATTTCTGCCCTGCCTGGGCGCACGCATAGCAGCAAGCGCGCCGTTCGGCGCCTTAAGCACAATCGCCAAAAACAAGCGAACGGCTACGTGCCGACCCTAGCAAGGTCAGTGGATCGTTACGATGAAAAAAGGTGGTGAATCTGACGAGAAGGTTCATCACGCTATGTGATGCGCCTGGGGATGTTACTGCCCCGCACTACACCCTTGTCGGGCCATGTGACGAGATGAACCACTGGACAACCAGGGCTCATGCTGTATAGACGGTATGCGTATCCCAATCCCACATTTTTTCGCTACCTCGCCCCCTGGCCTGCCCCGTCCACCGCTGGTCGAGCCGCACCAAGCGTGGGGAAGAACCGCGTTAGCTAAGCAACACGATACTGCCGGGCAGTTCCGTCACATGCGCGCCGTATTCTGCATGAATCAGCATGATCGCATCGTCTAGCTGGCGAATCGAGAACCGCGCCCGGACGCGACTTTTGCCCAGTTGAGCGTTGCGCAAAATGATCTTGCCCGGGCGATAGCGATTGATTTCATCGACCACCTGGGCAAGCGGCACGTCGTTAAACAGCAGCAAACCGCGCCGCCAGGCCGTGACCGCCGCCGCATCAATATTCGAGACCGGGCTGACGTCCCGGTCGGTATAGATGAGTTCCTGCGAGGCCGATAACATCAAGCGCTGACGCGGATGTTCGAACGCGACCGAACCCGTAATGCAGGTGACGCACACTTCGTCGTCGGTCCGCCGGACGTTAAAACGCGCACTACTGGTTTGCAACCGGCCGTTCCCGGCCACCACGATGAACGGATCGATCGATCGCAGCGGTCCAGCCGATGACATGCCTGCCGCGGCTTCAGCCTCACCAGCTAGCAATTCGATGCCGCCACGTGTCGTGTCAGCTGGCCGCAGATTGAACCGCGTCTGTGTGTTCATCTCGATCACCACATGGTCAGCGAGCATCACCTGCCGCTGCTCGCCCGTGCCCGTCCGGTAGTCAGCTGTCAGCTCACCGAGCGCAGGCCACAACTGCAGCGGAGGACGGAATGCCAGCCATGCGGCACCCGCTGCGACCGCTGTCCCCACAAATGCACGTCGTGCAGGGGAGCGGACCGCGGGTCCCGTCCATGGGCGGCTCAATGCGGTTTCCTGTTGTGCGACGACCGTCGCCGCGGCGCTGGCAACATTCCAGACCCTGCGCAATTCCTTTGCGGCGCATGCATGCGCGGGATTCTCCGCACACCAGCGCCGAAACGCCTGTGCATCCTCCAATGTCGCATTACCCGAGCGCAGCAACAACAACCACGCTTCAGCGCATTGCTCAATCGCCACCATTGCCGGATTCTCGCCAACTTCACTCATGGAAACAATATTCACCATTTACGCCGACCCTTCGCCGTTCCCTCGCGTGACGGGACCGTCTCACGCAGGCGGGTCTTGCACTGTCGCAGCGCGTAGCTTAATTCCTTTTCCACAAGGCTCAGGGAAATGCCAAAACGTTCGGCAATCTCCCGATTCACCAGGCCCTCGACAGTTGCCGCCAAAAAGATCGCCCGGCGCCGCGGCGTGAGCTCCAACAATGTTGCCTGCAAGGCCAAGATTTCCTCGCGCGCCGATGCGATGCGCTCGGGATCCGCCAACTCGTCCTCGACTTCAAACAGCTCGTCGAGTTCCCCTTCATTGAGGTGACGCGCCTCACGACGGTGCTGATCGATTGCGACATTGGCTGCCATGCGCAACAGATAGGCATCGGCATTGGTCACCGTCGCTTCTTTCATGCTGCCCAGACGCAACCACGTTTCCTGCAACGCGTCGGCTGCTCCATCCTGCGAGCCCACCATATATTCAAGCTGCCTGCGCAGCTTCGCATAGCGCGAAATGAGCAGCGTACGCAGACGGTCGCGAGTTGTCTCGGTCATGACGCTAGCCTCCTTCCGGCGACGGGCAGTCGGCCAAGATGCCACCGCCCTGCGGCCTGAACAGAATCGTGATCGGCTGTGGCATCGCCGCGGGCGGCGGTAAATCGAAAGCCAGTTGGCGCAGCGTCTGTGCAATCGCCGCGTCACGCACCGGGTCGCCCGTCGAATCCACCAGACGTGCGACTCCGACCGTGCCCGAACGGGTCACGCTCAATTGCACGAGCAGCCGATAGTTTCCGGGTCGCGTCTGCGGCGACGCGCACAGGGCCTCGCCCAATTGCTGCTGGACCAGCGCGACGTACGGGCGATAGTCGACACCGCCCGCCATGATGCCGGCAATGTCCGTGGGAGGAATCACCTCGGAGGGCGTCGCTGCTGCGGACTGCTGCGTCTGCGGCAGCGCGACGATCGCAGCGGCGGCCTCACCCAGAAACCTGACCGTGAGGCCCGTGCCCACCAGAAGGCGCTGCAGTGCCTCACGCGAAGTGTAATCGCCCTGAACCGGCGCACTCATGCGTTGCGCGATCATGCTGCTTTGGACGAGCACCGAGAGATCGGTCTGGTCAATATACGATTGGAGTGCCGAGGCCAGCGACTGTGCAGGAAGGTCAAAGTGCATCAATCCGGCGGCTCCACGGCGAGCCGGACCGGCATCCTGGGCGTGAGCGCTCTGGATCATCAGAGCACTCCAGAGCACGAAGCAGGCGCCCAGGGACAATACACTGGTGGACGCCCGTGTGCCCGTCATAAGAAAATACCGAAAGTAAGGTTACCGCACGGGTGCCGCGATTCTTGAGACAATGGGCACCTTCTTCAACCTGTCACTCTAGAAACAGAATGTGACGAGTACATGTCACGCTGGAACAACTTTTCCGGAAACTTGTTCTGCGTCAGATAACTGTTGCCAAGCCGCGGAACATGCCTAGAAAAGCCTGGCCGCACCAGCCCGCCCGAAAAAGATGCGGTTCCGCGTTATGCACCTCTAGGGGGGCCTGCGCCTTGCGCGTTTAATTGATGTTGCTCACGCACTGCACCAGCCTGAAACAGGCACAACATCGTCGCGATCGTGCCGCACACGATCAGCGTTCCTCCGAGCGCTTCAGTCCACGCAGTCACCATCATTCCCGCACCGATCATAAGGTAGTACATCAATCCGAACAACGCGCCTGCGGTGCCCAGTTTGTCTTTGTAAGCGGCAAGCGCGTGGCCGAGCACGTTGGGAATGGCGACACCGTAAGCGATGCCTCAAGACCGTCTCGACGCGAGTAGAAAGACTGGCCAGAGTAGTCCCCACCAAATCGAGAAGTGGGGACCATTTTGTCAACAGAGACGACACCGAAACGCATAGGTCGCAAGGGCCGACGAAACAATCCTGTGGAGTACCGGCGACGGCTGGCGCAGCTTGCGTGTGAGCCGGGTGTGTCTGTCGCACGCGTGGCGATCGAACACGGACTCAACACCAATTTGCTTTTCAAATGGCGCCGCGCCTATCTCGCTGGAGAATATGACGTCGGCACGTTGATGCCGGTGTCCGTAATGAACGACGCGGTTCGGTCAGCACCATCGCAACAGAGCCCCTAAGCGGCGCCCATCGAGACGCCGACATCGTGCGGCGTGATCGAAATCCTGATCGGTGCTGCACGCGTTCGTGTTGACGGCGTGCCGGACGCCAACACGTTGCGGCTTGTTCTGCAACCCCTGCGAAGCAAGGAGCCTGCATGATTGGGCTGCCTAGCGGGACCCGTGTGTGGCTCGCTGCCGGCGTCACCGACATGCGCTCGGGCTTTAACAGTCTGGCTGCGAAGGTACAGACCGTTCTCGAGCGTGATCCGTTCAGCGGCCACGTGTTCGTCTTCCGAGGCAAACGCGGCGATTTGCTCAAAGTGTTGTGGTGGAGCGGCGACGGACTGTGCTTGCTTATGAAGCGACTCGAGAAGGGCCGCTTCGTCTGGCCCCAGGCCACAAGCGGAACGGGTTGCCTGAGTGCCGCACAGTTGTCGATGCTGCTTGAAGGGATTGACTGGCGCCAACCCAAACGCACGGGCGTGCCCACTTCTGCGTTGTAAACGTCAGCGGCGCCGCGTAAACGGACCTATCCGTGATTTCGTGGGCGAGGCATATCATGAAGGATGAAAGTCATGGATATGCCAATCATGAAGAAGAAACGCACCGTCGCTTCTCAGGCAGAGGCCCGCGGGCCTCTGCCTGAACTGCCTGAAGCGCTGCTCGATGAACTGGTGAAGGGTCCGATGACGCCCACCGAGGTTCAGGACCTGATGCTGGCGTTCAATAAGGCACTGATCGAGCGCGCGATGGGCGCCGAGATGAATCTGCATCTGGGCTACCATCCGGGCCAGTCCAAACCATCGGGCCAGACCAACGAGCGCAACGGCGCGAGCGGCAAGACGCTGATCACCGAGCGCGGCCCGGTCAGGGTCGATCTGCCGCGCGACCGCGAAGGCAGCTTCGAGCCCATCCTGATTCCCAAACACGAGAGGCGTTTCACGGGCTTCGACGAGCGCATTATCGCGATGTACGCCCGGGGCATGAGCGTGCGCGAGATTCAGGCGTTTCTCGCCGAGAGCTACGGCACCGAGGTCTCTCCCGATTTCATCAGCTCGGTCACCGACGAGGTGATGGCCGAAACGCTCGCCTGGCAGAACCGTCCGCTCGAACCGATGTATCCGGTGGTGTTCTTCGATGCACTGCGCGTGAAGATCCGTGGCGACGGCGTGGTGAGCAATAAGGCGGTGTATCTGGCGCTAGGCATCCAGGCCGACGGTCAGCGTGATGTGCTCGGCCTGTGGATCGAACAGACCGAAGGCGCGAAGTTCTGGCTGAAGGTGTTCAATGAATTGAAGACCCGGGGCTGCCAGGACATCCTGATCGCGGTCGTCGACGGCCTGAAAGGACTGGCCGAGGCGATCGGCGCGGCGTACCCGCGCACGGCCGTGCAGACCTGCATCGTGCACCTGATCCGCAACAGTCTGGAATACGTCAGCTACAAGGACCGCAAGAGCGTCGCCGCAGCGCTGCGGCCGATCTATGCCGCCGCGAGTGAACAGGCCGCGCTGCAAGCGCTGGAAACCTTTGCTCAAGGGCCATGGGGAACGAAGTATCCGACCATCGTGCAGTCGTGGCAGCGAGCGTGGGAGAACGTCACGCCGTTCTTCGTGTTTCCGCCCGCCATACGCCGGGTCGTCTACACCACAAATGCCATTGAGAGTCTGAACATGCAACTACGCAAGATCATCAAGACCCGTGGACACTTCCCCAACGACGAGGCCGCCGTCAAGCTGCTCTGGCTGGCGCTGCGTAACGTGCTTAAGAAAACCGTGCGAACTGCATTCGACTGGTCGTCCGCCATGAACCAGTTCGCTATTCTGTTTGGCGAGCGCTTTACTCAGGCACGCGGTTAATTCCGCTAACCGCCTCGCACACAAAAATACGGACAGGTTCGCGTAAACTGTCGGCATGAGTTCGGCCGACACCCTTCCCGACGATATCGAAGCCCTCAAGGCGCTACTGCGCGAACGCGACGCGCGGATCGAGCGCATGCAGAATCAACTCGTGTCACGCGATGCGGTCATCGCCACCGGAAAGGCCGAGATCGAACACCTGAAGCTGTTGATCGCGAAGCTGCGTCGCATGCAGTTCGGCCGTAAGTCGGAGAAGCTCGACTGGGAGATCGAACAACTCGAGTTGCGTCTTGAAGATCTCGAAGCGGACGAAGATGCGGCACCCATAACGTCGGCCGTCGCATCGTTAGAATTTGTGGCTTCGACGGCGGCAATGGTTTCGAGGAGGCCGGCTACCGGAGCAGTCATCAGAGCGCCCAAGCCAAAAGGCGCCAGGGATGCAATGCTCGCAATTTCCTGCACATAATTTGCATATGTTTGCAAATCAGTGCTCCCTCCGGCCATAAGCTCTGCACCACCCTGTACCACCCCGGCCCATCCAATTGCTGACGAAACACCCTGAGTAGGAAAACTCACAATAAGCCCCTATAAATTTCGCAAATTATTCTGATAATAAGAATGGAAATATAAGCCACTGCAACTATCAAAAATACAGGCACGACAAACACCGTCCTCGGCTTGCCTTGTTTATCGTATGCGGCAAACCGGCTAAATTTTGGATAGTGCGGAAATCTCAAAATTAATATGATCGTCGCTACGAAGAAGCCCGCAATGATCAATATGAGGCCGCGCTTCGGCAATTCTTTATATTTGATCATATAAAAAACTACGATCAAGTACGCTGCCGAAAAAAAGGTTACGATATGCCCTAATATTACTCGCGCTTTATTCATCCGTTAACATTAATATCTTTTGTCTATGTTGATTATCGAAAATCTCACGACGCCGTTACTGCCAACTGGTTGCGAGTTTCCACGCTGATTTCGTGGAGAGGGATCGAACAACCAGAGGCGCGAATCGGTGTTGGGTATGGCGCGCCGAGAATGCGGAGATATGTTTCGTTATGCGAAGATGAAGGTATCGACAGGTCGAGCACGATCAGCGACCCTAAGTCGAGCGCCAATGATGCTACGCCAAGCCTGGCGTGAGGTCAGTTTTGGCAGTAGTGCCGCAGATTGATCATCGAATAGGCAAGTGTCTTTAGCGCGTAGTGCACGTCACTGATGCGTTCGAAGCGCAGCAGCAGACGACGGAACTTGTCTTCCCAGGCAAAGACGCGTTCGATGGTCCTGAAGCGCTCCTCGAAGATCGCCGGATCAAAGCGCTGCTTGCGCCCGCGCTTCGGTGTTTTGCGCCCACGCGGGTTCTCGGGGATGTTCGGGGTCATGCCACGATTGAAAATCGCCCGGCGGTTGTCCCGGCAATCGTAGACGCCATCCAGGCTGACAGTTGAACCCGCAGGTCCGCGCCGATGGCACGCGCCATGTCGGTGAGCTTGGGCATCGCATTACGCAACAGCGGCGATTCGTTTCGGTTGCCCGGTGCCGTCACGAACGGCGCGATGATGTTGCAGTCGCGGTCGCAGAAGGCGACCACCTTGCAGCCTTTGAGATGCTTGTGCCCGCTATATCCGAGGTTGTCGCCGCCTTTCTTCGCAGCGGTCGTCGTGCCATCGCCGTGAATGACTGAAAGGTCGAGAAGTTGGTCCTGGTGCAGAAGGTGCACCGTGCCCGCGAAAATCCGCTCGATGCTGCCATCGGCCTGCCAGCGCCGCATCATCCGGTAGATACGCGTGTGGTGGATTTCGCGGTGGCCTTCGTCATTGCTGTCGATCGGTAGCATCATCCACTGACACCCCATGTAGATCGCCTTCAGGATGTAGTTGAAGATCTTGTGCAACGACAGCGTCGGCGGCGGTCCACGTCGGCCACGACTCAGGTGTGGCAAGACAAATTCCTCGAACTGCGCTTCGCTCAATTTCGTCGGAATCGCTTGCCAGCTGGGCTTACCCGTCATTCGATGCGTCCAAAAATCTGGACTTTAGCCGATTTCCCCCGAAGCTCAGAAACCTAGTCTGGGCGGGGCTCGCAGACAAATTCGACCCGCTCGAAAAACCCGCAACCAGTTGATAATATGGCTATTGAGGTGTGGATAGAATGCGCGCTTAGGAAAAAGGCTTTTTCCGCAGCAACACTTCTGACATGAGCCCGATTGCGTCGCATACGTGTGCGCCGCGAGTCCACGCGCGGCAATTGCGGAAACATGATGTAGCAGACCAGGGATGTCAGGGACGTGCAAATCCAGACCCTGCCCTTTAAATCTACCAACAAAGGCAAATCAGTACATTGCCAGCGCCTCGTCCT
>NZ_JAMFSB010000102.1 GCF_026225065.1 Paraburkholderia sp. | reverse complement strand
CGTCGAACGAATCGCCTGACACAGGTTGGTCTTGCGCGACAGACAGAACTTGCACTGACGGCATTCCGGCGTGTAGAGCGGAATCACGTGATCGCCCTTCTTCAGCGTGCCGACGCCCGGCCCCACGTCGACGATCACGCCAGCGCCTTCATGACCGAGGATCGCCGGGAAGATGCCTTCCGGGTCCGCGCCCGACAACGTGTAGTAATCGGTGTGACAGATACCCGTCGCCTTCACTTCGATCAGCACTTCGCCGGCACGCGGCCCTTCCAGATCGACTTCCTCGATCGTCAGCGGTGCGCCGGCCTTCCATGCAATTGCTGCTTTCGTCTTCATTCAGCCTCCCGTTTGAAATTTCCTGATGTTCACCTGTTAGCCTGTGCGGCGATCAAAGCAGATCGGTCACTTCGTCGAAGCCCCTCTTGACGGCTTGCCAGAACGAGTTGGTCACGGCGCCATGCGCCAGCAACTCTATGTTCAACAGCTGCCCCGCATCCGCAGCGACACTGGTATTCAAGCGACCGAACAGCAACGCCTCACCGCACGCGGTGGCCGTCATCCATCCGGCCCGCTGGCAGCCCTGAGCACCAGACTTGTTGGATTTCATATTCATCTCCTGACTCATGGTAGTTATCGCGAGCCGTGAAGCCCACGCTTGATATCGCACTGATCTTGATGCGATCATGCAATCGAAGCAGCCAATCGTAACCTTCACCTCTCTCGAGTCCTTCCCATCGATGTCTTCCCATCCGCATCGCAAAACCAGCATGGCGGACGTCGCCAAGGCAGCCGGCGTCAGCGAGGCCACCGTCGATCGCGTCCTCAACGGACGCGGCGGTGTGGCGCGCGACAAGGAAGCGCGGGTCCTGGAATGGGCGCGCAAGCTGAAACTCGACCGTGCGCTCGGCGCCGTGCCGGCACGCTGGCTGCGCATTGCGATCCTGATGCAGCAGCCTGCGGTGCCCTACTACCTTAATCTGAAGCGCGGTTTCGAACTCGCTCAGAAGTCGTTCGAGGCGCAGCGTGCAATCTGCGCGGTCACCTATTTCGACAATCTCGAGCCGGCCTGCATCGTCGAGACAATCCGCCGTGCGACGCAGAAAGCGGACGCGCTGGTAGTGGTCGCTTACGAACATCCGGACATCAGCGCGGCGGTGCGCAAGCTGAGCCCGCCCATCCCGGTCATCACACTCGCGAGCGATCTGCCCGGGACCGGGCGCATCGCTTATGTCGGCATCGACAACCGCGGTGCGGGCCGTGTCGCTGGCGAGCTGATGGGACGCTTTCTCGGCAACGACGGCGGCAAGGTACTCGTTATCACAGGTATGCATGATTTCCTCGGCCACGAAGAGCGCGAAAACGGTTTCCGGTCGGTACTGCGGCGCTGGTTTCCGCGCTGCGATATCGTCGAGACGGTCGAAAGCCGTGAACAGCCGGGTCGCACCGAAGGCTTGACGCGCGATGCGTTCGCCCGCTATCCGGACCTGCGCGGCATCTACAACATCTCGGTTGGCGACGAAGGCGTCGGCGCCGCGCTGCAGGCGCTTGGCCGCGCCCGCTCCACCGTGCTGATCGGCCATGAACTCAGCCAGGTATCGCGACGCCTGTTAATGGACGGCACGCTCGATGCTGTGATCGACCAGAATCCGGTCGCCGAAGCCATGCGTTCAGTAGAGCTGATCCTGCGCCATTACCATCGCGAGCCCGGCGTGACACCGCCTCAGCAGATCCCGGTCACCGTCATCCTGCGCGAGAATCTACCGCCTGAATACTGAGGGCAGCCTGCGTCGCTCCCTTTTTCTTGCGCTCATAGACCATCACCGCGTTGGCGCTACACATCGCGCCACACTTCGTGAATCCAGTCGTGCAACCGCAGTGATTCGCTCTAGTGGTCGATCGTCACGTAATATGAGTCGAGCAAAAGATGTTCGCCGACAACGAAAAAAACGATATGGGCAGACCGCCCATATCGCCCACTTCAGTCGTCGTGGGGAAAAACGCTGGCGGGTGGAGACGCGCCAGCGGACAGACCTTCAGCGGACCGACGCAAGCTCGCCGGCGATATTGGCCGCGTGAATCTTGCCAATACGACCCGCGCCGAACACGGCGATATTCAACATGCTATGGCTCTCCTTTTCGATGCTTCGATAGTGGTAGCGGTTTTGCACAAATAAGCGGTTCAGCCGCGCTCACGTGCGCCGTTTGCGATTGCGATACTGGTCTGCGACGACAGCCGCGACGATGATGACGCCCTTGACGATCTCCTGGTAATACGCGTCGATGCGCAGGAACGTGAAGCCGGAGGTCATCACGCCGAGAATCAGCACGCCGATGATCGTGCCGCCAATGCGTCCCACGCCGCCTGCCAGCGACGCCCCGCCGATCACCGCCGCGGCGATCGCATCGAGCTCGTAGTTCACGCCCATGCCGGCCTGCCCCGTGATCGCCCGTGCGGAGGTGACCATCCCCGCCAGCCCGGCGAGCAACCCCGCGATCGAATAGACAATGATGAGATGCCGGCCGACGTTGATCCCCGACACCCGCGCGGCAGCACGATTGGCGCCGATCGCGTAGGTGAATTTGCCGTAGCGGGTATAGCGCAGCGCCACGTGGAATATCAGGGCCACGACGAGGAAGATCACGACGGGGTGCATGCCGGCACCGATCCATGCGAAGTTGTCGCTGAGCATGCTGACCGGCCTGCCGTGCGTGTACCACTTCGCGGCGCCTCGCGCCGACACCATCATGCCGAGCGTGGCGATGAAGGGCGGCAGCCCGGTGTAGCTGATCAGCGCACCGTTGACCAGCCCGCACACCAGACCGACGGCCAGCCCCGCAAGAATCGGCCAGATGATCGGCAATCCTGTCAGCGCCGGATAGACCGCGCGCTCATAGCCCGCTTCCTGCGCGAGGCTTGCCGAGACCATGGCGGCGACGGCTACCACCGAGCCGGAAGACAGATCCACGCCGCCCGTGATGATCACCTGCGTCACGCCCACTGCGATGATGCCGATGACCGACATCTGCAGGATCATGACTTCCAGCCGATCGGCGTTCAGCAGGAAGCTCTGCCCGTTGACGATCCAGCCGATCGCCTCGAAAAACAGGCTCATACCGACCAGCACGAGAAAGATACTGGCCTCCGCAGGCCACCGACGCCGGCGCGACGACCGGGGTTCTCCCGCCCGGGTTTCAATTGCAAGGTTGCCATGTGCCATGTTCGTCTCCTTTGTTGACCGGTATTAGCGCTTACTCCGGTCCTATGCAAAGCGAAAGGTTTCCCGCTCAGTGCAGCCGTCTCAGCGTGAGGCGAGATCCATGATCGTGGCTTGATCGGCATGCGCCCGGTCGACTATGCCCGTCATGCGCCCTTCGTGCATCACGATGACCCGGTCGCACATGCCCAGGACTTCGGGCAACTCGGACGAGATCATCAGCACCGCGACGCCCTTGCCGGCAAGTTTGCCCACGAGGCGATGGATCTCCGCCTTCGCGCCGACGTCGATGCCGCGGGTCGGTTCGTCGAGTATCAGCACTCTCGGATGCGTGAGAAGCCAACGGCCAATCAGTACCTTCTGCTGGTTACCGCCCGACAGGTTCTCGATAGCCTCGTCCATGCCTGGGGTCTTCACACGCAACGTGGTCGCCATCTCGCGGCACACCTTGGCAAGCGCGCCGCGCTCGACGAAACCCGCCTTCACGTAGCGCTGGGTCAAGACTGCGCTCTCCATGTTGGAGAGCACGTCGAGCATCAGGAAGCACCCGGTGTCCTTACGGTCTTCCGTTAGAAACGCGACGCCATGCTTCATCGCAGTCGCGGGGGCATCGACAACGACGGCCTGGCCGTTAATGCAGATCGTGCCGCGGGTCGCTGGGACGACGCCGAACAACGCTTCGGCCACGTTCGATCGCCCCGAGCCAATGAGCCCCGCCATGCCAACGATCTCGCCCGCGCGGACGTCGAAACTCACGCCGTCGAACACACCGTCCACACCCAGGTCCTGCACCGCCAGAACGACCTCGCCGATCGGCACCGTCTCCTTCGGAAACATCTGGGTGATCTCACGGCCGACCATCATGTGGATGATCTCGTCGCGCGTGACTTCGCTCGCCGCATGCGTGCCGACGTAGCATCCGTCGCGAAACACCGACAATTCATCGGCGATGTCCGCGAGCTCGCTCATCTTGTGCGTGATATAGACGATCCCTTTCCCTTTCGCCTTAAGATCGCGGATGATCCGGAACAACCGTTCGACTTCGTGCTCGGTCAGCACGGACGTCGGTTCGTCCATGATCAGCACATCGGGGTCGTAGGAAATCGCCTTGGCTATTTCTACCATCTGCCGGTTCGCGATCGACAGGTGACGAACCTCAACCTCGGCATCGATGTCCATTCCGAGCTCTTCGAAGAGCGTTCGCGTCTGCCTGCTCATCTCCGCGTGATCGATCAACCCAAACCGGTTGTGCGGCTCCCGTCCGATCCAGATGTTTTCCGCTACGGTCATGTAGGGCATCAGGTTCAGCTCCTGATGGATCATCGCGATGCCGTTGCGCTGCGCATCGATCGGACCGCGCAGTTGCATCGGCCGTCCCCGTATGAGCAATTCGCCTTCGTCGGGCGTGTAGACGCCGGCGATGATCTTCATCAGCGTCGACTTGCCCGCTCCGTTTTCACCCATCAGCGCGTGCACCGTGCCTCGCTTCAGCGCGAAGCGCACGTCGTCGAGCGCAACCACGCCCGGAAACGCCTTGCGCACGCCACGCACTTCCAGCAACAGTCCGGAATCGCCGGGACTCCTCGTGTCAGCGGACTCCGGGTCTGCCACCGCGCTGCCACCGCGTCCTGTCACAGTCATCGCAAGCTCCTCTTCAGCCGGCCGGGTGCCGGGGCACCGCGGCACGGCAGGTGGTGAACGTTCAGTTCTTGCTGGCGAATTTAGACAGGTTGGCCGGCGTCACCAGTTCGAACGGAATCCAGACAGTTGAATCGACTTTCCCGCCGCGGGCGAGCTTGAGTGCAGTTTCCACCGCGTCGGTGCCCTGTGCGGCGCCGTTCTGGAATACGGTGACCTTCAGATCGCCAGTCTTCATCGCAGCCAGTGCATCCTGGGTCGCATCGACGCCCGCTACGACCACGCCCTTCTGCAGCTTGCCCGTGGCCTTCAATGCCTGGATAGCTCCCAGCGCCATCTCATCGTTATTGGAGACGACCGCGTCGAAGTTAAGGCCAGCCGACAGCCAGTTGTTCATCAGATCGGTCGCATCGGTACGCTGCCAGTTCGCTGAACGCGCGTCGACGATCTTGATGCCGTTGCACGGTGGCTTCGCGATGACGTCCTTGATGTCCTGAGTGCGCTGACGCGCGGCCTGATTGGCGAGATCGCCGATCATCACGAGGATATTGCCCTTGCCGTCCATCAACCGGCAGACTTCCGTCATCTCCAGCGTGCCCGAGTCCACCTCGTTGGAGCCGACGAACGAAACCTTGGCTGGCAGGGATTTGTCCGACGGCATGCGATTGACGTAGACGAGCGGGATGCCGGCCGCAGTCGCGAGCTTTGTCATCTTCGGCGTTGCGTCGGTATCGACCGGATTGACGATGATCGCGTCGACCTTCTGCGCGATGAAGTTCTGGATCTCGTTCAATTGCTTGCCGACATCGTTCTGGGCGTCCTCGAACTGCACACTCACGCCTTTCTGCTTCGCCGCGTCGGTGCTCATCGCGTTGCGCACGACGGTGAGAAAGTTGTCGTCGAACGCCGACATGCTCACGCCGATCTTTTCCGCCTGCGCGGCAGGCGACGCGATCAGTACCGCAGCCGCGGCAAGGGGCATCAGAATCCGTTTCATGTTTCATCTCCTCTTCTTTGAAAAGAGCCCGGTTGTCTCCTCCGGGGCTCATGGCCGCACTCGCCCGAACTAGGCGAGCCCGGTTTGAATGAAATCCATGCTGGTGCGCAACCGGTGCTCGATATCGGCTGCCTCGGCAAGCTCGGCAGCGAAAGGTTCGAACGAGAGTGCACCGCGATATCCACGCTCGAGCAGCGTCTTCAGTTGCCGGAGGTTGCCCAGCCGGTCCGCCGCACCCACCAGCACCCGGTGGCCGTCGCGCATGCGTCCGACCGGCAGGTCGTCGTCCTCGACGCCGGAGATGTGGATGAGTCCAGTGAGATCGGGGTAGAAGATGTCTTCGCCCGACAGGTGGTGATGGAACGTGTCATGGACCAGCCTGAACACCTGTTCGCCTGCCGCGGCATAGATGCCCTTGACTGCATCGGACTTGCGGCGCAGTGAGCACTCCTCGAAGCCGAGCGGCTCGATCAACCCGGTCAAGCCCCGCTCGGTCAGGATCGGATTGAGCGCCTGCAAGGCTGTCACCAGATCCGCGTGGCGCTCAGCCGCGATGCGCCGGTCATCTTGCGAATTGGTGGGACACAGCACCAGCGCGTGCGCGCCGCACTGCACCGCGTAATCGGCCAGCTCGATAGCCTCCTTCTCGCGCTCGCTGTTCCAATGCTCGAAGCGCTGCAACGCGTTGATCGTCAGAATCGTCAGGCCTGCTTCCTCGACGGCCGCCCGGATCTCGGCCGCGGGAGTGCCGTCACGGGTTTCTACGCCGTCCAGATCGTTGCGGATCTCGATCGTGCCGATATCAAGTTGCTTGCACAGAGAGACGTATTGCCCGAAGGACAGGCGTGGCGCGCTCATGCGATTAAGAGAAAAGTGGACTCCAGGTCTCATCTAGATTTCCTTGATTTCCTGCTGGTGTAAGAGTTCGCTTTTGCTGCTTTAGCGTTGTCAACAATTTGGTGACATCGAAGCATCACTGCGCTGGCTCGGCACGTCGCGCCATATGTCGAGAATCCAGTCGCGCAACAGTAATGATTCACTCCATCGGTCGGTCGTATCGTTGCCGTCGCGGCCGATGATCGCGTAAGGCTTCGGCCCAAGCTCGCAGGTGAACGACAGGGTCGCGTCCGCGTCGGCCCGCTCGCGCCACGATGCGAAGCCATAGCGCCACCAGTCGAGAAAAAGGTCCACCCACATCCGGTGCGGCTCGAACGACAGCTCAATCTGCACCTGCTCCCGGCTCGCCACGCGGCCGTGAAAGGCCCACGAACTATCGAGAATGCGATGCATCAGCGCATGATTCTCGTCGGAAACCGGCCACGCGAACTCACGGCCTACAAGGTAATGCGAAATGTCGCCGAGCAATTTTAGGTCGGGTCGCGCGTCGAGCAGATCCAATGTGAAAAACAGGTCCGTTGTCATGCGATCGCGGTGCGTCTCGATGTACACCGGGAAGTCCACCTGTTCCGCAAGACGCGTCCAGCCGTCGAGCAACGTCAACGCTTCCCCGAGACTGCGTGGACGAACATCGGGCTGCAGATCGATGTGATGCACACCAAATTCAGTGGCGTTTTCGAGCACTGGTTGCAGATCGTCGACGGTGCGCGGAAAGCACTGCCCCTCGGCATGGAGACCATGCAATTTGCGCAATGCCGCGAGTTGCCGCACTTCCTCGCGGTGCGTATAGTGCGCGCTAATGCCGTCGAAACCCGCCTCGGCGATCATCTGCAGGTTCGCTTCGAGCGAGCGTTCGAAGCCGTCGGTATGACGCCGCTCCATCGCCCACATCGACTGGAATACCAGCAAGCGTTGTGTCATAACGCCTCCGCCGTCAGCAGCGACTTGAGTTTCGCGGAACGATCCGCGAGCACCGCGGGTTCGACGCGTGCGCGGCGTGCGATCAGTTCCTGCGCGATGCGCACTTCACGGGAAATCTCGCTCGCCTGGCCGACGCCGCTCGCGCCCACCAGGATGCCGTCCCCATCAAGTGCGAAAAATACTTTGGATGCCGAACCGGTTTCGCGCACCACGCTGGTCGTACCGAACGCAGGCATGCCGGCAATCTGGATTGTCATGTCGAACTGATCCGACCAGAACCACGGCACGGCCGAATAGGTCTCACCGTATTCGAGCATGTTGCGCGCCACGACCCGCGCATGATCTTCGGCGTTCTTCCAGCATTCCAGACGGATGCGGCGGCGAAACAGCCGGTGCGGGAACGAACACACGTCGCCGGCTGCGAAAATATACGGGTCGTTGGTGCGTAACGTATCGTCGACAGCAATGCCATCCGCGACATCGATACCCGCCGCCTCGGCTAGCGCGGTGCGCGGCGTCACGCCAATCCCGACCACGACCGCATCGCATTCCAGCGTGGTGCCGTCGGACAGCCTGAGTCCCGACACGCGCGTGCTGCCCAAAACCTGATCCACTTGCACCGCGAAGCGCACCTCGACACCCATCTGCCGATGCCTTTCAACCAGATAGCCAGCGACGATTTCCGGCACGGCCCGCATCAACGCACGCGAAGCCGCTTCGATCACCACCACTTCACAGCCCCGCGCAATCGCCGTCGCCGCGACCTCCAGGCCGATGAAACCCGCGCCCACCACGGCAATCCTCTGCCCCGGCGCTAGTTCGCCGACGATCGACAACGCATCGGGCACGGACCTCAGCACATGCACGCCGGCGAGCGTCGCCCCCGGCACCGGCAGGCGGCGCGGCTGCGCACCGGTAGCGATCAGCAGCCGCCGGTACGACACCGAGCGGCCCTCGCCTAGCACGACACGCCGTTCCACACGGTCGATGGCGGCGACCTGCGCGTCGACCCGCAGGTCGATGCGATTGTCGCGATAGAACGCGTCGTCGTAAAGCGCGCACTGCGTGACCGTCTTTTGTCCCAGCAACACGCCCTTCGACAAGGGCGGCCGGTCGTAGGGCGCGAGCCCCTCGTTGCCGAGCAGCGTGATGTCGCCCTCCCAGCCGTTATCGCGCAGCGCCTGCGCGGTACGCGCGCCGCACTGGCCCGCGCCGACGATAACCATCGCACCACGCTCAGCGGTTTTCATGTGGCACCCTTTGCGGCATCTATCGCGCCTGCGGCAGCCAGGCCAATCAGCACGCTGCGCCCATCGACGCGCACAGGGTAGGTCTTCAGCTTCACGCAGACCGGCGGGCTCAGAGGCTTACCGCTGACGATGTCGAAACGCCCCTGATGCAACGGACACTCGATCTCGCCGTTTACGACGAAGCCGTCGGCCAGATGTGCCTGCTCGTGCGTGCACCAGCCGTCCGATGCATGAAAGCCCTTCGCAAGCCGATATACCGCGTAACTCGCGCCTTCGTGATCGAAGCGCAGCACGTCTTCTTCGTCGATGTCGTCGACCGCACACGCGACGACCCATGTCGTGTTGTCTGTATCGGCTGCCACGATGCCTCCGGGGGTGCCAGAAAGTGATTGAATACGGACCGCAGTTGAAATGTGAGCAGGCCTTACGTACTCGGCTGCGCGGTGAAATTCGACTGCGCACCTGGCGCCGGATCGGGTAACGTGCGTTCGATCACGTGTGCCGGATCGCGCCGTTGCTTCCACAATGCCGGCACCATCTCGCGGTAAGTCGCGTAGAGACTCGGATAGGCGGGCGGCAACTGATCCTTGATCGCTTCGTGCAAACGCGGCAGCGCATGAAAAGGCACCATCGGCAACAGGTGATGCTCGAGGTGATAGTTCATGTTCAGGTACAGGAAGCGGAACGCGGGATTGACATACACCGTGCGGGTGTTGAGCCGATGATCCTTGACATTAACCCCAAGCCCAGCGTGCTGCGTAAGGCCGAGCAGTTGATGCAGCCAGCCGCCGTAGAAACGCGGCGTCCAGACGAACATCAGCGGCAGGAAGCTGCGCAACCCGATGGCAAGCGCGATCGTCGCCACGATCACCGCAAGATAGATCCGTGACGACCAGATCATCTTGGGCCTTTCGCTGGCGGGCAGAAACGCTTCGGTGACGGCGTCGACGCGCCCAAACGCATGACGAATGGTCTTGCGAATTTCAGCGACGCCGCCGATCAACGCCAGGAAGTCGAGCACTATCGGCAGCACCTGGGTCGGACGCGTCACCTGAATTTCCGGGTCGCGCTCGACGAAGTAGGTATGCGTGTGGTGCCGTGCATGACTCCAGCGCCACCAGTAGGCTTCGCGGATCGTCATGAACGACGACAGGTGATAGAACGCATCATTGAGCCAGCGCGTCTTGAACGGCGTGCCGTGCGCCAGTTCATGCCAGCGGGCGTCGCTCGATGAATAGATCGTGCCGTACACGAAGAACGCCGGCACCGCCCACCAGGTGCCCCAGGTCAAGCCAGCCACCACGCCGGAGGCAATCAGCAGCACAAGCCACAGCCCAAAATTACGCAGGCCTGGTGCGTCGCTGCGTTTCATCAGATCTTTGAGGACGGCGCGCGGAATGCGCGGCTGATACCACTGCTCGCTGATGCGATCGTCGAACGTCTCGTCGGTCAGGCCGGGCTTGGACGTGCCGGGCGGCGGCGTCGATGACATGCTTGTCTCCTGTGTCGACCGAAGTGGGTGTCTTAACCCTTACTCCGCTTCCATGCTAGATGGTTGCTGTCTACCTGCTGGCCAGAGGGCCGCGAGGCTTATACCCCAGCGGTGAACGCAGCCAGGTTGGGACAAACAGTACCGGATGAGTAGCCAGCCGGCACGGTGAAATTTGATGGCTTTCCCTCAACGCCCCATTTGCAGGTCGGGTGCGATGTCCGGACACCGTAGGCTGCATGATATCGACAGAGCATTGGCGGAAATCGGTTTCCGTTTCCTCGTAGTAGTCTTCGCTGAGAATAGTCGCCTGATACCTGGGCAGATACTTCTTCGTGAATGCGATCGCCCCGCGACCGTAATCGGAGTCAACCGAGAGCACGGCGAATTTCAGGTAGTGCTTTCTCTGTACCGCATACTGCAGTGCGACGGCGGCGCGGAGTTCATCCGTGGGATAGTTGCGGAATGTCCACTTCAATCCTCCCACGCCGGCGCGCTACGTGATCGAACCGGATCAGGCGCTGCGTGGCCGATACACCTTCGGCAGGCGCGCACTGGCTGTCGCCATTCACAAGCTCGATTTTTCGCCCCAGGGCCCCGCCGCCAGCGTTGATCTCGTCGGCGGCCAGTCGGGCGCCCTTCCAGGCGAATGCGCCATACTGGGATTGCTGATCCGTCAGTCGAGTTGATCGTTCACCTCAACTTACAGACACCAAAAAACGCGGCCAATAGGAGATGCCGATCGCGCTATCAGCTTTCGTGATACCGGGTGGTGCGCAGTCGACCCGACCCTATCCGGGCTTACCCGGCAAAACGCGGTTCGGACAGCCCTTTGACACCCAGTCCGGTGACCGCAAACAATCCACCCTTCTCGCGCTCCTTCTGTGGAATCCCCCACATCGGCCTTCCCATGCTCGTCACATAAAGCACGTCCAGATCGGGACCACCGAACATCACGCTCGTCAGGTTGCGCACGGGGAAAGGCACGACGCGGTCGAGACGGCCGTCCGGAGCAAAGCGCAGAATGCGGCCGCCGAACACCAGAGCGGACCAGACATAGCCTTGCGCATCCACGGTCGCACCGTCAAACGTACCCGCCATGCCCCTGGCGGACGCAAACACGCGTCGATTCGATGCAGCGCCCGTCTCGATGTCATAGTCGTAGGCGTACATCAGTTTGTCGTAGGTGTCGGTGAAGTACAGCGTACGGTTGTCGGGGCTCCAGCAAGGTCCGTTAGAACAGCTGATGCCACCGTCCAGACGCGTCACTGTGCCGTTAGTATCAAGACGGTACAGACCGCCGCTGCGGGTTGGACGCTGCCCGCGATCGGCGTCATAGCGATCGAAATCGTAGGCCATCGTGCCGGCAACGAAACGGCCGCGCCGGTCGACTTTTCCGTCGTTAAAGCGTGTTTCGGGTTCGTCGTGTTCGGGGTCCGCAATCAGCTGCACGGTTTGCGCATCGAAGTCGTAGAAGTGCAAGCCGCTAGCCAGTGCCACGACTGCGCCGCCCTGCTCCCGTAACGCCATCGAGCCGATATGCGTGGGCACGAAATAGCGGTGTACGTCGCTGCCGTCCGCCTCGCAACTGTAGATTTCGGCTGCGGTACTGTCGATCCAGTACAGGCGTTGCTCCTGCGCATCCCACAACGGTCCTTCGCCCAGGTGATTGTCGGCGTCGACCAGCAAACGAGTTTCAATCATGGATGTCTCCGTTTTGTTGATTGGGACCTGATCACACGTCATCCTCTGCTTTGGCGAGCGCACGGCAATGCGCAAGCAACGCCATCAGACGCCCCAGATGAGATCAGGCCCGCTTGTCGCGCAACGTAATCACCGCTGCGAGGACGACCAGCCCGTTAATAATGTCGCGCACCGCAGGGGGAACCGTCGTGCCCGCCAGCAGCGTACCGAGTGCGGTCAACAAAAGCGCACCGCCAAAAACACCCAGGTAGTGGCCGCGTCCACCTGTGATCAATGCGCCGCCGACCACGACGATCGCAATCGAAGGCAACAGGTAAGGGTCTCCCATCCCAAGGAACGCCTGGTTGCTGAAGGCCGCCAGCAACAGACCGGCGAGGGAGGAGCACAAGCCCGAAAGGCAATACACAGCGATTAGCGTCGCGCCGACGCGCACTCCCGCGAGTTTCGCAGCCACCTGTGAATTGCCGATCGCGTGGACGCGGCGTCCAAACGGCGTGCGATGCAGCATCAGCAGCGCGAAGACGAGGAACAGGGGCACGCACCATGCGGCGGGCGACAGAGGACCCAGTTGGCCGTTGGTGAAACTGCTGAGCACCGGCGGCGCCCAACCCTGTGGCGAGCCGTTGCAATAGATCAGCGTAATCCCTTGCAGCAGACCGTTTGCGGCGAGCGTGACGACAATCGGCGGCAGTCCGAGCACGACCACGCCGACGCCGTTGAACAGCCCGACCAGCAGACCGGAGCCCAGCACGAGGGGCACGGCCCACACCACGTCGATGTTGACACCATGAGTCATCCCGGTCAGCAAGACCCCAGCCATGGTGATCAGCCACGGCACCGACAGATCGAGCCCACCCGTCATGATCACCGCGCCCTGACCCAGCCCGAGGATCGCGAGGAACAACGTGAGCGTCAGCATGCTGCTGATGAAGTGGCCGCTGATCAGCACCTGCGGCCCGTACACGAACCCGGTCACCACCAGCACCGCGACGAACAGTAGGTACGCCGGCACGATGTACTTCACCCATTCGCGGTTCTGCTCGAGCCAGTTTCCCACCCAGTTACCCTTGAGTTCGGTGTTCGAGATCGCCCGGGGCGCGACGTTGTCGAATTGCACCCGGCGCGTCTCGTCGCGGCTCGCCCGTGTGCCGGTGCGCCATGCGCGCAAACAGGCGCTGATATAGCGCACACTATGATGAGCAGCCGAGTTCTTGCCGATCGAAGAGCCCAGCACCGCAAGGATCAGGATGGTCGCCTCGGCGATGGTGGTGTAGAACGCGGACACATTGAGCACCAGCAGGATGTTCACGGTGATCATCAACGTCATGGCTGCAAACACCGTGCCGACGCAACCGCCCCGCCCGCCGCCAAGGCGCGTTCCGCCCAATACAACCGCCGTGAACATCGACAGCAGCAGCGGCCGGCCCACCAGCGGATCTGCGGACCCCGTCTGCCCTGCGACGTAGAGGCCAGCCAATGCATAGAATGCGCCGGCGACGGCGTAGGTGGCGATCCTGTAACGGGTCACCGGCATGCCGTTGGCATGAGCGCTGTCGGGATCGCTGCCAAGCGCGTAGATGGCCATGCCGAAACGCGTCTGCCGGATCAGCCACCACGCGAGCAGCGCGACGATCAGGATACCTGCCGATATCGGCAGCTTGTTCGGAATCAGATCGCCTGTCACGAAGTTGGCGAACATGTCGCCGACGCTACCGCCAGGCTTGTCCTGGATCAGCAGCGTCAAGCCCTGCAACATGAACATCGTCGCAAGCGTGACGACGATCGACTGCAGGCGGAACCAGGCGATCAACGCACCATTGACGAGCCCCACGCCCGCGCCGATAGCAACGATCAGTGCGACGCCGCCGAGCTGCTCGATGGGACTGCCTTGTACGAAATGGACCGCGAGCACGTTGGCAAGCGACAGCACAGCCGACGCGGACAGGTCGAAGCCGCCGGTCAGGATCACGATCGTCTGGCCAATCGCTACGAGCGCAAGGGTGGTCGCGCTGGAAATCACCGAGCCGATGTCGTAGAGACCCACCGGCGTCGCCGACAGCGCTACCCAGGTCGTCGTAATCGCTACCAGCGCGAAGATCGCGATGATCAGTCCGCGGTGCCGGTCAAGTTGCGCAGCAAGCCCCCGGCTCGCGCCGGGGCGCACGAGGTCCCGCTCAGGGGCTGCAACTGCATGGTTTGCGATGGTTTTCACTGCTGTCTCCTTACCGCTATACGTTCAGAGTGCGCTTCGATCTAGCTCGCCAGCATCCTGCGCATCACGTTTTCTTCAGTCAGCGCGTCGCCGGACAGAGCGCCCACGTTGCGGCCGCGATAAATCACGGATACCCGGTCGCACACGTTCACGAGCTCCGGTACATCGGTCGAGTAGAACAGCACGGCCCCGCCGGCCCTGGCGAATTCGCGCATCAACACGAAGATCTGATGCTTGGTGCCAACGTCGATACCGCGCGTCGGGTCGAACATCAGCCAGACGCGGCTTTCGGTCAGCAACCACTTGGCCATGGCGATCTTCTGCTGGTTGCCGCCGGAGAACGACAGGCACGGCTTGTACAGTGCACGGGGATTGACCTCCATCCGCGCAAGCGCCCCGGCGATCGCGGCGCGCTCCCGTTTTCCGTCGATCACGCCGAAGCGCGTGAACTGTCCGATGGTCGGCAACGACACGTTGTTGCCACCCGACAGACGCAGGAACAAGCCCTCCGTCTTGCGGTCCTCGGGCAGGAAGCTCGTCGCGACGCCGCGCTTGAGCGAGTCCGCGGTCGAGGTCAGCGTGACCGGCTTGCCGTCGATGCGCAACTCGCCTTCATCGATGAGGGTGGCGCCGAACAAGCCCTCGAACAGCTCGCGCTGGCCCATTCCCTGCAACGCCGCGATACCGTGAATCTCGCCCGCCTTGACCGACAGGTCGACACCGTTGACGACACCGTCGATGCGGATGCCGGTGCCTTCCATTGCAGGAGGGCGCTCCGCTTCGGTCCCGCCGTTGAGCATTGCGGGCGCAATCTCCTTCGGCGGATACTTTGCATCGAGCGAGCGGCCGATCACGAGGCGGATCACCTCGTCATCCGAAATGTCGGCTGCCTCAAATGCGCCAACGTCGCGGCCGTTGCGGTAGATGGTCAGGCTGTCACAGAACGCGCGGACTTCCTGCATCCGGTGCGTGATAAACACAAACGTGACGCCGCGTGCCTTCAGTTCGTCGATCCGGCGCGCCAGCCAGTCGACATCCTGTCCCGAGAGCGCGGAGGTCGGCTCGTCCAGCAGCAGCACGTCCGGTTCACGAACGATCGCCTTGGCAATCTCGATCTTCTGCCGCACAGGCAGCGCCAGATCGCCGACATAGGCGCCAGGCTGCACTTCGGTCAACTCCAGCCGTTCGAGCCACTCGGCGGTGAGCCGCTGCGCTTCGCGCCGCCGGATCCGGCCGAACCAACCGGTCGGCTCATAAGACATCAACAGGTTCTGTGCGACTGTCAGGTCAGGCACCAGTGTCATTTCCTGAAACGCCGTCTGCACTCCAGCGCGGTGCGCGTCCTTCGGGCCATGCATCTGCACTTCGTTGCCCATGATCGAAATTCGCCCCGCGTCCGGTTTCAACAGTCCGGACAACAGCTTGACCGTGGTCGACTTGCCCGCGCCGTTCTCGCCGAGCAGCGCGTGCACCGCACCGCGCCGCACACGGAAAGACGCACCGTCGAGTGCAACCGTGGCGCCAAAGCGTTTCGTTACGTTCGACACATCGACTACGTGTTCCATCTCCATCAACTTTCTCCTTGGAGCCGCACCGCGGTTGGCCGCGGCGCTCCATTCGTGACGTTCCTCAGTCGGGCTTGCCGGTCAAGGCCGCGCCAAATCCTAGTTCCTGTGTCTGGTCCGAGTAGATGTCAGCGAACCAGCCCGGCGGGACCTTATCCGGCGGGAAGGCCGTACAACCTGCTCTCAGTTCGTCGATCGAGCCGGTCGTGCACAGTTTGGACTGCGACGTTTCGACCAGCGGCAGTGCCAGCTTCACATGGTTCGGAAAGTCCTTGCCATCGAGCTTGGCGACAGCGAGCTTGAGTGCATAGGCGCCCGAATACGGCGGCGATCCGTACGAGATCGACCGGTAACCGAACGAGCGATACGAGCCGGTGCCCTTCACCGTGCCGGCCGGAAGCATCTGTATCCGGTGACCGTTCGACGATTCGCCCGCGCACGGCTTGATCTTGTCATCGGCGATTCCCGCTTCAAGCTGCATCGACGCGGCGGTAAAGCAGCCGACCTGCATCCACAGTCCGTCGATCTTGTCCCAGCTGTTGGTGGCGAGGATCTTCGACAGCTCGGTCTTCGCGGTTGCCTGACTCCACATGCCGACACCCTCGGCAACGACCTTGATACCCGGATACTTCGCGAACACTTCCTTTGCGGCATCGGTACGCGCGCGATCGACGGAGGTCCCGGGCACGCCCGTAATCAGCACGATATTGCCCTTGCCGTTGATGGTTTTCGCGAGCCACTCCGCCGTGACGCGACCGGCCTCGTGCTGGTCGATGGTCACGTTGTGCGCGCAGGGTTCGGTGACCTCGCCGTCGTAGGCGACCACCACCACGCCCTTGGAGCAAGCATTCTTGATAGCCCGGTTGAGCGCGGTCGGCGAGACCGGATAGACGATGATCGCCTTCGCACCGGCTTGCACCATCGAGTTGATCTGCTGGATCTGCTTCTGCGCGTCGGTCCCAGCTACCTGGATTTCCAGGTCGACCTTGTCGCGTAGCGCCGGCGTGGCAGCGGCCGCCTTGATCATATTGGCCGCCTCCGACTGCCAGTCGTTGCCGACGTAGCTCATCGACAGGAATATCTTGTACTTCTCCGCCGCCGCTGCAACACCTGGCGCCAGGAGCGCCGCGGCGCACGCGATGCCAAGCGTGACCTGGCAAGCCAGGGGCCGCGCACGGTTGATCCATTTCGTGACTAGGTTCATGTCGTCCTCCAATCCATTTGTGTTTATTAAGTTTCAACGTGCTGCAAACGCGCCGACGACGGGAGTTCCAACCCGCTTGTGCCGGGTTTGACGTTCGGGTCGTGACCCGGTATGACGAAATCGGCAATCTGCCGGATACGGCGCAACGACGCGAGTTCTGCCACGGTCTCGTGGACAATGCCAACCGGCGTCCCATCGACGATGTTTTCCATGCAATTGGCGCAGTCGCCGGCAATCACGACGACGCCGTCGGCGGTATCCACGGCCACCGACTGGTGCCCCGGTGTGTGACCCGGTGTCGGCACCACACGCACCCCATGCGCGATATCCGCGATTCCATTCACAAACTGCCAGCGGAAATACGCGAGCGGATCGCGACCGATCAGGAATTCCTGGTAGTAGGTCGCCTGCGTCGGCAACGGCCGTCCCGCGTATTCCCATTCCGCGTACTGAACGACGAAACGGGCATTGCGAAAGAGCGTGTTGCCGCCCGAGTGGTCGTAGTGAAGATGCGTGTTGATGACAATGTCCACGTCGTCCGCACTCCAGCCGACGTATTCCCTCAACGCGCGTTCGAGCCGCTCCTCGGGCGCCTGCTCGCACGGACAGACAAAGCTGCTGACCCAGCCCGGATCGTGAATGCCGGTATCGACAACAATCTTTTTGTCCGCGCCGACGATCGCCGTCGACCAGACCGGCACCTTGATCAACTGCCCGAAATAGCGACCGAAAACCTGTGACGACCGGTCCACTGTCAGCCATCCGGTGGGCATCGCGACTACCTTGAGTTTTGAAGTTCCCACTGTCTCCTCCTAAGAGACGCTTCGGTCAGAAGTTGACTTCACTGGGTCCTTTCAGCCCGAGCATTTGCCGCGCTTCAGCGGGCGTGGCCACCTCCAGCGACAATCCTTCGATTACCTGACGAATCCTGGTGACTTGCGCAGCACTCGATTCCGCAAGCTTGCCGGGTCCGATCCACAATGAGTCTTCGAGACCGACACGCACATTCGATCCCTGCGCCACGCCGAGCGTCGCAAGCGGAATCTGGTTGCGGCCCGCACCGAGAATCGACCATACGTAGTCCTTGCCGAACAGCCGATCCGCCGTTCGACGCATATGCATCAGGTCTTCCGGATGCGCACCGATACCGCCAAGCAAGCCGAACACGCTCTGAATGAAGAATGGCGGCTTGACCAGCTTGCGCTCGACGAAGTGAGCCAGGTTGTAGAGATGCGAGATGTCGTAGCACTCGAATTCGAACCGTGTGCCGTTAGCGCCGCATGACGTCACGATGTACTCAATGTCGGCGAACGTGTTCTTGAAGACGAGATCCCGGCTGTTGGCGAGATGCTGACGCTCCCAGTCGTGCTTCAGTTCCTTGAAGCGATCGAGCATCGGGTAAAGGCCGAAATTCATCGAGCCCATGTTGAGAGACGCGACCTCAGGCTTGAAATAGTGGGCAGGCTTTAACCGCTCCTCCACCGTCATATGGGGGCTACCACCGCTCGTCAGATTGATGACCGCGTCGGTATTCGCCTTGATGCGCGGCAGGAATTCCGCGAACACGGCGGGATCCTGGGTCGGACGGCCGTCTTTGGGATCGCGCGCATGCAAATGCAGGATCGCGGCGCCCTCCTTCGCGGCAGCGAGCGCCGCATCGCCGATCTCCTGGGGCGTAACAGGCAAGTAAGGCGACATCGAAGGCGTGTGAATCGCGCCGGTCGGTGCGCAGGTGATGATGACTTTACGGGTGCTGGTCACAGTGCATTCCTCCTGATGATGGATCGGTTTCTGCCGTGCGTGCTACAGCACTTCGACGTTGCCGCACACAGAGATGGCCTGGCCGGAAATGCCACTGCCGCCGGGCGAGCACAGGAACAGAATGGTTGCCGCGACCTCTTCCGGCGTGGTCATGCGGCGCAGCGAAATCTTCTCCAGATATTTCGCCTCCATTTCGTCGTAGCTCAAACCCAGCTGTTCCGCCCGCGCGGCAATCACCCGCTGCATGCGGGGACCGCGCACAATGCCTGGTTGAATGGCATTGACTCGGATTCCTTGCGGACCCAGTTCGATCGCCAGGCTTTTGGTCAGCCCAACCACGGCCCACTTGGTCGCCGAGTATGGGGTTCGGTAGGCATAGCCGAGCCGGCCGGCCACCGACGAAAGCGCGATGATAGAACCGCCGTCCGGCGCGGCGCGCAGCAGTGGCACCGCGCAACGTGCAAAATAAAATTGCGCGTTCAGGTTGATCGCGACGGTCTGTTCCCACGCGGCTACGTCGAGCTCGTCGATGCCACCCGTCGGACCGGCAATGCCCGCGTTGTTCACCAGCACATCCAGGCCGCCTAGTTGACTCTGCACGTCGCTGAAGACGCGCGCGACGGCATCCTGATCGGCGACGTCCGCGAGCGTCGCGGTGATCGATACATTGGAACGGTCCTCACGCAAGGTATCGAGCGCCTCCTGACTCGCGTCGCAAACATGCACGCGAGCCCGCGCTTCGACAAACGCTTGTGCGATCGTCAGTCCGATCCCGGAGCCACCGCCTGTCACCAGCACACGCAAGCCCGTGCGTGGTTGCAGCATTTTCATGAACGTCATTTTTACTGCCTCCATGTGTCTCTGTCTGCTTTTAAAGCAGTAATTCTTTACCCCTATCATTAGTACACCAAATTGATAACGCGACGCGATAGTGGCGTCTGCGCGTCTAAGGGTCTGCTGTCCTCCGCCGCCTTGCCGTTAGCGACTTGCCCGTTTCAATGTCGTTCCGGCCTCAGCTTGCAACCGCCCCCTTAGATCACCTGCTGCGTCGCCGATGTCCTGCGCGATCCCCGCACGTGCGCCTGCACCATCGCGCCGCCACAACGCATCGATGATCGCCTTGTGCGCGCTCATCGAGCGCCGCATGTGCGGAATATCCGGTGCAACCATGTTCAGGAAAGGGCCGATCCGCATCCACAGATTCTGGATCATGGCGAGCGTCAACTCGCTGGCACCGTGGGTATAGATCGCGGAGTGGAAGGCGAAATTGCTGCGCAAGTAAGCGCTCGTCTCACCTGCCTCCACGTGCGCGTCCATCTCGTCATAGATCTTCTGGACTGCCTCGAGGTGTGCGTCGGTCATCATCGACGCGGCGCGTTCGGCCACGCAGCCTTCAAGGGCGATGCGCACATCGCGCAGCTCTTCGATCATCGCAATCGTCATTGGCGGCACCATCAGCGCGCGCCCTGGTCCGTCGATTAGCGCCCCTTCGGCCTGCAAACGGGTTAGCGCACCACGCACCGGCATCGTCGACGAACCGACGGCTTCCGCAACGCCACGCAAGCTCAGCGGCTGGCCAGGCGCAAAGCGGCCGCTCATGATCGCTTGCCGCAGTTGCTGGTAAACCTTGTCCCCCATGGTTTCATGAATCACTGCCTCCATAGGAGGAATGGCATGCGGAACCGAACGAGTCGCCACGACTTACTCCTGACTTTTATGACCTGTGATGTGTGATCACAGTTGCATTAGTCTGGTCCGCGGCTGTCCGAAAGTCAACGCGAGAATGATCAGGGAAAACGCGAGCCTATGCGGCGCCCTGAGTAGAACGGCGGCCGCCGTTCCGAAAGTGTAGGGATACTCCGAACACGTGTTCAATCGAGGGGAACCGTAAGCTGGTCGATGACGGATCGCGTCTGAGGCCGAACGCCACGCCACCATGCGAAGGCTTCCGCCGCCTGTTCCACCAGCATGCCTACGCCGTCCGCGACGCCCAGCACGCCCGCATTGCGCGCAAGGCGCAGGAAGGGAGTCAGTCCCTTGCCGTAGACCAGTTCGTAGGCCGCTCCCTGCGGGCTGAACACATTCGGCGGAACCGGTGGCAACTCTCCGATGAGGCTGGCCGACGTGGCGTTGACCACGAGGTCGAAGCGCCCCATCGCTTCAAGGTCCCGGTAGCCGCAAGCGAGCAGCGAACCGGGCGCGCCGACTTGCGCCACCAGCGCCTCAGCTTTAGTCACGTCGCGGTTGGCAATAACCAGTTCAGCCGGCCCCGCCGCGAGGAAAGGAAGCAATGCCCCGCGCACCGCACCACCGGCCCCAAGGACCAGCACGCGTTTCCCGCTCATCGTCAGGTCCAGGTTGACTTCGATATCGCGCACCAGACCCACGCCATCGAAGTTCTCCGCCACGATCCGGCCGTCTTCGAACCTCAGCGCATTAGCCGCTCCGGCCAGCACTGCCCGCTCGCTGCGTTCGTCGGCCATCGCGAACGCCTTCAGCTTGAAGGGCGCTGTCACGTTCATGCCTTTGCCACCCGCAGCCCTAAAAGCGTTCACGCTCGCGGCAAATGCCTCCTGTGGGCGGACTGGGCCTTCAATGGCCGTGTACGACATGTCCTGCTGCGTCTCTTGCGCAAACAGACCATGAATCAAGGGGGATTTCGTGTGGCCGATCGGGTTGCCGATTACCGCATACTGATCCGTCATCATGGCCTCACCTTTGAATACAGAACGCCTTCTGTCTGCATGGCGTCGATCTCTGCAGCACCGAAGCCCAATGACTGCGCGACTTCCGCATTGTGCTGCCCAAGGTCGGGCGCGACCTCGCGGATTGTCGTATCGCAGTCGGAGAAGCGGAACGGTAGATTCGGCAGACGCAGCTTCCCGTATCGCGGATGCTCCTGCTCGACCACCATGCCCCGCGCGATGATCTGCGGATCGGCGAGGACTTCGTCGATCCGCTGCACTTTCGCGCAAGGCACGTCGATGCCATCGAGTAGTTCCAGCACCTGTGCCACCGGCCGGCCGGCAACCCAGGGCTGTACCACGGACAGAATCTCCAACCGGTTGGCATTGCGTCCCGCGCCGTCATGGAAACGCGTGTCGGTTCCGAAGCCGGACGGTCCGCCATGTGACTCGACGAGGGTGGCGAAGCGTTTCCACGCGTCGTCCACCTGCGCTGCTATCACCAGGTCACCATCGGCGGCACGGAACACGCCATACAGCGTCGACGTGGGCATGTCGTGTCCAGTCTGCTCAGGAACAATCCCTTGCAGCGTGTAGCACTGCACCGCGTATTCGTGCATCGACACCAGCGTGTCGTAGAGCGCCATATCGATATGCTGGCCCCGACCGCTCTTCACGCGACCGAGTAATGCAGCGTTGATAGCCGCCACCGCGTGGACACCGGTGTACATATCACCGAGCGAGATGCGCATCAGCGGCGGTGGCTCGCCGGGGTTGCCGATCATCTGCATGATGCCGCTCTTCGCTTCGGCAATCAGGCCAAAGCCGGCGCGATGTGCATCCGGTCCCGTATGACCGTAGGCCGAGATCGAGCAATAGACCAGTTTCGGATTTCGCGCGGACAGCTCCGTGTAGCCCAGGCCCAGCTTGTCCAGCGCGCCCGGCCGGTAGTTCTCGACGAATACGTCCGCCGAGTCGCACAGACGCTGCATGAATTCCTTGCCGCGCGGGTCCTTCATGTTGACGCTGACGCCACGCTTGCCCATGTTGAGTTGCAGGAAGTAGCCGCTCTGTTCGTCATCGAGCACGGTGGCGTGCTGACGCCCCGCGTCACCACTACCGGGACGCTCGACCTTGATCACTTCGGCGCCGAGCGCCGCGAGGCAGCGCCCGACGTACGGGCCAGCCAGGAAGTGGCTGTAATCGACGACGCGAATGCCTTCGAGAGGACGGGCCTGCATCAGAAGGCTCCCGGTCGACGCGGCACCATCAGGCGATGCTCACCATGCTGGACAACCTGGCCATCCTGATTGATCAGTTCGGACGGCAGCACAACGATGCCCCAGCCGGGCCGACTCTTGCTGGCCCGCATCGCGCCCACGCGGAATTTCACGTGCAGCACGTCGTTGACCTTGATGGGCAGGTTGAAGTCCCACGTCCAGCCGAGCGACATCCCCGGCAGGAAACGGTATTCGCTCTGGGTCTTGAGGCCATCGGCGATAGACAAACCAAACAGACCGTGCGCGACAATCGAGCCGAAGTGGCTGACGTTCGCGTATTCCTCGTCCACGTGCACCGGCGTGTGATCGCCAGTGAGGTCGGCGTAGGCCAGAATGCGTTCTTTGGTCACCGTGTAGTTCGGGCTCACGCATTCGTCGCCCTCGCGGGCGTCATCCCAGTACTTATCGACGATCGTCATCTCAAACCTCCGCGCGTGGGTTGATCGCCAGCGCCGTTGCAACGCACGAGGCGGGCTTGGCCTGGATCAGTTCGACGGCCAGGCCGTCCGGCAGGCGCAGCCAGTTGCGTCCTTGCGACATTTCACTGACGTCGTACCGTTGCGCGGCAGCCAGCGCGGCCTCCATGTCCTCGCACATCACGCCGAGATGGGCGAGTCGGCCCTCAGGTGCTTCATTCAGCGGGTTGTGGATGAATTGCAGACCGCCGAGTGTCCAGTACTGCCGGGGCTCCTCGCGGGTACCGTCCACCTCGCGCATGGTCATGCCGAGGACATCTTCGAAAAAATGAATGTGCCAGTGAATGTCCTTCACCCAGATGGCGACATGCTCCAGATAAGCCTTGCTGCCGTTCATGTGGTTGTCTCCGTATGTTGTCGGTCAGTCATGGCGCGCTCGAGGCCCTTGATGCAGGCCACCAGCGTCGCATTGACCGGGGTCGGCACGCCGTGCCGTTGTCCCCAGCGCACGACCGCGCCGTTGATAAAGTCGATTTCGGTGATGGAGCCTTTTTCGAGGCTTTGCAGCATCGAGGTCTTGAAGGCGGGGGAAAGTCCTTCGCCAGCGAGGGTCCACGGGCGTTCGGGATTGGAGGTGGAGAGCGTTACGCCAGCGGCGTGGGCGACCGCCATCGCTTCCGCGACTGCCGCGAGGGCGGTCGTCTTCAGCAACGGCTCATCGTAGAGTTGGCCGTAGGTGAGGCCGGTGGTGCCGGTCAGCGCGCCTGTCGCGACATTGACCAGCAGCTTGTCCCACATCGTGCCGACAATGTTGTCGCTGACCGTGGTGGTCAACCCTGCGGCATTGAAAGTTTCGGCAATCGCCGTCGCCCGCGGGGTGATCCGGCCATCGAGTTCGCCGATATAGGTGGCTTTGCCGGCAACGCCAGACTCGATGTGCCCAGGGTTGCGCATCACGCCGCCGACGTACGTCTTGCCGGCCAACACGCGCTCGCGCCCTACGATGTCAGCAAGGACATCCTCATGCCCCAGGCCGTTCTGCAGCGAGAGGACCAGCGTTTCCGGTCCGACCAGTGCCAGTGCGCCGCGCATCGCCTCATCGGTATGGAATGACTTGACCAGCACGACGACCAGATCGACGGCACCGGCTTCGATGGCACGCGTCGTGGCCCGGACCTTCACGCGACGCGTGCCGTTGGCGTCGTCCACCTGCAGGCCGTTGCG
>NZ_JAMFSB010000101.1 GCF_026225065.1 Paraburkholderia sp. | reverse complement strand
GGTCAACAGCATGTTGCCGGTGGCGCGCATCGGCGGCGAAGTGGTGTCGTTCCGCATGATGCGGCGGCGCGGTTTGCGCGGCTCGACCGCGGCGGCGAGTCTCGTCGTCGATATGCAACTCACGCTGATCAGCCAGTTGATGTTCACCATGGTGGGCATCGGGTTTCTGTTCGCGCATGCGGCATCCGGCACGTTGCGTCTTGCTGCCGATCTGGCATGGGGCATTGTCGCGCTCACGCCCCTGCTGGTGCTGTTTTCGCTGGTGCAGCATGCCAGCCCGTTCGAACGCATCACCCGCGTGCTCAACCGTGCAACCAGTGGCAAGCTGGCTGCGCTTGTCGGTCAGTCGACGCAGATCGATCAGGCGATCAAGCTGATCTGGCGCCGCCGTGGCGTCGTGCTGCGCTATCTTTTCTTCTGGCAACCGCTGCAGTGCGTATTGACCGCGCTGGAGATCTGGCTCGCGCTGTATTTTCTCGGCTCGCAGGTTAGCTTTATCGAGGCGGTGGTGATCGAGTCGCTGATCCAGGCGGTTAGCAGTGCGGCCTTTTTTGTGCCCGGAGGCTTGGGGGTGCAGGAGGGCGGTTTCATCCTGATTGGCGGGGCGATCGGTCTCGACCCTTCAACTTGCCTCGCACTCGCGGGGGCGCGGCGGATTCGCGATCTGCTGATCTTCGTGCCAGGCTTGTTTGCGTGGCAGATTGCCGAGTCGTCCGGCGAGGCGCATGTCCGCCTGGTCAGCGCGTTATCGCCGACGACGAGAACGACAGCTGCAGCCAGTCGGGGCCACGAAGTCGAGAAGTCCTGAAGGATCAACTGCGTGGCATATACAGCAACAGCAGGGATAGCGTCACGAGTGAGCCCAGCGTCGACAGAAGTATCGTCCGCGACGTGATGTGCGCCTCACGCCGATAGAACTCCGCAAGCATGAACGGCCCGGTGCCCGTGGGCAACGCGGCGAGCACGACCGACATCTCGACCAGCATGGGCGAGAGCGCGAACACACGTGCGGCCAACCACCATGTCAAGGCCGGTTGCACCACCAATTTGGCGCTCGTCAGTGCCCAGGACGCGGCGTGGTTCGACGCCGAGGGTGCTGAGGACTTGTCTGCAGGCGTCCGTTTTTCAGCAAGGAACAACCCGAGGCTGACCAGCGCGCAGGGGCTTGCCGCACCGCCTAGCAGCTTCAGAAACGTTTCCGCGCTTTGCGGCAGCGCCACGTGAACGCTGGCGACCAGCACGCCGGCGATCGGCGACACGATCAGCGGATTGCGCGCCAGCGACCGCACCACCTTGAACGCCAGTCGATGCGGCGCGCGTTCGGTCTGCAATCCCACTTCAATCAGGACGATCGCGATCGCAAACAGCACGCAGGCGACGAGGATGGTGGCGATCGTGGTCGGCGTCTGGCTGGCCGGCCCGAACGCGATCAGGCACAGCGGAAAGCCGATGTAGCCGGTATTCGGATACGAGCCCGCAATGGCATCGACGCTGGCATCGGCAAGCGGCCGGCCGCTCAGCAGACGGACCACGAGAATCAGCACGAATACGACGGCACAGGAGAGCGCGAAGGTGGCGACGAACGCCGGCTGATAGAGCTGATGCCAGGTGGCGTGGGCCATGATGTCGAACAGCAGCGCAGGCAGGGCGAGCCAGACGACAAAACGGTTCAGTTCCGACGCCGCCGTGGGGCCCAGCAGGCCGCGCTTGCGGCACACGAACCCTGCGAAAATCAGGCCAAATACGGGAAGCAGGATCTCAAGGGTCGATACCATCGGTATGGCAGGCTGGCGGCTGGAAAAGACAATGCGCCAGAGTAGTGGTTCGCGTTGATACAATCAAATACCGTTTCAGGCGTTCAACAATACCTTTTTTGCATCGTGATCGACGTCAAACCACTGCGCTACTTCGTGACTCTTGCCGAGACCCGCCATTTTGGCCGGGCCGCGGCACGGCTCAATCTGTCGCAACCGCCTTTGAGCCGCCAACTGGCGGCGCTTGAAGCGAGCCTGGGCGTCAGGCTGATCGAGCGCAGTCCACGCAGCGTCACGCTGACGGCAGCGGGTGAGCGTTTCTATGCAGATGCCAAAGCGATTCTCAGCGCAATTGAGCAAGCCGCGCGCAATGCACGGGCCGCCGCACATGGCGATGCCGGCACGCTGGCGGTTGGCTTCACGATGTGCGCGGCGTATAGCGTGGTGCCTGGCTACGCGCGGACCTTCGGCGCGGCGTATCCGGAGGTGACGCTGAATCTGCGCGAGGTGGTGTCGAACGATCTGGCGGCACAGGTGCTGGCCGGCCAGATCGACGCGGCGATCATGTTTCCGAGCGTGCCGAACAAGGGGCTCGAGGCGCGCACGATTGTCAGCGAACCGCTCTGCGTGGCGCTGTCGCGCGCGCATCCGCGTGCCCGGGCGCGGCGGTTGAAGATTGCGCAACTGGCGGGCGAGCCGTTCGTGCTGGCCTCGGAGGAGGTGGCGCCCACGTTGCGCGCCACCATTCTTGAGCATTGCCACTCGGGTGGTTTCGAGCCCGACATCCGTTTCGAAGTGCAATTGCAGCAGACCGTGCTCAGTCTTGTCGACGAAGGCGTCGGCGTTGCACTGGTGCCCGCTTCGATGCGTAAGGCGCAGCTTGCGGGGGTGGTGTTCCGGCCGCTTGCGGATGCGCCGATGATCGAGCAGGTGCTGGTGTGGTCGCCGGTGAACCGGAATCCGTGCCTAGCGCGGTTTCTGGAGCTGGCTTAGCGAGGGACGTTAGTGCTGTGCGCCGCGCTGTGCGGCTCGCTGACCAAACGTTCGGCATCCTGTTTGATACGTCGCCGATACCAGAACGTCCACACCATAAGGACGCCATAGAAACTATAGCGCACGACATTCGACACCATCGCTGCCCGAGGACTGCTCTCGGCGTCCCAAACAATCGACGTACGTATCACGTTCTCCGCTATAAGGCCGACGCCCCACACCAGTGTCATGACGCGGACTCTCGAGGCCAGTGTGGGACTCTCCCTCCAGTCCCGCTCGAATTCGCTCGAGCTTTGCATGCTTTCGCGGGCCATGGTCGAACGCGCAAGGTAGAACACTAGCGGACGCGGCAGCACGAGCGAAACAAGAAAGGCGACGCCGATCATCCCCGACACCATCGGTTCTTCAATCGTCAGCTCTTGCGGAACGCCAGTCACAGTGACCGTCGTCAGCGAGAGCACGATGCCGATCAGAACGATGCTGCTCAAGGCATCGAAATGACGGTGACGCGCCAGGTCCCAGGTCATCCACGCAATGAGCGGCAAGGCCGAAGCCAGCAGGGCGCCCGCTTGCCCCCAGTGCGGATGGGCGAGGCGGTAGGCGAGCCACGGCAGCGCGAAGTTGATGAAAATGGCGGACAGGTATCTGAGTCGAAGCTTCATGCGCTGTGCTCCGAGTGGGCGCTTATGCTTCTTGCGGGCGTGCGTTCTTGCAGGTCAGAGCGGATCGCGCGGACCATTTTATGCCCAAAATCTGCGATCATCCTATCCACTCTCAACCCTTTTCCTCCGCCCAATGACCGAGTTCAGCACGCTCCTCGAAACCGATCGCCTGATCATGCGCCCCCATGTCCGCGCGGATTTCGACGATAGCTTCGCGATGTGGTCCGATCCCGGAGTGACGCGCTTTATCGGCGGCCAGCCGTCCACCCGCGAGGAGACCTGGTCGCGCCTGCTGCGCTATGTCGGACATTGGACGATGCTGGGCTTCGGGTATTGGGTGGTGCGCGACAAAGCGAGTGGCCGCTTCGTCGGCGAAATCGGTTTTGCCAATTTCGAGCGGCAGACCGAGCCGTCGCTTGGCGGCATGCCCGAAATTGGCTGGGCGCTGACGCCCGCCGCACAGGGGCACGGCTATGCGACCGAGGGGGTGCGCGCGGCCTTGAAGTGGGCCGATGCAAAATGGCCCGCCGCCGACACCGCCTGCATCATCGCACCGGAGAACGCGCCGTCCCTGCGAGTGGCGCAGAAGTGCGGCTATCTGGAGTGGACCCGTGGAACCTACAAGGGCAAACCGCAGATCCATCTGCGCCGCGCCGCAGGGGCTGCCTGAGACGCGTGCGTCGGGGCGTGAGCCCCGAACCCCGAACCTCGACGCCCCGAATTCAGCCGCCAGCCTCGCCCGCTACCGCTCGCCGCCGAGCAATCAGATCCGCAAGCTTCTCGCGCTGATTGCCTTCCGCGTCGAAATTGCTCTGGCCGAGCCATTGCGCGAAACCGTCGCGTACCGCCGGATATTCACTGTCGATGACGGAAAACCACGCGGTATCGCGATTGCGTCCACGTGTGACGATCGCCTGGCGGAAGATTCCTTCGAACTTGAAGCCGTACCGCAGCGCTGCCGCTCGTGACGGTGCGTTGAGCGAATCGCACTTCCATTCGAAACGCCGGTATCCAAGGTCCTCGAATACGTAGGTCATCAACAGCGCCATCGCGTCGCTCGCGATACGGGTTCTCTTCAGACGCGGCGAGTAAGTGACGTGGCCGACTTCGATCACGCCATTGGGCGCGTCGATGCGCATCAACGCTAGCGTGCCGACGGCTTTGCCGGTCGCGAGATCGATCACGGCATGGTGCATCGGATCGGCCAGCGCCGCGGCCTTCGTCAGGTGCTCGCGATACGCTTCGAGGCTCTGGAACGGCCCGACGGCCAGATAGGTCCAGTCGCGGCCGTCCGTGGCGGTGCTATAGGCTTCGTAGAGGTCTTCGACATGCCGCTCCACATCGACTCGCTCGATCCGGCAATAGCGTCCGACGAGCGGCTCGCTCCCGGGCAACTGTGCGCCCTTCCAGTCCGGTAAGGCAAAGCCGATTGGCTGCATGTATTCGTTGAGGCGTGGTTCCACTTTTTTCTCCTGGCTGGCTTGCATTCAGGGGAGACGATACGGCAAACGTGGTATGTTAAAAAGATCCACGAAAGCGGTATTTGATAGGTCCATGAGGCAGGTCCACACACGATGATCGAAATCATAGGGCCGTTGGCACATGACGCCGTCACGCCGGCCGGCAAGCCTGTGCCGTTGCAGAAGCAATTGATCGGCCGTCTCCAGCAGGCAATTCTGGCCGGGCGGCTACCGGCCGGCGCCTTGTTGCCGTCGTCGAGGCTGCTCGCGGCGGAACTGGGCGTCTCGCGCAACACGGTGGTGATCGCGTACGACCACCTGGTCGCCGAAGGCTATGTGCTGGCCGATCGCAAGGGCACGCGCGTGAACCCGCTATCCAGCCCAGCGTCGCGTGTCGACGCGCGCCCGGATCCGGCCACGGCCGAGGTCGCCTATGCTGCGCGGCTCGAGCCTTTCGCCGCGCTCCGCCCGCACCCTGGCGGGATGGCTGTTTTGATGCCGGGCACCCCGGCGCTCGATCGCTTTCCGCTTGGTGCCTGGCGACGTTCGCTCGAGCGCGCCATGGAGCGCGCGCTGCCGCATTTGCTCGGCTACGGCGACCCCGCTGGCGAGCCGGCCTTGCGCGACGCGATTGCCGCACATCTGCGCGTAGCGCGCGGAGTTCGCTGCGACGGCTCACAGGTGGTTATCACCGAGGGCGCGCAGGAAGCGTTGAACCTGTGTGTGAGGCTGCTCACCAATCCCGGCGATATCGCATGGGTTGAAGATCCCGGCTATCGCGGCGCCAAAGCGGCCTTCAACCTTGGCGATCTGAAAACCGTGCCGATCCGCGTCGATCACGAAGGCATGGCCGTGCCGCCCGATGCGTGGCGCGTCAGTCCGCCCAGGCTGATTTATACGTCGCCCGCGCATCAGTATCCGACGGGCGCTGTGCTCTCAGTGGCGCGGCGGCTCGAACTTATCGCGCAGGCGCGGCGTGCGGGCGCCTGGCTGATCGAGGATGACTACGACGGCGAGTTTCGTCACACCGGCGAGCCGATTGCCAGCATGCAGGGGCTCGTGCCCGACGCGCCGGTGCTTTATGTCGGGTCGTTCAGCAAAACGATGTTTCCGGCGCTGCGGATCGGCTTTGTCGTGCTCCCGCGCAGCATGGTGGCGCAGACGCGCACACCGTTGCAGGAGATGCTGCGCGGCGGTCATCGGCTTGAACAGTGGGCGTTGGCGAACTTTATCGAAGGCGGCGAATTTGGCCGTCATCTGGGGCGGATGCGGCGGCTTTATCGCGAGCGGCAACAGGCCTTGCGCGAGGCGTTGGCTGCGCACTTCGAACCGGCGCAGGTTCTCGGCGGCAATTGCGGCATGCATCTCACGCTCAGGTTGCCGCCGCACATATCGGATCGCGCGGTCGTCGATCTTGCGCAGCAGCAAAAGATCAGTGCGCGTGCGCTTTCCGGGTTCACGTTGCGGCCGCAAGACGAAGACAACGGGCTTGTGATCGGCTATGGGAATACGTCGGCGGAGCAGATTGAGACGGCGGTCCGTTCGCTGGCGCGATGTGCAAGCGAGGTGGGGGGGACGGTGCGTCCGAGGCGGCGTGTTGCAGGTGCGAAGACCTAGAGACCCGAATGCGTGAGCGTGTGAACGCGCGAGCATGCCCGTGGCTTCGCGTCGTGTAAGTTTTACTTTCGTTGAAACGCTCGGCGCGTTGTCTTTACGCGATCTCTGAACACGCGACGCTCGCCTGCATGCTGTCCCGGCTTTGCGATGTCATGCCACCGCTTATTCCACCGGACCTCGCGCCTCGCTGACCGGATTCGACATTGCCTCGGGCATGAAGAATGCCTAATGTTCTCTCGTGACGAACCTTCGTTCAATCAGAGAGGACATGATGGATATTCGACCGACCGCGTGGTTTCCGCTGGACCGTTATACGCCCGTCCGTGATGGCTGGTACGAGGTTCAGCTAGTGAGCGGCGATACGGCGTTTGCGAAGTTCGGCGAGAACGAGTGGAGTGAAAAGCCGCTGCTCGTATTCACGCATTGGAGAGGGCTTTCCGCCGATCCGGCCCGCTCGGGCGAAAGCGAGTCTTTCAGCGCAGAGGCAACCGCCGCCGAAGGCGTTCGCGCGGCGTGGAATGCGTTCTTTCCGGGGCTTGGTGGGGAGCAGCACAAACCGTTGGAACCGGAGCATGGGGAGAAGAGCTAATCCAAGTGCTGCCGTGATGTGCCGTCCATAGATTGCGATGGCGCATCGCGGCAGCGAACCGGTGTCACACTGCCTCAGTCAACGTTCATAGTGTCCGAGCCTAGGGCGCGAGTTCCACGCTTCTGTCGTCGACCGCGAGTTCGCCCAGCCTTCCTTCGATACCCAACTCGTCTTTCAGCCACGCCCAGCCTTGCGGCGTCACCTGCACGGTGCGCGTTGCCTTGACCCGTCGCAGCCAGCCTTTCGCACACAGCAGCTTCATCCACTGCACGCCAAGCGGTCCAGCCAGATGATGCTGCCGCTCCGACCAGTCGAGGCACTGGCGCGCGAGACCCCGCCGCGTAGGTTGCAAGTCGGGCACATTCAATCCCATCCGGGCGAACCATTCCATTCCAGCGAGGCTGACCTCGAACTGCTTGTCGGCTGCCGCTACGATCACTCCGCGCCGCTCCAACGCCTGGGTGACCGCGACGCCGAGTTGTCCAGCCAGATGGTCGTAACAGCAGCGCGCAAACCGTAACTTCCTGGCGTCGGCGCTGAGCGGCTTGATACGAGGGCGGCTCGGCGGCGTAATCGACGCAAGGTTTTCCAGCAGCAATGCCACGTGCGAGCCACTTAACCGGTAGTAGCGGTGCCGCCCTTGCGCTTCGACTTCGACGAAACCACCGGCCAGCAGCTTCGCCAGGTGCGTACTAGCCGTCTGCGCGGTTACGCCGGCCGCATAAGCCAGTTCGCCGGCGGGCAGGGCCCGTCCGTCGACCAACGCCATCAGCATGCTGGCGCGGGCCGGATCGGCGATCAGGAAGGCGGTGGACGCGATATTCGGTTGCGAACACATGGTGGATCTCCTGTCGATCGGCGCCGGCGCTTTTCGTGCGCGACTCCGATCCCATGCAACGTGGTTGCTGCGATGTTCTCATCATAGGGTCTTGCGGAGACCGCATGCTTCGATGCGTATCGAAACGTTGTGGGGCTGCCGGACACTGATGACCCGCACCCTGGCTAGAATGCCATCTGACGCTGATGCGATGCCTCGGCACGCCGCACAAACCGATACACCGTTTGCACGATTAAGGCAGATATGAAAGGCACCAGAGAAGCAGTGGAATTGCCGCGGGCGACTCAATTACTCAATCACGGTCCGGTCACCGTCATCACCAGCGCCCATGCCGGGCGTACGAACGTCATGGCGGCGTCCTGGGCGATGCCGCTCGATTTCAATCCGCCGAAAGTCGTGGTGGTAGTCGACAGCCGTACGCTCACGCGACAACTGATCGAAGCGAGCGGCGTGTTCGGCCTGCAACTGCCGAGCCGTGGATTCGCCCGACAAACGCTCGCGGTCGGCTCGACGCCCGGCGCCGATCTCGACAAGTTCGCTGCGTTCGGCCTGGAGACCTTTCCGGGCCAGCTTATCGACGTGCCGATGTTGGCTGGCTGTATCACGTGGCTGGAATGCAAGGTGATTCCCGACGACAGCCAGCGCCACGATCTGATCATCGGCGAAGTGGTGGCGGCGTACGCCGATAGTCGCGTCTATTCGAAGAACCGCTGGCACTTCGGCGACGATCCTGATCTGCGCACCTGTCATTACGTGGCAGGTGGGACCTTTTTCGCCACCGGTGAGGCTTTTGAAGTGGAGCCGGCGGTGAGCAGGGCCGCGCGTAGTTCTGAAAGTGTCGATTGACGTTTCACCAATAGATCGTTTATTGTCGACCCATGGATCTCTCTTCGTTCTCCTTCGCGGCTGTCACCACCACGACGACCACCCTCATGGGCGGGTCGTCTGGAGGTTGCGCGCGCTAGAGCAACAAGCTGCTGCAAACCCCCAAGGGCCCCGCCGGAGACGGACGGGGCCCTTGGCGTTTATGGCCCTCTGTCGATGGCTCACATCAAACGGAGCGTACTGTGAACGATCTCGATCATCGCGTATTGGGTAACAAGCTAGACCTTTTCCATCAACAGGAGGAAGGCCCCGGCATGGTCTTCTGGCATCCGCGCGGCTGGGAGTTATACCGCGTGCTGGAGGACTACATTCGCCAGCGAATGCGACGCGCGGGCTTCCGCGAAATCCGCACGCCGCAACTGCTCGCCCGTTCGTTGTGGGAGCGCAGTGGGCACTGGGAAAAATTCGGTACGAACATGTATTCGTTCTCCGAAGGACAGGAAGCAGGCGGTGAAGGACGCGTCTCCGAGGCACGTGCGCTGTGTCTCAAACCGATGAGCTGTCCTTGTCACGTGCAGGTGTTCAATCAGCGCGTGCGTTCGTACCGCGAGCTGCCGGTGCGCTATAGCGAGTTTGGCGCCTGCCATCGCGATGAACCGTCCGGCTCGCTGGAAGGGCTCAAGCGCACGCGCGCATTCGTGCAGGACGATGCCCACGTATTCTGCATGGAAGCGCAAATCGAAGCTGAAGTCGGACGCTTTTGCGCTTTGCTGCGCCACGTCTACGCTGACCTCGGATTCCCGGCATTCTCGGTGGCGCTGGCGACGCGCCCCGCCGTGCGTGCGGGTTCGGATGAGGTATGGGATCGTGCCGAAGCAGCGCTCGCGCAAGCCGCTTTCGCGGCCGGACTCCAGTTCGAAGTGCGCGAGGGCGAGGGGGCGTTCTATGGTCCCAAACTGGAGTTTCATCTGATCGATAGCCGCGAGCGTAGCTGGCAATGCGGCACGGTTCAACTCGACTTCGTCTTGCCGGAGCGGCTCGATGCACTCTATGTCAACGAGCGCAACGAACGCGAGCGGCCCGTAATGATTCATCACGCGGTGCTCGGCAGTATGGAGCGTTTCATCGCGCTGCTACTCGAGCATCACGAAGGTTGGCTGCCTATGTGGCTGGCTCCGGAACAGGTCGCGGTAGCGACGATCAACGACGCAAGCGCAGCGTACGCGGCGCAGGTCGTGCAGGCGCTTGAAGAGGCCGGCGTGAGAGTTGTCCTCGACGACCGGCCGGAACGGCTAGAAAAGAAGATCTACGACGCGCGCGAAATGCAGGTGCCGATCTTCGTCGCAGTCGGGCCGCGCGACGAACGCGACCAGACGATCAGTATCCGCGAACGGGACGGGCAACAGGTGGTGCTTGCATTTGCCGAAGGCGTTGATCGTTTGCGGCACGCAGGCATGGCGCCCGCGAAATAGTACGGCTCACTGCGGACATCGAGAGAGGGCGCGGCGACGTTTTCGTCACTCAGCCGTCGCCTCCGCATGAGCGTTGCCCTGTTGCCCGGTGGCGCGCAGCAACGACGCACCGAATAGTGCCGCCACCGCAGCAAAAACCGCTCCGGTCAGAAACGCGAGGTGGTAACCGCTGTTCAGTGCCGCCGCTGTCCCCTGGGACGCCTGTAGCGCATCGGTGCGCGCCGCGGCAACGCTCGCGAGCACCGCGAGACCCACAGCGCCGCCCATCATGAACGCCGTGTTGACAATGCCCGACGCGAGACCGGATTCGCTCGGCTCGACGTCGCTCATCGCTGCCAGCAGAACGGGGTTGAACGCGATGCCTGCGCCGAGCCCGAGCAGTGTCATGCCGGGTAACACATCGAAGACAAAGCTGCCGTCAACCGGCGCCCGTGCGAACCACGCGAGTCCCATGGCGGCCAACAGCAAGCCGACACCGAGCGGCAAGCGTAAGCCGAAACGCATCACGAGCCGCGCGGACAAGCCCAGCGAAAACAACGCCATGATCAGGTTGGCGGGCAGAAAAGCGAGCCCGACCTGCATGGGCCGGTAACCCAGCACGCGCTGCAGATAAAGCGCCGAGATAAAGAACCACGCGAACATTGCCGCCGCCCACAGCACGCCGACGACATTCGCCACGGCGACGTTGCGCAGCTTGAACAGACCGAGCGGCATCAGCGGATGCTGCACGCGTGCTTCGATGCGCAAGAAGAGGAGCAGCAGTGCCAGCGCGGCGACCAGCATGCCGATGGTCTGCAGCGACAGCCAGCCCGCTTCGTTGCCGTTGACGATCGCGTAGACGGCGAGCATTAGCGACGTGGTGATCGTCGCCGCGCCCGCAACGTCGAGTCGTTCGCCGTGCGCGCTGCCGCGGCCATCAGGCAGCAGTGCGATACACATGGTGTAAACGGCGATGCCGATCGGCAGATTGACCAGGAAGATCCAGTGCCAGCTCAAGAGGTTGGTCAGCAGACCGCCGGCCAGCACACCGATGCTGCCGCCACCGGCGCACACGAAGCCATACACGCCCATCGCCTTGGCGCGCTCGCCTGGTTCGGTGAACAGATTCATGATCAGCGACAGCGAGACAGCCGACACGACTGCACCGCCGAAGCCTTGCACCGCTCGCGCGCAGACCAGCAGCACTTGCGAATTCGCCATGCCGCAGGCGAGCGAGGCCACCGTGAAGAGCGTGATGCCGCCCAGAAACAGCTTGCGATGGCCGTACAGGTCGCCCAGCCTGCCGCCGAGCAGCAGGAAGCCGCCGAAGGTCAGCATATAGGCGTTGACGACCCAAACCAGCGATGTTTCGGAGAAGCCAAGATCCGCGGCAATCGACGGCAGCGCGACGTTCACGATCGTCGAGTCGAGCACGATCATCAGGACGCCCAGGCACAGGACCATCAGGGCAAGCCAGCGTTTGCGCTGGTCGATGTTATGTGTCATGCAGTGTATCTCCGTAGTCGGGTTGCAGCGTCCGCCAGCGAGCGTTCGCGCTGGCGGTAGCGCTCAACTCAGCAGGTCATATTTGCCGCCGCGCTCCAGCGCGCGCTGATACGCCGGCCGCGCATGGATGCGGTCCAGAAAACCGCGAATGGCGGCAATGTTGGTATCAGGTCCGCCGCGCGCGGCGCCGGCTTCGAGCGGGAAGCTCATCTGCACGTCCGCGGCGCTGAACTCGTTGCCGACGAACCAGCCGGTCGGGGTGAGTGCATCGTTGATGTAACCGAGGTGCAGCTTGATCTGCGGATCGACGAAGCTCGATTGCAGCGTCGAGGCGATCTTGCGGGCAATCGGCTTGGCAAAGAACGGCATCGGAGCGCTGCCGATACGCGTTGCGACCAGCTTGAGCAGCAACGGCGGCATCACTGATCCTTCCGCATAGTGCAGCCAGTATGTATAGCGCAGACGCTCAGGCGTGCCAACTGCCGGCGCGAAGCGGCCCTGGCCGTAACGGTCCACCAGATACTCGATGATAGCGCCAGACTCGGCAATAGTGAGGCCCTCGTCCGTGATGACCGGCGACTTGCCGAGCGGGTGGACCGCGCGCAATTCGGGCGGCGCGAGCATGGTCTTGGGGTCGCGCTCATAGCGTTTGATCTCGTACGGCACGCCGAGCTCTTCAAGCAGCCACAGGACGCGTTGCGAGCGGGAGTTGTTCAGATGATGGACGGTCAGCATAGGGGAATCCGGGCCTGTGGAGTGCCACATGATAGCTCTGTTGGGCGGGGCGCTTTTAGAGCGAACGATCGGCCTTCAGGAGGTTCGTGTCCAGGGAGAAGTAAAAGCGCAGGTTTTATGCCTCGAATTCACGGCGCTGGATATCGGGTGAATGGTTTGACTGATCAGCCCGTTAGGTTGCCCCCTGCCCGTGCTTTATTGTGGTTTTTTGGTTTAACGATTGCGGTCGTCACAATCAATATTGAAAGTGGCTCTATCCTAGGTGCCGCGCTTTAGTGAATAATCTGCCGGGGCGATTGGCGTTAGAAACTGTCCACCGGATGTTTAAACCTGCGCACCCGCTGCGATACGCGGCGGCGATTGGCGTGTCCACGAAAGCTGTTAATGCAGCTGGAATAGATTTATAGGATACGGCGAAGATTTGCTGGTTTTCGGCCGTGCCCAATTAACGATAAAAAACCTTCGTTTTATCTAAAGGATGCATTGAGCATGAAAAAAAGTCCGAGCGCGATCTGAACCAGGAATCCTACCGTGTGAAGCAGGCTTTGCAACCAGCGGCACGAGTACGAATCCGGCGGCAAGAGCAATAAAACTAGCGCTAACAAAAGCAAGAGGAAACGGGGATAAGAAGCCGCAAGCTTATCCTTGATGAGGGAAGCATGGATATTCTGCGATTTCTGTTCGTTCTGCCGCTGCGTCTGGTGCGCGGCCTGTTCCGTCTTCTCGCGAAGATTACTCGGCCGGTCTTCGGCAGCGTCTCGTGGTCGGCTCCCGCATGGGCGCTGGCTACTGGCGCGGCGATCCGCCGCCGCCCCCGGCGCTTCGCCGGCGGCTTGCTCGGCGCCATCGTGCTGGTGGTCGCGGCAGTGGCCGGCTGGCACTGGTATTCGCATCGTCCGAAAGCCCCTGAGCCGGAACGGATTACCTTTCAGGCCAAGGTGCCCGCCGTCACGGACTATGTGCAAGCGGACGGCACGCCCAAGATCACGATTCATCCGCTGGAAGTGGACTTCTCGCGCTCGGCCGCGCCGATCGAACTGGTCGGCAAGACAGTCACCAAAGGCATCACGATGACGCCGGCACTGAAGGGCGAGTGGAGCTGGGCAGACGATCGCACGCTGCGCTTCGTGCCCGCTGCGGACTGGCCGGTTGGCGCCCATATCGAGCTGGCTTTCGACATCAAGCAAGCTTTCGCCCCGCACGTGCTGATGGCGGATGACCATCTGGCTTTCGACATCGCACCGTTTATCGCCAAGGCGGGTGCCGCCGAGTTCTATCAGGATCCGCAAAACGCGGCGGCGAAAAAGACCATCATGCCGGTGAGCTTCAACTACCCGGTCGACACGGCGCAATTCGAAAAGCGCATCTCGCTGGCGCTCGCCGGTAGCGACGGCAAGTTCAATACGCCGCTCAAATTCACCGTGATCTACGACACGCCCAAGCTGAATGCGTGGGTCCATTCGCAGCCGCTCGATTTGCCGCGCGACGACGGCGCGGTGCAGCTCACGCTCGATAGCGGTGTGCGCAGTTCTCGCGGCGGTGCGGGCACCAAAGACCCTTTGAAGTCGGTGGTGCGCGTGCCGGGTCTTTATAGTCTCGCAGTCAATAGCGTGAGTCCGACGCTGGTCGACAACGATCGCTACGAACCGGAGCAGGTCCTCGTCACAGAACTCAGCGGCGCCGTGCGCGGCAGCGATCTGAGCGGCGTGATCAAGGCTTGGGTGCTACCCAAACGCAAGCCAGACGCGGATCAGAAGGACGACGATCCGCCGTACGAGTGGGACACCGCGGACGTGAGCGAGAGCGTGTTGCGTCAGTCGCAGCCGCTCAAGCTCGAACTGGTGCCGACCGAAAACGAATTCGCAGAACTGCAAAGCTTCAAGTTTCACGCCGACCCGGGACAGCGCGTGTATGTGCGGATCGCCTCCGGGCTGAAGTCGTTCGGCGGTTACATGCTCGGCAAGCCCTCGGTTCAGGCGTTCACTGTGCCTGACTATCCGAAGCTGTTGCACTTTATGGCGGATGGCTCACTGTTGTCGTTAAGCGGCAGCAAGCGGATTTCCGTGGTGTCGCGCAACCTGCCCGGCATGAAGGTTGAAATCGGTCGCGTGTTGCCGGATCAGTTGCAGCATCTGGTGAGCTTCAATCAAGGCAGCTATACCAAGCCGGAACTCGGCTACAACTTTAGCGAGGACCATATCGTCGACCGCTTCGAGGAGAAGCGGGCGTTTCCGAAGGCCGGTCCGGGTCAGGCGCATTACGAAGGGGTGGACCTCGGTCAATATCTGAAGGCCGGCAAGCGCGGCGTGTTCCTGCTGCATCTGTCGGCCTACGATCCGGTCGCCGAGAAAAAAGCGGCTGAAAAGGCCGCCAAGGAAAAGAGTCAGGATTCCAGCGGGGATGCCAGTTCCAGTGACGACTCCGGCAATGACAACGGCGACGCCAACGGCGATTCGAGCGACGACAGCAGCAACGGCGACGACCAGTCGCCGACCGATACGCGCATGATCGTGGTCACGGATCTGGGCATGCTCGTCAAGCGCGCGCTCGACGGCAGCCAGGATGTCTTTGTGCAGTCGATCCACACCGGGCAACCGGTGGGCGGCGCGACGGTGTCGGTGCTGGCGCTCAATGGTCAGACGCTGTACACCCAGGACACCACTGCCGATGGTATGGTGCACTTCCCGACCTTCAAGGGACTGGATCACGAGAAGCGGCCGACGCTATACGTCGTGAAGAAGGACGATGACCTGTCGTTCCTGCCGGTAGGCGGCCAGGACCGCCAGCTCGACTTCTCGCGTTTCGATGTGGGCGGCGAGCGCAATCCGACCAGCGAAGGTCAGTTGTCCGCGTATTTGTTCTCGGACCGCGGCATTTACCGGCCGGGCGATCTGTTCCATATCGGCCTGATCGTGCGTGCGGCGAGCTGGGCGCGTAGTCCGGCCGGCGTGCCGTTGCAGGCGGAGATCGTCGATCCGCGTGGCATCACGGTTCAGCGTATGCCGATTAGCGTCGACAATTCCGGCTTTAGCGAGCTGGCGTATACGCCTTCCGAAACGGCGCCGACTGGTGCGTGGACGGTGAACCTCTATATCGTCAAGGATGGCGAGGCGACGGATCAGCCGATCGGCTCGACCACGGTGCAAGTGAAGGAGTTTCTGCCGGATCGCATGAAGGTCGAGGCCAAGCTCTCTTCGCAGGTGGCGGAAGGGTGGGTCAAGCCGGATCAGTTGAAGGGCATCGTCGACGCGCAGAATCTGTTCGGCACGCCTGCGGCTGACCGGCGCGTCGAGGCTTCGCTGACGCTGCGTCCGGTATGGCCGGAGTTCCGCAGCTGGCAGGACTATCACTTCTTCGACGTCCGTCGTGCGCAGGAGGGTTACACGACCAATCTGCAAGATGGCAAGACCGACGACAAGGGGCACGCCGAGTTTGATCTCGACCTCAAGAAATACGCGGATGCGACCTATCAGCTGTATTTTCTGACCAAGGCGTATGAGGCGGACGGTGGCCGCAGCGTAGCGGCGAACGTGCAGACGCTGGTCTCCAGCGACGACTGGCTGGTCGGCTACAAGTCGGTCGACGATCTCGACTACGTAAAGCGCAGCAGTCCGCGTACGGTGCATCTGGTCGCGATCAATCCGCAGGCCAAGTCGATCGAGCTGAAAGACCTGAAGGCGCAACTGGTCGAGCGGCGCTATGTGTCGGTGCTGACCAAACAGGACTCGGGCGTCTACAAGTACGACTCACGTCTTAAGGAAGTGCCGATCAGCGAAAATCCGCTGACGATTCCGGCCGCTGGTCTGGACTACACGCTGCCGACCGACAAGCCGGGCAACTACGCGCTGATTATCCGGAGTGCTGATCGAACGGAAGTGAATCGCGTCGAGTATTCGGTGGCGGGCGACGCCAACGTGTCCCGTTCGCTGGATCGCAATGCAGAGTTGCAGATCAACCTGAGCAAGCATGACTACGCCCAGGGCGAGCCGGTGGAGATCGCGATTCGCGCGCCGTATGCGGGTAGCGGTTTGATTACTATCGAGCGCGACAAGGTCTACGCTCACGCGTGGTTCCATGCCGATACCACCAGTTCGGTTCAACATATCACCGTTCCACCGGGCTTCGAGGGTAACGGCTATATCAACGTGCAGTACATCCGCGATCCGTCGTCGGACGAGGTTTTCATGAGCCCGCTGAGCTATGGCGTCGTGCCGTTCTCGGTGAACATGGACGCGCGCCGCAACGCGCTCACGCTCGATGCGCCGCCGCTGGTCAAGCCAGGACAGACGGTGACGTTCAAGCTGCACGCGGCGCATCCGACCAAGGTCGTGGTGTTCGCGGTAGACGAGGGCATTCTGCAGGTCGCCCGCTATAAGCTTGGGGATCCGCTCAAGTTCTTCTTCCGCAAGCGCATGCTCGAAGTGGGCACCTCGCAGATTCTTGATCTGATCCTGCCGGACTTCGAGAAGCTGATGGCGATGGCGGCGCCCGGCGGCGACGCGGATGACGCTATCGGCAGCCAGCTCAATCCGTTCAAGCGCAAACGCGACAAGCCGGTGGTGTACTGGTCGGGCATCGTCGATGTGGATGGCGAGAAGGACGTGAGCTATACCGTGCCCGATTACTTCAACGGCAAGCTGCGGGTGATGGCGGTGTCGGTGTCGCCGGATCTCGTGGGCACCGTCGAAGCGGCCACCACGGTGCGCGGCGACTTTGTGTTGTCGCCGAACGTGCCCAATGTGCTGGCCCCTGGAGATGAAGCTGAGGTCAGCGTGGGCGTGGCCAACAATCTCACGGGCCTCGGCGACAAACCGGTACCCGTGACGGTGACGCTGAAGACCGGTCCGCAGCTGAAGGTACTCGGCAATGCATCGCAAAACCTGAGCCTCGCGCAGATGCATGAGGGCGTGGCGCTGTTCCGCGTCAAGGCGACCGATACGCTGGGTTCGGGCAACCTGAGCTTTACCGCGAGCTATGCAGGCAAATCGGCAGCGCAGAGCCTCGATCTGTCCGTGCGTCCGGCGGCCGCGTATCGGTCGCAGGTCGATATTGCCCGCGTCGGCGCGAACAGCAACACGGATTTGCCAGGCTTGCGCAAGATGTACGACGCGTATGCTTCGCGCGATGCGAGCATCTCGACGGTGCCTGTGGTGTTGTCGGAAGGCCTGACGTCGTGGCTCGTCAACGTGCAGAACTACTGCAGCGAGCAGATTGTCAGTGCGGCGATGCCGCGGCTGATTGCATCGAAGTGGCCGTCGGTGCCTGCACTGACACACGCGCTGCAACCCGCTAACGGCGACCCACAAGTCACCAACGACCAGGCGCTGGCGCAAGCGCTCGACGTGCTGCGCACTCGTCAGAACAGTCAAGGCGGCTTCGGACTGTGGTCCGCGACGCCAGATGCTGAGCCGTTCATCTCGGCGTATGCCATGCACTTCCTGCTGGAGGCGCGCGATCGGGGTGTCACCGTGCCGGGCGACGTGCTCGACGCAGGCAACCAGTATCTGCATCAGCTCGCGAGCGACGACAGCTTGGATTCGCTCGACTTGCTGCGTCAGCGTGCCTATGCGGTCTATCTGCTGACCCGCCAGGGGAACGTGACGACCAACGATCTGGCTGCGGTGCAGAAGCGCTTGCAGGAGGCGTTCCCCAACGACTGGAAGAACGATCTCGCAGCCGCGTGGCTTGCTGCTTCCTATGAACTGCTCAAGCAGGACAAGGAGGCGAACACGCTGATCGCCGGTCCGCAGCGCGAACTGGAACGCAAGCAGGATCCCGCGAAGTTTGAGTATGGTTACTACACCGATCCGCTGACGCGCGATGCGAGCGTGCTGTATCTCTTGTCGAAGTACTTCCCTGACCGGGCGAAGGGGTTGTCGCCGCAGGTGATGGAGAACATCGCCGGGCCGCTGGCGCGCAATCAGTTCAACACGTTGTCGTCGTCCATGACGGTGCTCGCGCTTGACGCTTACGGGAGTTTGAACGCAACCGGTGTCGACAAGCTGGCGATCGACGAAGTGCATGCCGACGGCAGCGTCAAGGCGATCTCGACGCTGCAGGGCAACCTGTTGCAGTCGGGTAGCTGGAGTGCGGCGGCAACGAAACTGCGTTTCGTCAACGGCAGCAGCTTGCCGGCGTGGCGCGTCAGCAGTCAGACGGGCTACGACCGTGGCGTGCCGGACAAGGCGATCAAGAACGGCCTCGAGATCGTGCGCGACTACACCGATACCAACGGCAAACCGCTCGACAAGATTACGTTGGGCGAGGAGATCGAGGTCCACGTGAAGATTCGCGCGACGGGCGACGAGGGCGTGGGCAATGTGGCGATTGTCGATCTGCTGCCGGGTGGTTTTGAGCCAGTGATCGAGCCGCCGCCTGCTGCCGACAGCCAGACGGACGACAGCAATAGCGCACAGAGTGGTCAGGGGGATCAAGGTGGTCAGGCCAGCCAGGCTGACAACAACAGTAGCGATAGCGACAACAACAACGGCGATAACAACAGTGACAGCAGCGACAGCGACGCGAAGGCTGCGCCGTACCGCTCGCCGATCGGTCTGTCGAGCTCGACCTGGCAGCCCGAGTACGCGGATATCCGCGAAGACCGTGTCGTGATCTACGGAACCGCGACACCGGACGTCAAGGAGTTCGTGTATCGCATCAAGGCCAGCAACGCCGGCACCTTCATCGTGCCGCCGGCTTTCGGCGAGTCGATGTACGATCGCCGGATCCAGGCCCGTTCGCCGGGAGGCGCTACGCTAACGGTGGTACGCACACCGTGATCCCGTGGCCACACGTCTGAAGCGAAAGCCGATTACGTGTGGCCCGGCAAGCGACGCCGTTCCAGCTTTCTGCGAATCTCATCATCGTGTCTTTACTTCGTTCCTTGCTGCATGCGTGTGGCCGCTGGCTGCACCGCTGGCTGGTCGGCGCGCTGCTCGTCGTGGGTGTGCTAGTGGGCTGCCGTCTGTGGCCGCATCCTTCGCTGCAGGGCTGGAAACCTTCCTCCACAGCTTTCTACGACGATCACGGCCGTCTGTTGCGCCTGACGCTGGCGAGCGACGATCGCTTTCGCCTGTGGGTGCCGCTCAAGGATATGTCGCCGCAGCTGGTGGACGCGGTGCTGTTGCACGAAGACCGCTGGTATCGCTGGCATCCCGGTTTCAATCCATACGGCCTCGCGCGCGGCGCGTGGGTCACCTACGTGCGGCACGGCGACCCGCAGGGTGGCTCGACCATCACCATGCAACTGGCGCGCTCGCTATGGCAGCTCAATACGCGTACGCCGTGGGGCAAGCTAAAGCAGGCCGGGCGCGCGGTCCAGCTCGAGCTGTTTTATTCGAAGCAGCAGATTCTCGAGGCGTATCTGAACGATGCGCCGTATGGTCGAAACGTTGAAGGGGCCGGCGCGGCCAGCATCGCGTATTTCAACAAGTCGGTGGGCGCGTTGAGCTTGCCGGAAGCATTGACGCTGGCCGTGATTCCGCAGGATCCGGCGCGCCGTTTGCCGCGAGTACCGACACGAGGGCCAGCCGGTGCCGATGGTGTAATCAACCCACAGCTCACGACGTCACGCAACCGCCTGTACGCGCGCTGGCTGACCGGCCATCCGCAGGATGCCTCGCTTAAACCGCTGTTCGCATTGCCATTGAATATCCGGCCGTTGTCGCGCCTGCCGTTCGAGGCGCCGCATGCGGTGGAGCAACTGTTGGCGGCGCGGCAGATAGACGGCGAAGATCGAGAATCGCGCCTGCGAACTACGCTCGATCTGGATCTGCAGCATATCCTCGAGCGCCAAATTGCTCGCTACGTTGCACGTAACAACGGGATCGGGATTCGCAATGCGTCGGCCATGCTGGTGGATACGCGCGATATGGGCATCAAGGCAATGGTCGGCTCCGCGGATTATTTCAACCGCTCGATACAAGGTCAGGTGAACGGCACTTTGGCGCGGCGCTCGCCGGGGTCGACGCTCAAACCGTTCATCTATGCACTCGGCTTCGACCAGGGCGTGTTGCATCCACAGACTGTGCTGCGTGACGTGCCGACCTCGTTCGGCCCGTACACGCCGGAGAATTTCGACGGCCATTTCCTCGGGCCGATCACCGCCACCGATGCGTTGAACCGCAGCCGCAATATTCCGGCGGTTTGGGTGGCGTCACAATTGCATCAGCCCGATCTGTATCAGTTCCTGCAGCAGGCCGGCATCGGGCATCTGGCGAGCGAGCAGCACTACGGGCTCGCGCTGGTGCTCGGCGGCGGCGAAGTGACCATGCAGGATCTGGCCGGCCTTTATGCGATGCTCGCCAATCGCGGCGAACTGAAGCCGCTGCGCCTGCTCGCCAGCGATCCTCAGGTGCCGGGTACGCGCATGCTGAGCGACGAAGCGAGCTTCATGGTCATGGATATGCTGCGCCAGCATCTGCGGCCGGACGAGACCACCGGTGCGCAGCCGTCTCATCTGCCGGTGTACTTGAAGACCGGCACGTCATGGGCGTTTCGCGATGCGTGGACCGCGGGCGTGTTCGGCCCTTACGTGCTAATCGTTTGGGTGGGCAATTTCGACAGCACCAGCAATCAGGCATTCGTGGGTGTGGATGCCGCTGCGCCGTTGTTTTTCCAGATCGTCGATGGACTTGAAGCGGAACGTCCGCAGCTTGCCGAGCCGTTCAGACCTAGGCCGGGCAACGTTAAGCGCGTACAGATCTGTCTTGCCAGTGGCGAACTGCCTAACGAATGGTGTCCGGAAAAGGGCTGGACGTGGTTCATTCCTGGCAAGTCGCCGATCCGGGTGAGCAATGTGCATCGTCCGGTGGTGATCGACGATGCGAGCGGCCTGCCGGCGTGTCCGCCGTATACGGGCAAACGCACGCATCAGGAAGTATTTGAGTTCTGGCCGTCCGATCTACAGCAGGTTTTTGCGCAAGCAGGTATTCCGCGCCGCAAGCCGCCGCAAAATCCCGAGTGCCGCAATGCGGGCACGCCGGATGGCTATCCACCGCAGATTACCTCACCCGTGCGCGGCAGTATCTATGCGATGCGTCTGAAGCAGCTTGGCCAGGAGCGTATCGCCTTCAATGCCACCACGGATGCCGATGCGCATGCGCTGTACTGGTTCGTCAACGACGCGTATGTGGGCCGTAGCGATCCGGGCGCGGCGCTTTACTGGCAGCCGCGCACGGCGGGTAGTTACAGCGTGCGGGCGATTGATGATCATGGGCGGATCGATCAGCGCACGCTTGAGGTCAGTCTGGTTGAGTGAGCGCTGCGCCCGTACGCGCAGCGCCGCTTACACCTTTGCCTTCGCGCCCATGAGCTGATTCGACGGTAGCGTCTCATCAAGCAGCTTGCGCGCACTCTCGATACCCGCCACCGGCAACCCCACCGGATCGATCAGTCCCACCTGCACCAGCACCGACGCCTGATCCCAGTAGATATGCTCGTTGTACAGCTTGTCGCCGCGGAAGCAAACCACGGCCAGCATCGGCACTTCGAAATACTTGCCCGTGGGCGTAACACCCGGCAGCAGCCAGTCGATCTCGCACGTATGCGTACAGCTGAAAATGAATTCGTCGACGATGCGGTCCGCGCCGATCGTCCGCGAGATCGGAATCAGCTTCGTATCCTCAGGGTTCGAGTGAACGAAGTGATGCGTGTAGAAGCGCTTGAGATTGTCGTGGCCCACGCCGCCCGTCATCGTCGGCACGTGATTGACGTAAGGCTGCGCAACCATGGTCGGCATGACCGCGTCCACATCGCGCGTGGCGAACTCGTAGTAACAGTGCTGTTCCCACAGCGTATTCAGGTCGTACACCGGCCCCAGCACCTTGCGCAGCAGTGTGAGGGTGCGCGAGTACGCCATCATCGTGGCGGGTTTGTCGTAGCTCTTGCGTGAGGGATTTGCGAATGCATGATCGCATCCCGCGTAGACGTACTGCTCGATCTGCGGCCGGGTTTTTAGCGCGTTGCTGATGCGCTCGCGAACTTCGGGCGGGCAGTGCGCGTACTGTTCGGGGAAGTGGAACACCATCGGACAGCGGATGGCTGACACTTCGTCCAGATAGGCTTCGAGCCCGGCGCCGTAATAACTGACTGCACAGTCCACGTCGGTGCGGGCAGCGCTTAGCATGGCGAGCTTGCCGCCCAGACAGTACCCGATTGTGCCGACCTTGCCTGCCTGCTCCGGCAGCGCGCGTAACGCGCTGATGGTTGCTTCGACGTCGTCGATGGCGCGGTCGATATCGAAGCGCTGCAGATAACCGAGCGCGGTTTGCATATCGGCGTCGTCATAGCCGAGCACGACATTTGGCTGGATCCGCCAGAACAGGTCGGGCACCAGCACCACATAGCCCTCTTCGGCAAAGCGGTCGGCCATCGACTTCATGAAGTCATTGATGCCGAAGATTTCCTGTAGCAGCACGAGTCCCGGCCCCGAGCCTTGCGCAGGGCGCGCTACGTAAGCGTTGAAACGGCCGCCATCGTGGGCGGTGACTTCAATGAACGACGCGGACATGCCTGTCTCCTGTTGACCAGAGTTCGCGCTTCAGCGCGCTACGCATGGTCCCATGCAACATGGTTGCGGTGGTTGCGGAAGGAAGAACGTGAGGCTACATCGTATTACAGGGTGCGCAATGCAAACCGTTTGAGCTTGCCTGTTTCGGTGCGCGGCAGGGCGTCGACGAAAGCGATCAGACGCGGATACTTGTACGGCGCAACGCTATTCTTCACGAAATCCTGCAATTGCGCGACCAGATTGTCGTCTCCCGTGTAGCCGGGATTAAGGACGATAAACGCTTTGACGATCTGACCACGCGTTTCGTCGGGTGCACCGATCACGCCGCATTCCGCTACGGCGTCGTGCTGCAGCAGCACGCTTTCCACCTCCGGGCCTGAGATGTTATAGCCGGCGGAGACGATCATATCGTCGGCGCGTGCCTGGTAGAACACGTAGCCGTCCGCGTCCAGATAGACAGAGTCGCCAGGCAGGTTCCAGCCGTCGCGTACGAACTTCGCTTGCCGTTCGTCGGCCAGATAGCGGCAACCGGTCGGCCCGCGCACGGCAAGCTTGCCGATGGTGCCAGGTGGTACGGGTTGCATGGCATCGTCGACGGCTTGCACGACATAGCCGGGAATAGCGCGGCCGATTGCATGCGGCCGGGTCTCTGTGCCCGCCGCTGAAATGAAAATATGGATCAGCTCGGTGCCGCCGATGCCGTCGATCATTTCGATGCCGCTTGCCTCGCGCCATAGCCGCCGTGTCGAATCGGGTAACGCCTCGCCTGCGGAAACGGTCTTCTTGAGGCTTGAGATATCGAAGCGTGGGATGAGCGGTGCCATCTGCCGGTAGAAGGTGGGCGCCGTGAACATGATCGTGGCGTGAAAGCGTTCGACGGTTTGCAGCAACGTCTCAGGCGTCAGCCGCTCGATCAGCACCGTAGAAGCGCCGACCCGAAGCGGGAAGCACAGCAGACCGCCGAGTCCGAACGTGAACGCAAGTGGGGGCGTGCCGCAGAACACGTCGCTAGCGGTGGGCTTAAGCACGTGGCGCGGGAACAGGTCGCACATCATCAGGACATCGCGATGAAAGTGCATGCAGCCTTTGGGCAAACCTGTCGTGCCGCTGGTAAAAGCGATCAGGCAGACGTCATCGCTTGCGGTGTCGCAGGCAATGAAGTGTTCTGGTTTGCTCGCGGCAAGTGTTTCCAGGGAGTCCGGAGCATCATCATGGAACAGGCGGATCTGCTGTAGATCGGGACAGAAATACTCATCCTGTGGATCGCGGCAACGCTCAAGTTCCTCGGTAAGACGTGTGTCACACAAGGCGGCACAGATCTGCGCCTTATCGATGATCTGCTTGAGTTCCTTGGCACGCAGAAGCGGCATCGTAGGCACTAGCACAAGCCCGGCCTTGAGCGCGGCTAATGCGGCGACCGCCATCTGCAAAGTATTCGGCCCGCGCAGCAAGACGCGATTGCCGGGCTGCAGCGCCATCTCATCGACCAGCACATGTGCGCTGCGATTCACGAGCGCGAGCAGTTCGCGATAGGTGGTCGCCTGGGGCGCGCCGTTCACGTCGGACCAGATCGCAGGGCGCTCGCCGTGCCCAGCTTCGATGGTGCGGTCAAGCAGTTCGGTCGCGCAGTTAAAGCGCGCCGGGTACGCGATGTCGGGATTGTCGAGCAGAAAGACCGGCCACTGATCCTGCGGCGGCAGATGATCGCGAGCAAAGGTATCGACGTGAGCTGACGGTTCCATGAGGTTCTCCCGGACGGTTAGCTGGCTTCGTAGGGGATCACTGCAGTGGCTTCGATTTCGACCTTGGCTTCGTCTTCGATCAGTGCGACGACCTGCACCGCGCTCATGGCGATGTCGTAGTCGCCGATCAGCTCGCGAAACGCGCGGCCAATATCCTTGAGCGCCGCGAGGTATTCGCGCTTGTCGGTCACATACCAGGTCAGGCGCACCAGGTGTTCCGGCTTGCCGCCAGCCTCGTTGAGCACGGCGACAATGTTATGCAAGGCTTGGATAGCCTGAGCAGCGAAGTCGCTTGACGTGAAGCGCGCCTCGGCGTCCCAACCGATCTGACCGGCGATGAACACTTGCGTACCGACGGCCGCGACGCCGTTTGCATAGCCGCGCGGTTTGATCCAGCCGGCGGGTAGAAGAGGTTTTTTCATGAGCGTGGCTCGTCGATGAGGGCAGGTGGTGGTGCGAAGGACGCGAGGGCGCTCGCGATGTCGTCGGGAATATCGATGGACTGGCCGGTCTCGAGCGAAGTTGTCACCAGCACCTGGTTCGCGCGAAAACGCACTTCGTCGCGGCAATGGCCGACAATGCCGATTCGAATCGAACGGCGGCCGATTGAGTTCACCGTCAGCGTAAGCGTGACGGTCTCGCCCATGCGGCTTGCCCGCGAGAACTCGCAATCGAGCTTGACGATCGGCAAGCCGATGCGGCGCTGGCTGATCATGTGCGCGTAGTCGATTTTCAGGCGTTCGGTGAACCAGTCTTCGACCAATGCGTTCGTTAGCACGAGATATTGCGGAAAGAACACGATGCCAGCCGGATCGCAATGCGCGAAACGGATGCGTACGGGCATGTCGAACGTGGCGCTCATGACTTGCTCTTGCTGTCCTGATGGAGGGCGGCGTGCGCCTTCAGCACATCGCGGCCCACGATCAGTTGCTGCACTTCGGTGGCGCCTTCGTAGATGCGCAGCGCGCGAATCTCGCGATAGAGCATTTCGACGGCGGTGCCGCTTTGCACGCCCATGCCGCCCCACAGCTGAACAGCTGCGTCGATCACTTGCTGCGCGCCTTCGCTGGCGTGCCACTTTGCCATCGCCGCTTCGCGTGTGACGCTCTCGCGCTGGTCACGCAACCAGGCCGCGCGATAGACGAGCAGGGCGCTACTATCGATGGTCAGTGCCATCTGCGCGAGCTTGGCCTGGGTCAACTGAAAGTCGCCGAGTGTCTGGCCGAACATCTTGCGCGAGGCCGCACGTGCGAGACCTTCAGCCATGGCGTGACGCGCAAACCCGAGCGATGCTGCCGCTACCGAGGTGCGGAAGATATCAAGCGTGCGCATGGCCAGTTTGAAGCCTTCGCCAGATTCGCCCAGCATCTGGCTGCGCGGCACGCGTGCGCCGGCAAAATGCAGGCGCGCGAGAGGATGCGGCGCTATCACGTCGATGCGTTCGGCGATTTCGAGGCCCGGCGTATCGGCATCGACAATAAACGCGCTGATGCCGCGTGCGCCTGGCGCCTCGCCGGTTCTGGCGAACACCACATAGAAGTCGGCGATTCCCCCGTTGGAAATCCAGGTCTTGTCGCCGTCGAGCACATAGGCGTCGCTGTCTTCTCGCGCGGACAATGCCATTGCAGCCACGTCCGAGCCTGCATCCGGCTCGGACAGCGCGAACGCGGCAATGGCTGTGCCGTTCGCGACACGTGGCAAATACCGTTGCTTTTGTTCGTGCGTGCCGCCGAGCGAGATGGCGCCTGAGCCGAGCCCTTGCATGGCGAGCGCAAAGTCGGCGAGACCCGAATGCTTCGCAAGCGTTTCGCGCAACAGGCAGACGGCGCGCGTGTCGATGGTGTCGCCGTGCCCACCATATGCAGTGCCGCCGACGCCATATTTCAGCCAGCCTGCAGCGCCCAGTTCGCGTACCAGATGACGGCAGGTTGCATCGACATCCGCGTTGTGTTCTGCGTCAGCGAGATGCGTGACGCACCAGGCTTCGATACCCGCTGCGAGCTCGCGATGACGGTCTTCGAAGAATGGCCACGCCAGCGCGCTATGAAGATCGATCTTGCCGGAAGTGCTCAACTCAGTCTCCTTCGAATACAGGACGCGTCTTGGCCGCGAACGCGCGATAAGCACGTTCGAAATCATGCGTGCTCATGCAGATGGCCTGCGCTTGTGCCTCGGATTCGATCGCTTCGTCGATGCTCATGCTCCATTCCTGATGCAGCATCTTCTTGGTGATGCCGTGCGCGAACGTGGGCCCGGAGACGAGCTCCGCGGCAAGCTTGGCCGCTTCATCAAGCAGCGCATCGGGATCGCACAGACGGTTATAGAAACCCCAGGCGTAACCTTCGTCACCGCTTGCCGAGCGGCCGGTGAACAGTAATTCCGACGCCCGTCCCTGACCGATGATGCGCGGCAGGATCGAACACGAACCCATATCGCAACCGGCAAGACCCACGCGCGAAAACAGGAACGCGAGCTTGCTGCGCGCGGTGCCGAGACGCATATCGGAAGCCATCGCAAGAATGGCCCCTGCGCCTGCGCAGATACCGTCGACGGCGGCGATCACAGGCTGCGGGCAATGGCGCATCGCCTTGACGAGATCGCCGGTCATGCGGGTGAACAGCAACAACTCCGGCATCGGCAGATCGATCAACGGTGCGATGATGTCGTGCACGTCGCCGCCCGAGCAGAAGTTGCCACCGGCACCGTGGATCACGACGGCCTTCACATCCGTTGCGTACGCAAGCTGGCGAAACAGGTCGCGCAGCTCGGCATACGATTCAAAGGTCAGCGGGTTCTTGCGTTCAGGACGGTTCAACGTGATCGTCGCGACTTTCCCGTTTACCGACCAGCCGAAGTGTTTGGCTTCGTAGCCCGCCAGCTTTACGCGATTGCCGTCAAGCAACGCGTCGACGTGGGATCGTGTCATGGATATCTTCTCCAGTTCGGTGCCGCTCAACCCGTGAGGTTGTCGAGCAGATGTTTCTTGAGCTTGCCGAGACGCTGATGCGTGCGTGACTTCTCATCGAGACTGAGGCCGCCGAACATTTCGACGACCCATTGTTCATGCGCTACAGCCATGCGGTCGAACAGCTTGCGGCCGTCGGGTGTCAGACGCACACTGATCGAGCGGCGATCGTTCGGATCCGCGTCGCGTACCACGAGGCCTTCCTGTTCGAGCTGATCGGTAATGCCGGTCACGTTGCCGCCTGTGACCATCAACCGGCGCGAGAGCTCGGTCATCTTCAGGCCTTCGGGATGACGCTCGAGTTGGGCCATCAGGTCGAAGCGGGGCAGCGTGGTGTCGAATTCGCTGCGCAGGCGTTTGCGCAGTTCGGCTTGCACGAGGTTGGTCGTGGTGAGCATGCGCAGCCACAGACGCAGGCCCATATGACTGTCGACGCCGGTGCTCATTTCCATGTCGACGACATTCTCTGCAGGTTTCGCGACGCCTTTGCGTGCCGGCTTTGCTTCCGTGGATGCCGCCTTTTTAGCGCTAGCTGCACGGGTCATGTGACTTCTCCCCCCGAGACGGAAATGGATTGGCCGGTTATCGCCGCGGAGCCCGGCATGCACAGCCACAGGGCGGCATTGGCGACTTCGTCCGGCGCCACAAAGCGTTGTTGCGGGTTGTTGCGCAGCAGGATGCTGCGCGCTTCCTTCTCGCTGCGCGAGGTCTTGCTGGTGATCTGGTCGAGCGAGGCGCGCAGCAGTTCGGTTTCAGTGTAACCGGGGCAGACTGCGTTGACGGTGATGCCTTTGGCAGCGACTTCGAGTGCGAGCGAACGGGTCAGACCGATCACGCCATGCTTTGCAGCGCAATAAGCGGCGACGTAGGCATAGCCGATCTGCCCCGCCGTGCTGGCAATATTGACGATGCGGCCATAGCCGCGTTCGAGCATGCCGGGCAGCACGGCGCGCGTGCAGAGGAATACACCGGTGAGGTTGACGTCGAGCATGCGTTGCCAGAGCGCCATATCGGTCTGCGTGAACGGCGCCGCTTGCGCTTGTCCCGCATTGTTGATCAGTATGTCGACAGGACCGGCTTGTTCGAATGCGGCGATGACGGCGGCTTCCCGCGCCACGTCTACCGTGATGCACGTGAGTTCGCCTGCTGCGCTAGTTGAGTCAGATTTGTCTAGCACGCTCAACGCGTCGCGCTGCGCAGCAAGGCGGGCAGCGTCGCGGCCCATCAACGTGACGCGCGCTCCGGCGCGCACCAGCGCTGCGGCGGTGGCTGCACCGATGCCGCTGCCGCCGCCTGTGACGACAGCGTGTTTTCCAGCCAGCCCGGAGAGTTCTGTATTCACACCGTTCCTTCTGCGCGTTGTGCGCGTTCTTGCGGCGAGAGCCCTGCATTTGCCGCGGCCTGAGCGCGCTCACGCTCGAGATTGCGTTCGAGTTGCGATTTCGCCGCCGTGTATTGCTTCGGCCACATCACATCGAAATAGCCGATTTTCGCGGCTTCGTTGAGCGTCCACGAAGGATTGGCCAGATGTGGCCGTGCTACCGCGCAGAGATCCGCGCGGCCGGCCGCGATGATGCTGTTTACGTGATCCGCTTCGGAGATCGCGCCGACGGCGATCGTCGCGATACCGGCTTCGTTACGGATGCGATCGGCAAACGGCGTCTGGAACATGCGACCGTAGACGGGTTTTTCTTCCTTGCTCACCTGGCCCGACGAAACGTCGATCATGTCCGCGCCGGCTGCCTTGAAGGCACGTGCGATTTCCACCGCGTCGTCTGGCGTGGTGCCGCCGTCCACCCAGTCGTGAGCGGAAATGCGCACCGAAATGGGCTTGTCTTGCGGCCAGACCTTGCGGATCGCCGCGAAGACTTGCAATGGATAACGCAGGCGGTTTTGCAGCGAACCGCCGTATTCGTCGTTACGCTGATTGGTCAACGGCGAGAGGAAGCTCGACAGGAAATAGCCGTGGGCGCAGTGCAGTTCGAGCCAGTCGAAGCCCGCTTGTGCGGCCATCTCGGTTGAGCGAACGAATTGCGCCTCGATTTCGCGTAAATCGTCGAGGCTCGCTTCGCGTGACCATTGGCTGATGCCGCGCAAATACTGCTGCGGTGAGGCCGACACAAGTGGCCAGTTGCCTTCAGGCAGCGGTTGATCGATGCCTTCCCAACTCACGCGCGTCGATGCTTTGGCGCCTGCATGCCCCAGCTGCATGCCGATCTTCGCATCCGACTGCCGATGCACGAGTTCAACGATGCGTTTCCAGGCGGCGAGATGTTCCGGTGCGTACATGCCGGGACATCCCGGGGTGATGCGCGCTTCAGGCGAGACGCAAGTCATTTCCGTCATCACGAGTGCGGCGCCCCCCATCGCACGCGCGGCCAGATGCATGAGGTGATAGTCGCCGGCGATACCATCGACGGCGGAGTACTGGGCCATCGGCGAAACCACCACACGGTTCTTGAGTGTCACGCCGCGCAACTTGAACGGTGTGAACATTGGCGGAACGGAATGTTTTGCCGGTGCACGTTCAATACCGGAGCGTGACGCAAGCCAGTCTTCGAACCCGGACACGTAGCCCGCATCGCGCTCACGCAGATTTTCATGCGAGATGCGCTGTGAGCGCGTGAGCAGCGAGTACGCAAACTGCTCCGGTTCGAACGCGGAGTAGCGGTCGACATGCTCGAACCATTCCGTCGAATTCCGCGCCGCGTTTTGAATGCGCAGCACGCCAATGCTGCGCACTTCGGTGTAGTGCTTGAGTGCGGCGGCCAAATCGCTGGGATGGGCGTCGATGCTGTTGGCGAGTTCGATCGAATCTTCCAGCGCGAGCTTGGTGCCCGAGCCGATTGAAAAGTGAGCCGTATGGGCGGCGTCGCCCATCAGCACGATCGGTGTGTCCGGCGTGCCGTTGGCGTTGCTGCGCCAGTGCACCCATTCCCGATTGACCACGCGCGGAAAGCGAATCCATTGCGACGAGCCACGCAGATGCGCGGCGTTCGAGAGCAACGCATTGCCGTCCAGATACTTGGCAAACAGCTTTTCGCAGAAGGCGATGCTGTCTTCCTTGCTCATCTCGTCGAGACCGGCGGCGCGCCAGACGCGCTCCGGTGTTTCGACGATGAACGTGGAGGTCTGATCGTCGAACCGGTATGCGTGGGCCTGGAACCAGCCCCATTCGGTTTCTTCGAAGGCGAACGTGAATGCTTCGAAGAGCTTTTTCGTGCCGAGCCAGACGAAGCGACAATCGCGCATGTCGATGTCGGGCTGGAAGGTTGCCGCATACTTCTGACGAATGGCGCTGTTCGCGCCGTCGCAGGCGATGATCAGATCGGCGTCGTAGTTAGCGTCATCCGTCACCTGGGTTTCGAACACCAGCTTGACGCCGAGCGCTTCGCAACGCGCCTGCAGGATATTCAACAGCCGCTTACGGCCGATGCCGCAAAAGCCGTGACCGGACGAGCGGATCATCTCGCCGCGGAAATTAATCTCGATGTCGTCCCAGTGATTGAAGGCATCGAGAATCGCGTCCGCGCTCGGTGCGTCTGCCGCGCGGAGGTTGCCGAGCGTCTGGTCCGAGAACACCACGCCCCAACCGAACGTGTCGTAGGGCCGGTTGCGTTCGATGACCGTGACGTCATGCGCCGGGTTACGGCCTTTCATCAACAGCCCAAAGTACAGGCCGGCCGGTCCTCCTCCAATACAGACGATGCGCATGCTGCCACTCCGGTTGCAATCTGTTAGGTAATTTAGTCCTCGATATTTTAGATGTCAAGTAAATCGTTGAGGGAGGTGCCAAGGGATCGACGGGCCGGTGACAGGAAAATATTGGCATCGGGTACGATGCTGGTTGTCTTGATTCCGCGCGATATTTCTGTGCTCTTCCTCCCCTGTTGGTCCATGAACAGAAAACTAGAACGTTCCTGTCTCGTTGCCCTCCGCATCAGCCGTTTCGTAGGAGTCTTTGGCCTGATGGCCGTCGTGCTCAGCCGGCCAGCGGGCGCTGCGACAACCGATGTCGCCGCTGACCGCGCCGCGTCGATCGTTACCCAACTGCGGGATACGTCATCCGTCAACGGCGTGACGGTCTGCGGCCCACGTATCATCGAGGGCGACGTCGCATCCGGCGGCCTGAACGGACACTTCCTGATCGCGACAGACCCCGGGACGCAAGCTGGCATCATCAAAATAGCCGGACTGGGGGACCTCGACTTTTCCATCGGTGCCACGAAAACGGGCGTCTGGGTTCGGGACGGAAACGCGACGATACGCGACGCCGATTTCCCCGGCTTCCGCGCCGGCCTCGTCAGTGACATTTATTGGGCAAGCGGCGGCCTCGCCAATGCATGCTGGCCTGCAGAGGTGCGATACGATGGCGAGGAGTCGCAAGGCGCAGACGTGGTGGACATTCTCGAGGTCGTGCCTCAAGGCGGCAAGGTCACGAAGGTGTGGATCTCGCGCGAGTCGCATTTGCCGCTCAAATGGACGCGTCGTGACGAACCGGCCGTGGCGACCACATCGTATGCGGCATACGGGAGCGGTGCGCTGCACGCCGTCCCCCTTGGGCAAACATTCGTCGACCGTGACGGCACGCGGTGGGTGCTGCATACGGCTCGGGTACGCTCTACAGCCACGCCGGCTGAAGTGGCCACCCTGTCGGCAAAACCCCAAACCCGCTTGACCGACTACGGAATCGACTCGGCAACCAGTACAACCGTGCCGATGCGGATCGAGGGCCAGCTCTTCGTCGACGTGTTCCTCGACGGCAAGGGACCCTTTAACTTCATGGTCGACACGGGGGCCACGCTGCAGCTATCGTCGAAGACAATCGCCCAGCTCGGATTGAAAGCCGTGGGGGAAGGGAGCGACACCGACATCGATGGAAATGCTTTTGTTGAGCGCATTGTGAAACTGCCGGAGTTTCGTCTTGGCGACGCTCGTATACATGGCTTGTACGGCAAGGAAGCTGATTTGGGCGGCGGGGCCAGAGGCGGACCCATGCCGCTGGATGGCGTTATCGGCACCGAGCTATTAGACCGATTCGTGACCACCTTCGACTATCCGCACCATTCGCTCACGCTCGCACTTCACCCAAACCTGAGTGCTGCCGACGACGCGCGTTTTAGCATTCCCTTTATGCTGGACCACACCTTTCCGGTGACGGCGGGTCAGGTCAATGGCGTACCCGCCCAATTCTGGATCGATACCGGTTCGAATGTGGCATTGATCGTCAACGGGCCATTTGCTTTGCTTCATGCGGGACAGATGCCGAGCCGCAAGTATGATGGCGGGTTGATGTCTGGCTCGTCCGGTAAGGGATCGCCTGTGTTTATGGGTCGGCTCGCATCAATCGAGGTCGGTCAGCTAACCGTACCGAAACCTGTCGCGCTGTTCCCTGCTTTGGACGTGGGACTGGTAAGCGATACAGAGACCGCCGGCGATCTTGGTGACGATGTATTCATGACGTCGGCTTTGACGTTCGACTATCAGGATCGCAAGGCGTGGGTAATTCCCGACGAGACGGTGGCGCCTTCCGTGGCGAAAAACATTCAAAGCGGTATGAGAGTGGAAATCGATGCGACTGGCGACGCCATGGTCGGAGCGATTTACAAGGATTCGCCCGCGTGGGAGGCCGGACTCAGGAAGGGCGACCGGATCACTGCGATCGACGGGAATGCGGTGTCGCAGGATCTGGTGAAT
>NZ_JAMFSB010000100.1 GCF_026225065.1 Paraburkholderia sp. | reverse complement strand
CGATCACGTCATCCGAGCCAATGGAAACGATGGTCATACGCGACAGCGAATGGTCTTCGGTCGGGGCCACCGTCAAGGTTTCAATGTTGTACCCGCGTGCGGAAAAGAGGCCGACCACACGCGAGAGCGCGCCCGGTTCGTTTTCCAGCAGGACAGAAATAATATGTCTCATGGTTTCGCTTCTTCCAGATGTTTTGTCGACGTATGCGAGCCGGTTCGCGCCGCTTCGTCCGCCTTCGCCTTTTGTGGAGGCGCGCAAAAAGAAGCCGGCGCTACAGAACCGTCGTTATAGATCTTCCGCACCGAGCAGCATCTCAGTGATGCCCTTGCCGGCCTGAACCATTGGCCAGACGTTCTCGGTCGGATCGGTCTGAAAGTCGAGAAACACCGTGCGGTCTTTCAGGCGCAGCGCTTCCTTCAGCGCCGGCTCGACGTCCGCGGTCCGCTCAATCCGCATGCCAACATGGCCGTACGCTTCGGCAAGCTTCACGAAATCCGGCAGCGCATCCATGTACGAATGTGAATAGCGCTTGCTGTATTCGATCTGCTGCCACTGGCGCACCATGCCCAGATAGCGGTTGTTCAGCGAAATGATCTTGATCGGCGTTTCGTACTGCTTGCAGGTCGAGAGCTCCTGGATGCACATCTGGATCGAGCCTTCGCCCGTGATACAGAGCACGTCGTCGTCCGGGTGCGCCATCTTCACGCCCATCGCCGCCGGCAGGCCGAAGCCCATCGTGCCGAGACCACCGGAATTGATCCAGCGGCGCGGCTTGTTGAAGCGATAGAACTGCGCCGCCCACATCTGGTGCTGGCCGACGTCCGAACACACGAAGGCATTGCCGTCGGTCAGTTCGTAGGCCTTTTCCACCACGTACTGCGGCTTGATGATGTCGCTCTTGCGGTCGAACTTCAGGCAGTCTTTGGCGCGCCAGGCTTCGATGTCCTTCCACCAAGAGGCAAGCGCCGCGGTGTCCGGGCCATGCTCGGCCGTCTGCAACTGCTCGATCAGATCCTTCAGCACTTCCTTGACGTCGCCGACGATCGGAATGTCGACCTTGACGCGCTTGGAGATGGAAGAAGGATCGATGTCGATATGGATGATCTTGCGCGGCACCGACGCGAAATGCGCCGGATCGCCGATCACACGGTCGTCGAAGCGCGCACCGATGGCGATCAGAACATCGCAGTTCTGCATGGCCATATTGGCTTCGTACGTGCCGTGCATGCCGAGCATGCCGAGGAATTTCTTGTCGCTTGCGCGATAGCCGCCCAGACCCATCAACGTGTTGGTGACGGGGTAGCCGAGCAGATCGGCGAACTGGTTCAGCTCCCGCGACGCATCCGCGAGGATGATGCCGCCGCCGGTGTAGATATACGGACGCTTCGCACCGAGCAGCAAGGCCACGGCCTTACGGATCTGGCCCGAATGGCCTTTCGTCACCGGGTTATACGAGCGAAGCGAAACGCTCTTCAGCGGTTCGTACTGGCAAGGCGCTTTCGACACGTCTTTCGGAATGTCGATCAGCACCGGGCCGGGCCGGCCGGTACGGGCGATGTAGAACGCTTTCTTGACGACAGAGGCGAGATCGCGCACGTCCTTCACGAGGAAGTTGTGCTTCACGCACGGCCGCGTGATGCCGACCGTATCGCACTCCTGGAACGCATCCTGGCCGATGGCGGCTGTGGGCACCTGGCCGCTGATCACCACCAGAGGAATCGAATCCATGTAGGCGGTTGCGATGCCGGTCACCGCATTGGTGACGCCGGGGCCGGAGGTCACGAGACACACGCCGACCTTGCCCGTAGAACGCGCATAGGCGTCTGCGGCATGGACAGCGGCTTGTTCGTGGCGCACGAGGATGTGCTGGAATTTGTCCTGCTTGTACAGCTCGTCGTAGATGTAGAGTACCGAGCCGCCAGGATAGCCCCAGACAAACTCGACGTCTTCGTCGGCCAATGCGCGCATGAGCACGGTGGCACCGATAGAAGAGTCAGTTTCGCGATGGGGAGTCGTATCCGACGTGGAGAATTCCGCGCTGGGCATATTCATCACAATCACCTTTCGAATTTTCGGCAAAAAATTGATCGGGTGCTCTCTGCCGGGCTTGTGGCTCGGGTTCAAGCGGCGCGTCCACTTTGACAGGTGAGCTTCTTGGGCCACACCTCAAATGAGACAAGTCACTTATGTTGCGAACCGTCGAAGATATCTGCAGACGGCAAGATGGTCAAGAAAATATTTCCGCACCGGCCGTCACGCCATGACGAAAAAAGTAAAAACAGCTGTCATAAGTATCGATAAGGCTTCGTGTTTTTCCCCAGCAGGGCGAAAGTTTGTTAGCATCCGCCAGCTTTACGACAATTTCGATCGATTACGCGCACGCTCGCTGCGCCGACCCCCAACGGATGGCATCAGACAAGGAACTCGCCGATTTTCTGGCGGGCGTCGAAAGGCGCGCGTTCAAGCAGACGGTCTACGCCGTGCGGGACGACGACGCCTCGCTCGATATCGTGCAAGACGCGATGATCAAGCTCGCCGAAAAATACGGCGACCGACCACCGGCCGAACTTCCGCTGCTGTTTCAGCGTATTCTGCAGAATGCGATGCACGACTATTTTCGTCGGCAGAAAGTACGCAATACCTGGGTCAGTCTGTTCTCCTCGCTCGGCAACGCCGACGACGACGAGTTCGACCCGCTGGAGACATTCGAAGCGCAAGAAGGCTCCATAGGCGCCGAGAGCAGCGAACAGAGGCTCGAGCGCGAACAAGTCTTACAGTTGATTGACGACGAGATCCAAAAATTACCGGCACGTCAACGGGAGGCGTTTCTCATGCGTTATTGGGAAGATATGGATGTCGCCGAGACTGCTGCTGCGATGGGCTGCTCCGAAGGCAGTGTAAAAACACACTGTTCGCGAGCCACCCATACGCTGGCACAAGCGCTCAAGGCCAAAGGAATCACGCTATGAGCTCCTCTCTCGATACAAAAGAACTCGAATTCGCGAGGCAAGTACGCCGCGCGCTCGACGAAAACGCCGCCAGTATTTCCCCCGCCACAGTCGACCGTCTCGCCGTGGCGCGCCGCGCCGCGCTCGCCCGCAAGAAGCCCGAGCCGGTGAGCGCGCCCGTGTTCGTGCCCGCCTTTGCCGGCGCCGCCGGGGCGCTGTCCGGCATGCCGCAGGCCGAAGCCCCGCAACGCCGCCGTTCACCGCTGCGCCGCTTCGCGCTCGCCTGGCCGCTGGCAGCGCTCGTGGTCAGCCTCGTGGCGATCGCCTACTGGGAAGACCAGCAACGCACCGCTGAACTCGCCGATATTGACGCCGCAATGCTGAGTGACGATCTGCCGCTCAACGCATACCTCGATCACGGCTTCAACGCGTATCTGTCGCGCGCGCACTAAGCGGGAGACTCTTCGGGTGAGTTACAAGCGCGGCCTCGCCGTTGTTTTCGGGTGTGCCATTGCGGCCGTCGTGTCGTTTGCCGCCACCTATCCGCGCTTCTACCCGAGCGCCTTGAGCGTTGCGGCGCCGACGGCTGCTGGCGGTTTGCCCGCCAAACCTGCTACCCCGGCATTGGGCGTTGAAATTCCAGGGCTGGCCAGCAACAGCAGTCCGCTGTCATGGCCGCGCCTCTCCGATGCCGAACATGTCGCGCTCGCGCCGTTTGCGGACGTCTGGGATACCTTTAGCGTCGAACGCAAGCGAAAATGGATCAAGATCGCCTCACGTTACTCGAAGTTGACGCCTGAACAGCAAAAAGGCCTGCACGACCGCATGACCGAATGGGTCCGCCTGACGCCGGACCAGCGCCGCGTCGCGCGCGAAAACTATCAGGTTTCGAAGGACCTGCCGCGGGAAGCGCGCCAGAAGGCCTGGAAGGCGTACCAGCAGCTGCCGGAAGAACAGAAAGAGCGGCTCGCGGCGAGCGAGCGCAAGCGGCGGCCAACGGTCGTGAGCGCGCCTCCCACCGGCAAAAGTGAGCTAAAAGACATCGAACGCCTCGTCAACGGGCGCGAACGTGCCGCCAGCGGTGTGGTCGCGACGGCCAGCGCATCCGGTACCGGCGCCACGCTGCCGGTCGCGCCGCCGGTGCCGCCCACCGGCAGCCTTGTCCCGCCCGCGCAAACGCCAGCGCCGATCATGCCGCGCGAAACGCCGTCGATTTATAACGGCGGCTCCTGAACACGGCGCGCCCACTCCGGCCCTGGCTCCTGTCTCCCACCTATGAACGTGCCCACCGCGCCCAACGTGTCCGATCCGCTTGCCACGCCCCAACCGTCCGCGGCTCCGTCGCAGGCCACGCCGTCAGTACGCCGTCGGCTCGCGACGATGCTCTACGAGGGCGTCATCCTGTTCGGTGTGGTCTTCATCGCCGGGTATCTCTTCAGCACGTTGACCCAGCAACGCAACGGCCTGACCCACCACAACATCATGGCCGCATGGATCGGTTTCGTGGTCGGCCTGTACTTTGTGTGGTTTTGGACCCACAGCGGACAAACCCTACCCATGAAAACCTGGCGGCTACGCGTAGTCACCGCGGACGGCTCGCCGCTCTCCGCACCGCGGGCCATCGTGCGCTATCTGCTGGCCTGGCTGTGGTTTCTGCCGCCGCTGGCGCTCCATCCCCTGCTCGGGCTCTCGCTGCCGCACACGCTCATGATTGCTGCGGTCTGGTTCGTCCTGTGGGCCGCCACCGGGCGGCTGGGCGCCAGCCGCCAGTTTCTCCATGACCGGCTCGCCCGCACACGCATCGTCACTGCCGCCTCGCCTTCCGCGTAATAAGAAGTTCTCGTGACTGTCACGGCATAGTCACACGCGGATGGCGCAATACGGGCACTGCAACTCGACGCGTGAGCCATGGACCCCAAAACGTCCGCGACTTCCTTGTTCCGCCAGACTGGCCCGAGCGTCGACCCCGTCGCTTTCCGGCCTGACTCTGCCTCCTTCGGCGCCGGCCTGCCGATCCCACTGCCACCGCTCTCTTCGGAACCGCAACCTGGCCATCAGGACGATGACCACGAGGAGCCGCACCGCTACCGCACGATCTGGCTGTCCGATATCCATCTGGGCTCGAGCGGCTGCCAGGCGTCGTATCTGCTCGACTTCCTGCGCCACAACGACTCGGAGTATCTGTACCTGGTCGGCGACATCATCGACGGCTGGCAGTTGAAAAAGGGCTGGTACTGGCCGCAGGCGCACAACGACGTGGTGCAGAAAATCCTGCGTAAAGCCCGCAAAGGCACCCAGGTCGTCTACATCCCCGGCAATCACGACGAAGCCGCGCGTCAGTTCTGCGACCTCGCCTTTGGCGACATCCATGTGCGCGGCGAAGCGTTTCACACCACGCTCGCCGGCAAGCGCCTGTGGATCGTGCATGGCGACCTGTTCGACGGCGTGATCCAGCATGCGAAGTGGCTCGCCTACCTCGGCGACACGCTCTACACAGTGATCCTCGTGCTGAACCGCTGGTTCAACCGGATCCGCAGCCGTCTCGGCTTCCAGTACTGGTCGCTGTCGCAGTACCTCAAGCATCAGGTGAAGAACGCGGTGAATTTCATCTCCTCGTTCGAACGTGTGATGACCGATGAAGCGCGTCGCCGCGGTTGTGACGGCGTGGTCTGCGGCCACATCCACAAGGCGGAGATTCGCGATATCGACGGCGTGCTGTATTGCAACGACGGCGACTGGGTCGAAAGCCTGTCGGCGCTCGTCGAGACCTTCGAAGGTGAACTCAAGGTGATCTACTGGACCGTGATGCGCGCGCCTGAAGTCAGCGCGCAAAAGGCCCGCGCGACCGCCTAGTGGCCAATCAGCAGTACCCGCGTCATCCCTTTTAACTTCTATTGGGCCAAACCGATGAAGATCATGATCGTCACCGATGCATGGGAGCCGCAGGTCAACGGCGTGGTACGCACGCTGAAGAACACGACCCGCGAACTCACCGCGCTTGGCCACCGTGTCGACCTGTTGACGCCGCTCGAATTCAAGACGATCCCGTGTCCGACGTACCCTGAAATCCGCCTGTCGCTGTTTCCGAAGCGCAAGCTGCACGAGCGCATCGACACGTTCGCGCCGGATGCGCTGCACATCGCCACCGAAGGCCCGCTCGGCATGGCCGCGCGCGCTTACGCGATCAAGCACAAGCTGCCCTTCACGACCGCATATCACACTCGCTTCCCGGAATACGTGCAGGCCCGCTTCGGCGTTCCGCTCGCCGTGACCTACAAGTTCCTGCACTGGTTCCACAAGGCATCGCTGGCCGTGATGGCGCCGACGCCGGTCGTCAAGACCGACCTCGAAAAATTCGGCTTCACGAACGTGGTGCTGTGGACTCGTGGCGTCGACCTGGATATCTTCCATCAGATGGACTCCAAGGTGCTCAACACGGCGCGGCCAATCTTCCTGTACGTCGGACGCGTGGCGGTGGAAAAGAACGTCGAAGCGTTTCTGAAGCTGGATCTGCCCGGTTCGAAGTGGGTGGCCGGTGAAGGCCCGGCGCTAGCCGAACTGAAGTCGCGCTATCCGACGGTGAACTATCTGGGCGTGCTGACCCAGGCCGAACTCGCCAAGGTGTACGCCGCAGCTGACGTGTTCGTGTTCCCGAGCCGCACCGATACGTTCGGCCTCGTGCTGCTCGAAGCGCTCGCCTGCGGCACGCCGGTCGCGGCATACCCCGTCACCGGCCCGATCGACGTGCTCGGCGACGGCGGTGCCGGCGCGATGAACGAAGACCTGCGTGAAGCCTGCCTCGACGCGCTTAAAATCGACCGCAATCATGCCCGTGCATGGGCCGAGCGCTTTTCGTGGACCGCCGCCTCCGAGCAGTTCGCCGCGCATCTGAAGCCGCTGCCGCGGCCTACGTTCAGCGAGGAGAGCGCGGCCGCGTGACGCGCTCCGCCAAGCCGCCCATGCGAGCAAGACCCTCCAGCGTCCGGCGTGCCCCGCACGACACGCTGCATTCCGTCGAAACGGATCGGACCGGCATCGATCCGTTCGACGATGTCCACGAAGCGAGCACGCCACAGGCGGCGGACAACGCGTCGCTGCGCCGCGGGGCGGGTCCTTCGCTGCAGCCAAATTCACATTCCGCGAACGACGCGCAGACCCACGGGCAGGCACGGCAATCCGCCGGCGCGTCAGGCGCTGCGCACGACGCGCACGCCGAAGCCCACGAGCCGCTTGGCCCGGACGATCCCCTCGCACCCTTGCCTTTCAACCCCTACAAGGGCAATCGCGGCGTAACGCGTGCATGGCACGCAATGAAAAACTCGCTGGCCGGCTTTCAGGTCGCAATCCGCGAAGAAAGCGCGTTCCGCCAGGAACTGACGCTGGCAGCCATCCTCGTGCCCTGCGGCGTGATTGTCCCCGTCGACCCGGTGAGCCGCGTGCTGCTGCTCGGCTCGGTGCTGCTGGTGCTGATCGTCGAACTGCTGAATTCGAGCGTCGAGGCCGCTATTGACCGTATCTCGCTCGAACGGCATGAATTGTCGCGGCGCGCCAAGGATCTCGGCAGCGCCGCCGTGATGGTGGCGCTCGGCATGTGTCTGATGACATGGGTGCTGATTGTCGGCCCATTGTTGGTGCATTGGATTCGGGCGTGGCTCTAGCCTCGCGTCCCATATGCCACCACGGCGTGAAAACCCTGACTTTGGCTTGGGTATGAGAACGGTCGGTTTATAATCGTTCGATAGTCTCGAAATATACCAACCGCGTCAGGGTTAGCTCGCAGCAGCGGCACAGCGCTGCGCGACGAGCCTGGCGCTACCAGGGCCGGACGACATGGAAGCAAAACCTCCCCGCCGCACCCGCGAACGGATTCTCGAACTGTCGTTGAAGCTATTCAACGAAATCGGCGAGCCGAACGTCACGACGACGACGATCGCCGAGGAAATGGAAATCAGTCCGGGCAATCTGTACTACCACTTCCGCAACAAAGACGACATCATCAACAGCATCTTCAGCCAGTTCGAGCAGGAGATCGAAAAGCGTCTGCGCTTTCCGGACGATCACCGCGCGACGATCGACGAGATGTGGTCCTACCTGCAGTACATGGTCGATTTCACGTGGCGCTATCGCTTCCTGTATCGCGACCTGAACGATCTACTGGCGCGCAACCGGACGCTCGAAACGCACTTCAAGCAGATCATCAGCCACAAGGTGCGCTTTGCCAGCCAGTTCTGCGATCAACTCGTCGCAGATGGGGAAATGGTGGCGACACCGGACGAACTGAACGTGATCGCCACTAACGTCGGCGTGATCGGCACTTATTGGCTGTCGTACCAGTTCGTGATGAACCCGCGCAAATACAACGAGCAGGAAGCGATCCAGGCCGAACTGCATCAGGTCAGCGTGCAGATCGTCTCGCTGATGGCGCCGTATCTGCGGGGCCGCTCGCGGCAACTGTTCGACGATCTGATTTCGGGCAAACTGCCCAAGCGCGAGTTCTACGACTACCTGCCGCAAAAGGAAGGCGCCGCGCCGCGCAACGAACCGAAGGACGTTTGAACATGAAGGCGGTATGTGTGTACTGCGGCTCTTCTAACGGAGCCAAACCACTCTACGCCGAGGCCGCCCGCGGCTTCGGACGGGCCCTGGTCGAGGCAGGCCTCGCGCTCGTCTACGGCGGCGGCAAGGTCGGCCTGATGGGCACGATTGCCGATGCCGTGATGGAGTCTGGCGGCCGTGCCATTGGTGTGATTCCCGAACTGCTCGTCAACAAGGAAGTCGGCCATAACGGCCTGACTGAATTGCACGTGGTGCCCGACATGCACCAGCGCAAGAAGATGATGGCAGACCTGTCGGATGCGTTCGTTGCAATGCCCGGCGGTGCGGGTACGCTCGAAGAACTGTTCGAAGTCTATACATGGGCGCAACTGGGCTATCACCAGAAGCCCGTGGCGCTGCTCAACATAGACGGCTACTACGATCCGCTGATTGCGATGCTCGAGCATACGGTGCAGGAAGGCTTCATGCGCCAGACCTATTTCGACATCCTGCAGGTCGATTCAGACCCGGTGGGGTTGATCGCTAGGCTGCGTGGTTATCAACCGCCGCCGAAAGACAAATGGGCCGATAACCGCGACGCGGTTTGAGCGTCGCAGGCTGCTCACCGCTTACCGCTTAGAAAGGGCAATCATCCATGACGAAGGTCGTTCTGATCACGGGCGCAAGCCGCGGCATCGGCCGCGCGACAGCGCGTTTGCTGGGCGCACGCGGCTGGTCGGTCGGTGTGAACTACGCCAATAACGAAGCCGCCGCGCACGAAACCGCAGCGGAAGTCGGACGGGCCGGCGGCCATGCCCGCGTGATCAAAGGTGACGTTGCGAGCGAAGCGGACGTGATTGGAATGTTCGACGCCGTCATCCACGCGTTCGGCCGGATCGATGCACTGGTGAACAACGCGGGCATTGTCGCCCCTGGGATGCCGCTCGCCGATATGGATGTGGCACGCCTGCAGCGCATGTTCGACGTCAACGTTCTTGGCGCTTATTTGTGTGCCCGGGAAGCTGCGCGCCGGATGTCGAAGGACCGCGGCGGCGAAGGCGGTGTGATCGTCAATCTCTCCTCGGCGGCCGCGCGTCTCGGTGCGCCGAACGAGTACGTCGACTACGCGGGCTCGAAAGGCGCTATCGATACGATGACGCTTGGCCTTGCCAAGGAACTCGGCCCGCAGGGGATACGCGTGAATGCGGTGCGGCCTGGTCTGATCGATACCGAGATCCATGCCAGTGGCGGGCGTCCGGACCGTGCCGCAGTGCTTGGCTCGCAGACGCCGCTCGGTCGCCCTGGCAGCGCAGATGAAGTCGCGGAAGGCATCGTCTGGCTGCTAAGCGATGCGGCTTCGTATGTGACCGGCGCCGTGCTTGATGTGGCCGGTGGACGCTGATTTTTCGTTCGGCTGCCGCGCGCTATAACCTGGGCACAGCACACGCTTCTCAGAACGACGATCCTGGTTTGCGCAGGAAGTCCTGCTCTTCTTCGGTAGACACACGCCCCAGCGCCGCGTTGCGATGTGGAAACCGCCCAAACCGTTCGATGACCGCCGCGTGCCTGACTGCGGCATCGTAGTAACTCGCGACCCTCTTCGGCTGCGCTTCGAACGTTTTGAAGAGCCGCAGCGATTCGCGCTGGCTGGCAAGAGACTCATCATGCTCGAACGGCAGATATGCAAAGGCGCGATGTAACAGAGTTGGCAGACGCTGGTCAGCACCGCTTGCGATCATTTGCCTGGCAATCCTCAGCGCATGCTCATCGCCAGCGAATGCTCGTGCCGTCCCGCGGTATAGATTGCGTGAAAACTGATCGAGCACGATGACGAGCGCAAGACCGCCAAGCGGTGTATCCGCCCACGCATCCAGCACACCCTGCACGGCGAGATCAAGCAGTTCACCGAAGCGCTCATGCAGCATCGCGTCGAACGCCGCATCGCGCTTGAACCAGAGCTTTCTGTCCTGCCCATAGGTAGCGGAATCCGGCGCACCGAACCAGCAGTCGAGCACCGCTCGCGCCCGCTCGTCGAGCGCGGCGTAATCGGCCGTGGCGTCATGCGCAACCGAACCCGACTGCTCGCTCATCCGACGTGTCTCCCCTTCCCCATCAATCCGGCCGGTTCCGCATCCAGTCAGCCGTATCAAAGAACGAGTGCAGCAGACGCTCCCGCAGCGGCTCGTCCAGCCCCACGTCTTGCATCGCCCACGCCATGCAGCGCAGCCACTGATCGCGCTCGCTCGAAGCAATCGAAAACGGCAGGTGCCGGGCGCGCAGACGCGGGTGGCCGAAGCGGCTGATGTAGTGGTCCGGGCCGCCCAGCCAACCGCACAGGAACCAGAAGAACTTGTCGCGCGAGCCGTCGAGGGTCGGCGGATGCAGGGCGCGGATTCCCGCGAATTCGGGCTCGAGGTCCATGAGGTCATAGAAACGGTCGATGAGTTCGCGCACGCGCGCCTCGCCGCCCACCAGTTCGAAGGCCGTCGGTTGCGCCGGCGCTTCGTCGATCGGATCGGTCATACGGTCAACTGCAATCTGCAAAAGGAATCGAAGAAAAAACTACGCGCTTGCCGCCGCTCAGGTATCACGCATCGCGCAGCGATTGCAACGCGGGACGGGCCAGCACATGACGCAGGCTCAACCAGCCGCCGACGCCCGCGCAGGCAATGCCTGCTGCGACACCGGCAGGCAGCAGCCACGGGTCGAAGTTCAGGTAGAAGAAAAACACTCGCGTCGCGAGTTGCCACCCAACTACCTCCGCGCCTATCGCTGCCATCAGCCCGGCCAAAGCGCCCACCGCGACAAACTCCGCCACCTGCACCGCGCGCACCTGCCGATGCGATGCACCGAGCGCGCGCAGCAGCGCGGATTCTCGCATACGCTCGTCGCGCGTGCCGGCGAGCGCCGCATACAGCACCAGCACACCAGCGGCGAGTGTGAACGCAAACAGGAACTGCACCGCGCCGATCACCTGCTCCAGCATGCGTTGCATCTGCGCGAGAATCGGGCCCACATCGATGGCCGTGAGATTCGGATACGCCCCGATCAGGCCATCGATCGTCGCGCTCTTCTCGGGCGGCAAGTGGAAACTCGTAATGAAGCTCGCCGGAAAATCCTGCAACGCGGCAGGCGGCATCAGCACAAAAAAGTTGACCTTGAACGAGCCCCAGTCGAGCTTGCGGATGCTCGTCACCGGCGCGTCGACCTGCAAACCGGTCACGTCGAAACGCAGCGTATCGCCAGCCTTCACGTGGAGTGTTTTCGCAAGTCCTTCCTCGATCGAAATCTGCGGCGCCTTCGTGTCGCCGTACCACTTGCCCCCGACGATCCGGTTGTCGTCAGGCAGGCTCGTCGTGTACGACAAATTGAATTCGCGGTCGACGAGGCGCCTGGCATCCTCGCTCTTGTACTGGTCCGGATTGATGGGCTTGCCGTTGATCGCAATCAGGCGCGCGCGCACCATCGGCGAGAGCGCCGCATCGGGCAGGTCGTGGCTCTTGAGGTACTGCGTCACCCCTGCGCGCTGATCGGGCTGAATGTCGATGATGAACTGGTTCGGCGCGTCGGGCGGTGTCGATTTGCGCCAGCCGTCCACCAGATCGTTACGCGTCATCGCAATCAGCAACAGACACATCAGGCCGATACCGAGCGCCGTGATCTGCAGCGCGCTGGCGCTGCTGCGACGCTCGAGCGAGGCCAGCGCATAGCGCCAGCCAATGCCCGCGTTGACCCGCTCGCTGCGTACGATGCGCGAGGCGCCCCACAACGCGAGACGGGCGATCACGGCGAACACCAGCAGCCCACCGGCAAAGCCGCCGGCTACGATCCCGCCCAGCTTCACTTCGCCGGCCGCCACGATCAGCAGTGCAGCGAACAGCACGATTCCCAGCGCATACGCGGCCCACGCCGTGCGCGCCTCTTCGCCCCATTCGCGGCGCAGCACGCGCACCGGCGGCACGCGGGTCAACGGCAATAGAGGCGGCAACGCGAAGCCGAGCAGCAACACGAGACCCGCCGCAATCCCTTCGACCGCGGGCCACACGCTCGGATACGGCAGCACTACGTCGATCAGCGTGCCGAGCCAGCTCAACAACGCCAGATGCCCCGCGTAGCCAAGCAGCACGCCGATTGCTCCGCCAAGCAGACCTAGTCCGAGAAACTCCAGCAGAAACAGCGAACGCAGCGTGCGCTGACTGACGCCGAGACAGCGCATCGCCGCGCAGCCGTCGAGATGGCGGCGCATGTAGCGGTGTGAGGCCATCGCAATCGCGACCGCCGCCAACATCGCCGTCAGCAGCGACACGAGGGTCAGAAAATGGCCCGCGCGATCGAGCGTCTCGCGCACCTGCGGCTGGCCATCCTTCAGCGATTCGAGCGCGACACCGCGCATCTTGCCGTCGTCGACGCGGGCATGCGAAAACGCGGCAAACTTCTCGACCGCCGGGCGCGTACCCGCCACCAGCAACCGGTACGTCACGCGGCTGCCGAACACGATCAGGCCGGTGGACTTGAGTTCATCGTCACGCAGCATCAACCGCGGCGAAAAATTGACGAAGCCGAAGCCGCGGTCCAGTTCACGCGTGATGATCGCGGCGATCGTGAACGTGCGGTTGCCGACCCTCACCGTATCGCCGACATGCACCTTCAACGCGTCGAGCAACGCCTGATCGGCCCACACCGTGCCTGGCGCGGGAATCCCCTGCGCCTCATGATCGGGCGCGTTCGGCGCCGTCGCGATGCGCAGCGCGCCACGCAGCGGATACGCGGATGTGACAGCTTTGAGAGCCGCCAGCCGCGAGACCGACTGGGCACCCATCGTACTGATCATGCTGGGGAAAATGGCGGTGTTCGCCATCTGCAGGCCAAGCGATTTGGCCTCATTGCTGAATTGCGAATCGACGGGATGGTCGGAGCGCACGATGAAGTCGGCGCCGATCATGCGCCGCGCGTCGCGCTCGAGCCCTAGATGCAGGCGGTCGGCGAGGAAGCCGACGCTTGAGAGGGCCGCTACGGCCAGCACCAGCGCCAGCAGCAGCATCGTCAACTCGCCCGCGCGCCAGTCACGGGCGGTCATCCGCACGGCCTGACGCAACAGATCGGCCCCGTTAAAACGACGCCCCGGCGTGGTGCGGACGACAGCCGCTGGCGACGCCGGCGAAACTCGTGCCGAATCGCTCAATCGTGCCGACTCCTGGCGAAGCGCGACACCATATGCGTCGCCATGCCGCGAAAGCCGCCCTGCACGCCGCGCCACAGACGCGGCAACACCCAGGCCGCCAGCATCAGAAAGCCGACCATCAGCAGCAGGAACAGCACGGGGACGAAGAGCGCCAGCAGCAGGCCGCCAAACACAAGGCCATCCTCGGCGGTCGAGGTCACGATGTTCGAAACCGGCTCGGGCGAGAGGTTGATCAGCGCGCGCGTGCCGGCCTTCGCCAGATGCGCGGTACCGGCTAGCGTGCCACCGGCAAGCGCGGCCACGGTCAGCAGCGCCGGATCGGCATGGCCGAGCGCACCAGCGGCCAGCACGGCACCGGCCGGAATCCGGATAAAGGTATGAATCGCGTCCCAGAGGGAATCGAACGCGGGAATTTTATCGGCCAGAAACTCGGTGACCGTCAACACGGCCGCCACCCCGATCACCCATGGCGAAGCCAGCACGGACAAGGTATCGGGAAGATGGACGAGGCCGAGGCGCGCAAACACGCCGGCTAACAGGACGGTCAGATAGAGACGGAGGCCACTGCCCCAGGACAGGCCCGCCGCTAGCGAGAGAGGTTCAAGCATGGCAGCCTCCAGGCACGTTACGCGTGCCGGGCGCTTCTGCCACTGCGGACACCCGCTGCAGCGAAGCTGTCAGACCCGCGCCCAAGCCGGACGCGGGACAAATTAAATTGATATCGACTTCATTATAGCCACGTTAATTCGCAGACCGCAGAGCAGACTGCAATTTCAGGCTCTAATATCCGCGAAAACCGGCTATAGACTGCAAAACGAGCAGCCGGAGGGCCGTTTTAATGGCCGGAGGAGAGTTTGAGTCCGATCAGGCCGATCACAATCAGGGACGCGCTCGCCACTCGCGCCACCGTTAACGCTTCGCCCATTATGACGATGCCAAAAATAAACGCGCCCACAGCGCCGATCCCGGTCCACACCGCGTAAGCGGTGCCGAGCGGCAACTGGCGCATGGCGATGGCGAGCAGCGCGAAGCTGCCGAGGGAGGTCACGACCGTGAACACGGACGGCCACAGCTTGGTAAAGCCTTCGGAGGTCTTGAGACCGGCGGCCCACGCGACTTCGAGCAAACCGGCAATCAGCAGAAGAAACCCGGACATGAAACGACTCCATGATTCAGATGGGGCCGTCCCCGTTCGATGCAGATGCGTAAGGCCGTCCTTACGATCTGTAATTATATCAAAATTGGGGGTTCTGAGGTCGCGGCGGGGAATAGCGGTTATCAAACGGGCACCCATGCGGTGCCCAAGGCGCTTCTTATGCGGCCCCAACCAGCCGGTATCCGACCCCGGTCTCAGTGACGATATGCTCCGGCTGCGCCGGGTCGCGCTCCAGTTTCTGCCGCAGATGCGCCATATAGATGCGTAGGTAGTGATGGCTCTCGACATGCGACGGACCCCACACATCGCGCAGCAACTGCCGGTGTGTCAGCACCCGGCCGGCATGCCGCACCAGCGTGGCAAGGAGCCGGTACTCGAGCGGCGTCAGATGGATCGCGGCGCCGTCGCGGCTCACCTGGCGCAGCGCCAGGTCGACCGTCACCGTGCCGAAATGCACCTGCGGCGACTCGTTGGCGCCGCCCTGGTTGCGCCGGCGCATATGGGCGCGAATCCGCGCCAGCAACTCGGACACGCCAAACGGCTTGGTCAGATAGTCGTCGGCGCCGGCATCGAGCGCGGCCACTTTTTCGGTCTCCTGGGTTCGCGCCGACAGCACGATCACCGGCAGGTCGCTCCAGCCGCGCAATTCGCGGATCACGTCGAGCCCGTCGGTATCGGGCAGGCCGAGATCGACGATCACGAGGTCAGGCTTGCGCGTCGCGGCTTCCACGAGCCCTTGCTTGCCGGTCTCGGCGTCGTGGACGACGATGCCCTCGCCTTCCAGCGAGGCACGCACGAAACGGCGAATCTGTTTTTCGTCTTCGATCAGGACGACGGTGATGCTCGGGTCACTCATGGGTAGGCTTTGAAGTCTGCTTGGGGTACGGCTCGGGGGACATCCCCTCGTCGTGATCTTCCTGCACGTCGGGCGCAGGCGGGGGCGTCTCCACGGGCAGATTGAACCAGAAGCGCGCGCCTTCGACATGGCCGTCGCGCGCCACCCGGTTCATTGCGCCGATAGTACCGCCATGTGCTTCGACAATGGCCCGACAAATCGCCAGGCCCAAACCGATACCGGGTTTGGCCGACTCTTTCTCGCCGCGGGTAAATTTCTCGAACACGCGCGCTTCCATGCCGACGGGCAGCCCTGGGCCGGTATCGTCGACGGTCACGCGGACGAACGGCTTGCCGTCCTCGTCGATGATGTCCGCGCCGATCGCGAGGGGGGTCTCGGCCGGCGTGTACTTCGCCGCGTTCTCGAACAGGTTCGAGAAGAGCCGCTCCATCAGCACCGCGTCGAGTTGCAGCAGCGGCAGGTCGGGCGCCAGTTTCACCTGCACCGGGTGTTTCGCGAGCACGCGCCGGCATGCGCGCAGCGCAGCGCCCACGGTTTCTTCGAGCAGCGACCACTGGCGGTTCAGTTGCAGACCGCCCGCCTGCAAACGCGCCATGTCGAGCAGATTGGTGACGATGCCGGTCATGCGCAGCGCTTCCTCGTGGATCGCTTCCACGAGTTCGTCGCCAGGCTGCTTGACCGCCTGACCCTCGCGGGTCTGCGCGAGCATCGACGAGAAGCCGACAATCGTCGTCAGCGGCGTGCGCAGGTCGTGCGAAATGGCCGACAGCAACGAATTACGCAAGCGCTCCGACTCCATGTTGACGAGCGCGTCGCGCGCGATGTCGACGTAGTGCACCCGCTCAACCGCGAGCGCAATCTGCGCGGCAAACGCGTCGAGCATGCGCTGCTGCTCCGGCACCGCGAGCTCGCGCTCGTCGCGCATTACCACCGCCAGCACGCCGCGCGTGCGCATCGGCGCCTTCAGCGGCAAATATAGTGCGACGGCCGCGGGCAGCGTATCCGTGCCATGACCGGCTGGCTTCTGCTGGTCGTACACCCACTGGCCGACGTCGATATCGAGCGCCTCGCCTTCGAGGGTGATGGCTGCATCCGGATCTTCGATCTTCTGCTTCACCTGATCCGCACTATCCGGCAACAGGATCGCGACGCGCGCACCGAACACTTCGCTCACATGGCGGCTGCCGATGCCGACGATCTGCTCCATCGTCAGCGCCGCGGCCAACTCGCGCGCCATCGCGTACATCGCGCCGGTGCGCTGTTCGCGGCGCCGCGCGACACTCGCCTCGCGGCGCAGGCTCGACGTCAGATGGCTGATCACCAGCGAGGTCAGCAGCATGCCAAAGAAGGTCAGCAGATACTGCGTGTCGGACACGGAGAACGACATGCGCGGCGGCACGAAAAAATAATCGAACGCCGCCACGCTGACAAACGACTGCACCACGCCAGGTCCGCGTCCCAGCTTGACCGCGGTGAAGATCACCCCGAGCAGGTACAGCATCACCAGGTTGGTCAGGTCGATATGGGCGAACAGCTGGCTAGCCACCGCCGTAATGCCAGCGCAGATGGTGAGTGCCCAGCCGTATGCGCCTGGCGGCGAGCGTCGTTCGCGAGCAGCGGAGAGCGCCTCGCGCCACGCATTCACGCCTTCGTCGGCGATCGTACGGCGTTCGAGGCCGTCGCGTTCCGACGAGGCGCGAATCAAGGTCAGATCGAGATCCCCCGCCTTCTCCGCGATGCGGTCGCCGAGCGGGCGGCGTAGCAAGCGAGCCACACCGATACGCGCCGACGCGCCCGCTACCAGCTTCGAGACATTGCGCACGCGGGCATAACTGATCAGCGCGGAGACAGCATCGGCGCCTGCGAGCGTGGCGGTTTCCGCGCCGAGTTCGGCGGCGAGCCGCAACGCGTTGAGCGTGCGCTCACGACGCGCGTCCGGCAGCCGTTGCAGCTTCGGCGTCTCAACATACACCGCCAGCCAGTCGGCTTTCAAACTAGAGGCAAGACGGGCCGCCGCGCGCACCAGAATCGGCGCTTCGGGACCAGGACCCACGCACACCAGCAGCCGGTCGCGTGCCTGCCAGATGCGTTGAATCGAGCGGTCAGCGCGGTACTCGCGCATCTGCGCATCGACGCGGTCCGCCGTGCGGCGCAGCGCCAGTTCACGCAGCGCGATCAGATTGCCCTTGCGGAAGAAGTTGCGCACCGCGCGCTCGGCTTGCTGCGCCAGATAAACCTTGCCGTCGCGCATCCGGTCGAGCAGTTCCTCGGCCGGCAAGTCGACCAGCGTGACTTCGTCGGCACGGTCAAACACGCGGTCGGGCACCGTCTCCCATACGCGGATGCCGGTGATCTGTCCGACCACGTCATTGAGGCTTTCGAGATGCTGGACGTTGACCGTCGTGTAGACGTCGATGCCCGCATCGAGTAGTTCGTAGACATCCTGCCAGCGCTTCAGATGGCGTGCGCCCTGCACGTTCGAATGCGCGAGTTCGTCGACGAGGATCAGTTGCGGTTTGCGAGCAAGCGCGGCATCGAGATCGAATTCTCCGAGCTTGCGGCCGCGATATTCGATATGCGCGAGCGGCAAAACCTCTAGCCCCTCGAGCAGTGCCGCGGTCTCACCGCGGCCATGCGTTTCGGCGATGCCGACCAACACATCCAAGCCTTCGTCGCTGCGCCGCTTCGCGGCCTGCAACATCGCGTACGTCTTGCCCACCCCCGCCGACGCACCGAAGAATACCTTCAGCTTGCCGCGCTGGCGTTTTTCTTCGTCGCGTTGCAGCTTGTCGAGCAACTCGTCTGGATCGGGTCGGTTCATGCGGTGTGGTTAGTTATGGTTCTGTTCTGTTCGATCATACAGCGCGCTCTACAAAAGCCAAAGACGGCGCCAAACCAGCCGCCGTCTTTGTCACGACTACAGACTTAGCCTTGATGCGCAGCGTCGAGTGCGAGATTGAGCTCCAGCACGTTGACGCGCGCTTCACCGAGCACGCCGAGCTGACGGCCGCTGGTATAGCGGTCGACCAGCGCCTGCACGTCGTTCGGCGACATCTTGCGCGCCTTCGCGACACGGTCGATCTGGTAAGCCGCCGCGGCCGGGCTGATTTCCGGATCGAGGCCGCTGCCTGACGAGGTCACGAGGTCGACCGGAACCGGCTTCGACATATCGGTACCCGCCGCCTTCAGCGCGTCGAGACGGCCTTTGACTTCATCCGACAACGCCGGATTGGTCGGGCCGAGGTTCGAGCCACCCGAACTCGTCGGGTCGTACGGTTTCGGGCTAATGGCCGACAGACGGCCCCAGAAGTACTGCGGCGCATCGAACTGCTGGCCGATCAGCGTCGAGCCGACCACCTTGCCGTTCTGCTCGATCATGCTGCCGTTGGCCTGGTCGTGGAACGCAGCCTGGCCCACGGCCGTCATTACAGCGGGGTAAGCGAGTCCCGTGATCGCCGCCAGCACGACAAAGATCACGATAAGCGGACGAAAAAGTTTCATGATTGGCAATCCTTTTAGACGCAGCCGGCAGCCCACGCCGCCGGCCACTGCCTGTTAAACCCAGCCGAACGCGGCCAGCACCATGTCGATCAGCTTGATGCCGATAAACGGCACGATGATCCCGCCCAGGCCATATATCAGCAGATTGCGGCGCAGCAGGATCGAAGCACCGAGCGGCCGGTACTTCACGCCCTTCAGTGCCAGCGGAATCAGCAGCACGATGATCAGTGCGTTAAAAATCACCGCCGACATGATCGCCGAGGCCGGCGTCGCCAGATGCATCACGTTCAGCGCGTTCAGCGCCGGATACGTTGTAGCAAACGCAGCTGGAATGATGGCGAAGTATTTGGCGACGTCGTTGGCAATCGAGAACGTCGTGAGCGAGCCGCGCGTCATCAGCATCTGCTTGCCGATTTCGACGATCTCGATCAGCTTGGTCGGGTTCGAATCGAGGTCGACCATGTTGCCGGCTTCCTTCGCCGCCTGCGTGCCGGTATTCATCGCCACTGCGACGTCGGCTTGCGCCAGCGCCGGAGCGTCGTTGGTACCGTCACCGGTCATCGCCACCAGCTTGCCTTCGGCCTGGTGCGCACGGATCGTCGTCAGCTTGGCTTCCGGGGTGGCTTCCGCGAGGAAGTCGTCCACGCCGGCTTCCGCTGCAATCGCGGCTGCCGTCAAGCGGTTGTCGCCCGTCACCATGATGGTCTTGATACCCATCTTGCGCAGTTCGGCGAAACGTTCCTTGATACCGCCCTTGACGATGTCCTTCAGCTCGATCACGCCGAGCACGCGTGCACCCTGCTCGACCTTCTCAGCCACCACCAGCGGCGTGCTGCCGCGACGCGCCACTTCGGCTACGGCGCTGTTCACTTCAGCAGGATAACGGCCGCCGTTCGCTTCGACGTAAGTCTTGACGGCATCGGCTGCGCCCTTGCGGATCTCGCGGCCCGGCAGGTCCACACCGCTCATCCGCGTTTGCGCGGTGAAGGCGAGGAAAACTGCGTGCAACGAAGCCATGTCGCGAGCGCGGATGTTGAAGCGCTGCTTGGCCAGCACCACGATGCTGCGCCCCTCCGGCGTTTCGTCGGCCAGCGAGGCCAGTTGCGCCGCGTCGGCCAGCTGCTGCTCGGTCACGCCCGGCGCCGGCGCGAAGGCCGAGGCCTGACGGTTGCCCAGCGTGATGGTGCCGGTTTTGTCCAGCATCAGCACGTCGACGTCGCCGGCCGCCTCCACCGCGCGGCCGGAAGTGGCGATCACGTTGGCCTGCATCATGCGGCTCATGCCGGCCACGCCGATGGCCGACAACAGCCCCGCGATGGTGGTCGGGATCAGGCACACCAGGAGCGCGATCAATGTCGTCACCGAGACCGGCGCCCCCGCCTGCGCGGCTTCGACACCGAAGAGCGAGAAAGGCAGCAGCGTCACGGTCACGACCAGGAACACGATGGTCAGCGCGACCAGCAGAATCGTCAGCGCGATCTCGTTGGGCGTCTTCTGGCGTTTGGCGCCTTCGGCCGGGGCGTTCTTGGGGGCGGGGGAGGTCTGGCCGGGGGTGGGTGTGGCGCGCTCCAGGATGCAGTGGGACAGCGCCCGCGGGCCGCCGGTG
>NZ_JAMFSB010000099.1 GCF_026225065.1 Paraburkholderia sp. | reverse complement strand
TTTCGATATCACCAAGACCCTCGCGATCGGCGCCGACTGGGTCAACTCGGCGCGCGGCTTCATGTTCGCGGTGGGTTGCATCCAGGCGCAGACCTGCCACACGGGCCGCTGCCCGACCGGCGTCGCCACCCAGGACCCGGTGCGCCAGCGCGCGCTGGTGGTGCCCGACAAGTCCGACCGCGTGTTCAACTTCCATCACAACACCCTGCACGCGTTGCAGGAAATCATTCAGGCCGCGGGTCTCAAGCATCCGGCGGAACTGCGTGCGCATCACATAGTGCGGCGGGTGTCGTCGCATGAGGTGAGCCTGATGTCGGATCTGCTGAAGTATCTCGAGCCGAACGACCTGCTGAACGGCAAGTACCGCTACTCGATCTACGAGAAGTGGTGGCCGGTGGCGAGCGGCGAGTCGTTCGCGCCGAAGGTTGAACTCGCGGCGACCTGATACCGGATACCTGATACGAACCTGCGGACGAAGGCGGCAAGGCCGCCATCCGTCACGCCAGCGCAGCGCGCTCAGTCCGCAGGAAACGTATCGATAAACGACTGCCGTTGCGACAGCTTCTGGAAGTGCTTGTCGAGATTCGGATAGGCCTCGCGCCAGTTGAGCGCCGGCATGCGGAAATCGAGGTAGCCGAGCGCGCAGCCCATGGCGATATCCGCCAGCGTGTAGCGGCTACCCGCGCACCACGGGTTGCTACCCAGCCCTTGCGACATCGCCACCAGCCCCTCGTCGATCTTGCGTTGCTGGCGTGCGAGCCACGCGTCCGAACGGTGTTCTTCCGCCCGTAGCGTACCCTCGAGCCGGATCAGCACGGCGGCATCCATTGCCCCGTCCGCGAGCGCTTCCCAGCAGCGCACTTCGACGCGCTCGCGCCCCGATGGCGGAATCAGCTTGCCGACCGGCGACAACGTATCCGCGTACTCGCAGATCACACGCGAGTCGAACACCGCCTCGTCGTCGTCCATCACGAGGCACGGCACCTTGCCGATCGGATTGAAGGCATGGATGTTGGTATCCGGCGCCCAGACGTTTTCGAGCACCAGCTTGTAGTCGATCTTCTTTTCGGCGAACACGATCCGCGCCTTGCGGACAAACGGGCTGCCGAGCGAACCGATGAGTTTCATCATCACCATTTGCCTTTTCTGGAATTGGGCGGAAGTATACGTTGGTTGACCGCGATACAGACGACCGCTTCCCATCTTCTGGAGTAGCGGCCGCCGGACCTGTGGACGGATTGCAACATTGCCGTGTGCCGCGCCGGACGTCTATCTGGCCAGATGGCCAGGGGATGTGCGCCGCGATCCCCGCCCACGATCCTGGCCTAATTGGGCGCTACAATCTCACCATGAACCAGCCGAACGAACCCACTCTCGCCATCGACGTTTACCGCAAGCGCCGCGAGCGCGTGCTCGCCGCGCTGCGCGCGGCAGGCGGCGGCGTCGCCATCGTCCCCACCGCGCCGGAAGTGGTGCGCAACCGGGACGCCGATTATCCGTACCGGCACGACAGCTACTTCTACTACCTGACCGGCTTCACCGAGCCGCAAGGCCTGCTCGTGCTCGACGCCAGCGCAGGCGGGAGCGGACCGGCTTCGATCCTGTTCTGCCGCGCCAAGAACGAAGAGCGCGAGATCTGGGACGGCTTCCGCTTCGGTCCCGAGGCCGCCCGCGAGGCGTTCGGCTTCGACGCGGCATTTGCCGTCGAAGATATCGAAAGCCAGATGCCGCTGATCCTAGCCGACAAGCCCGCGCTGCACTACGCGCTTGGCAGCTCGGCGGAGCTGGACGAAAAGGTGCGCCGCTGGCTCGACGCGGTGCGTGGCAAAGCCCGCAGCGGCGTCGCCGCGCCGGTTGCCGCGCATGACCTGCTACCGCTGCTCGACGAGATGCGCCTCTTCAAGGACAGCCACGAACTGTCGATCATGCGTCGTGCCGGCCAAATCTCGGCACAGGCGCATCGCCGCGCGATGGCCGCGTCGTTTGCCGGCGTGCGGGAGTACGAGCTCGAGGCCGAACTGCTGTACACGTTCCGCAAACATGGTGCGCAAGGGCCGGCATACGGCTCGATCGTCGCTGCGGGCGGCAACGCCTGCGTGCTGCATTACGCGGCCGGCAACACGATTGCGCGCGACGGCGACCTGATCCTGATCGACGCCGCTTGCGAGCTGGACGGCTACGCTTCCGATATCACGCGCACGTTCCCGGCGAACGGCCGCTTTACGCCAGCGCAGCGCGAGCTGTACGACATCGTGCTCGCCTCGCAGGAGGCCGCCATCGCCGCCACCCGGCCCGGCGCCACCTTCGACGATCCGCATAACGCCGCGCTGCGCGTGTTGTCGCAAGGTCTGCTCGACACGGGCATCGTCGACCGGGGACTCTTCTCGTCCGTCGACGATATGATCGTGGAGCGCGCCTACGCGCCGTTCTACATGCACCGTACCAGCCACTGGATCGGTATGGACGTACACGACTGCGGCGACTATCGCGAACGCGGCGCACCGCGCGACGCGCAAGGCGCGCTGCCGTCACGCACCTTGCATGCGTCGATGGCGCTGACGATCGAACCGGGTCTCTACATTCGCCCCACGGAAAACGTCCCCGAGCGCTACTGGCATATCGGCATCCGCATCGAGGACGACGCTGTCGTCACACCGAACGGCTGCGAACTGTTGACGCGCGACGTGCCGGTCAAGGCCGACGAGATCGAGGCGCTGATGCAGGAAGCGCAGGCGTCGGCCAGCGCCACACGCGCGGTTTGAACGGACGGACTGATCGCTCATGAACGACGCTTCTCGACCGGCCGGCGTTGTGCAAGCCGGCGCACAAGACGCCACTGGCGCCGCTGATTCTGCTGAAGCGTCATTCGATTTCGACGTGACGATCGTCGGCGCGGGACCGGTCGGGCTCACGTTGGCCGGCTGGCTCGCGCGACGCAGTGCGACCCAGGGCCTGTCGATCGCGCTGATCGACGCACGCAAGCCGGAAGACGCTTTGCGCGATCCACGCGCGATCGCCGTATCACAAGGCAGCCGGATGATTCTGGAGCCGCTGCGTTGGCCTTCGGACGCGACCGCTATTCATCACATCCACGTGTCGCAGCGCGGACATTTCGGCCGCACGCTGATCGACCACACCGAGCACGGCTTGCCCGCGCTTGGGTATGTGCTGCGCTATGGCTCGATCGTGCAGTCGCTCGCCGAGGCGGTGCGGCCAACGTCCGTGCACTGGTTCCAGTCGACCTCCGCCCAGACACCGGTTCAGGAAGAAGACGGCGTGACGCTGCCGGTGGAAACCGAACACGGCTCGCGCACGCTGCGCACCCGTATTCTGGTGAACGCCGAAGGTGGGCTGTTTCAGGAGCAACAGAAACGCGGCGGCACCGGCGGCACGCGTGACTACGGTCAGACGGCGCTCGTCGGCACGGTCACGGTATCGAGGCCACGTCCGCACGTCGCGTGGGAACGTTTCACCGACCAGGGGCCGATTGCGCTGCTGCCGACCGGCGGCGCGCGCGACGCCGACTACGCGCTGGTCTGGTGCTGCGCCCCGGAGGAAGCGGCCCGCCGCGCGCAGTTGCCCGATGACGCGTTTCTGCGCGAACTCGGCACCGCGTTTGGCGACCGGATGGGACGCTTCACGCAGATCAAAGGCCGCGCTGCGTTCCCGCTCGGCCTGAACGCACTCGATACGCTCGTCAAGGGCCGGATCGCGGCGATCGGCAATGCAGCGCAGACGCTGCATCCGGTAGCGGGCCAAGGGTTGAACCTGGGACTACGCGACGCGCATGCGCTCGCCGACGCGCTCTCCCAACACGGTGCGACACCGCTCGCACTAGCGTTGTTCGCCCAGCGCCGTGCGCTCGACCGGCGCCTGACGATCCGCTCCACCGACACGCTCGCACGCCTCTTCACGGTCGACTTCCCGGCCCTCGGCGCGCTGCGCGGGCTCGCACTGACGGCGCTCGAATTCGTGCCGCCGGTCAAGACCGCGCTGGCACGGCAAATGATGTTCGGACAGCGCCGCTAGACGGTTCACGAATCGCATCGCACGGGGTTCGTGCGCCGACCCAGTGCATCGGCGCGCACCGCTGCCCGCTTCGGGTGATCCGATTCGCGTTCCGCGGGTCTATGAACCCGGGCACTTTCATAGAAGATTTAATGGCTTAGGACCGTCTCAAGTCCGGTGGCGGGAATCCGTTAACGCTAAAATAGCCGTTTTCCCTCGTGATCTGCGACCGTTTCCCATCGCTTCGATGTGCCGCGGCTGCGCCCCTGTCATGCCTACTCTCGGCTCCCACAATCTGCGCAACAACCTGTTCGTCGCCCCCATGGCGGGTGTGACCGACCGGCCGTTCCGCCAGCTCTGCAAGCGGCTGGGCGCGGGCTATGCCGTGTCGGAGATGGTCGCGTCGAACGCGCAGTTGTGGAAAAGCGAAAAAACCATGCGCCGCGCCAACCACACGGGCGAGGTCGAGCCGATCGCCGTGCAGATCGCCGGCGCCGATCCGGCCATGATGGCCGAGGCGGCCCGCTACAACGTCGCCAATGGCGCGCAGATCATCGACATCAACATGGGCTGCCCGGCCAAGAAGGTGTGCAACGTGGCGGCCGGTTCCGCGCTGCTGCAGAACGAGCCGCTCGTGCAGCGCATCGTCGAGGCGGTGGTGGGGGCGGTGGGCGTGGGTCCTGACGCGGTGCCCGTAACGCTGAAAATCCGCACCGGCTGGAACCGCGACAACAAGAATGCTTTGAGCGTGGCGCGTCTGGCCGAAGACGCCGGCATTTCGATGCTGACCGTGCACGGCCGCACCCGCGCCGACCTGTATCACGGCGACGCAGAATACGAAACCATCGCCGCAGTGAAGGCCGCGGTGCGCATCCCGGTAGTCGCCAACGGCGACATCACCTCGCCGCACAAGGCTCGCCAGGTGCTCGCCGCTACCGGCGCCGACGCCATCATGATCGGCCGTGCGGCGCAGGGCCGTCCGTGGCTGTTCCGCGAGATCCAGCATTTCCTGCAAACCGGCGAGCTGTTGCCGCCACCGCGCATCGACGAGATCCAGCAGGTCATGAACGAGCATCTCGAAGATCACTACGCGTTCTACGGCGAATTTACCGGCGTGCGCACGGCACGCAAGCACATCGGCTGGTACACTCGCGGCCTTTCTGGCGCCAATGTGTTCCGTCACCGCATGAATACGCTGGACACGACGCGCGAACAACTACTCGCCGTCAACGAGTTCTTCGACGCCCAAAAGGCGTTCTCCGACCGCCTCGTCTACGTGGAAGAGGATGTCAACCCGAACGGCGAGCCGGACCAATCCGACCGACTAGCAGCATGAGCAAGAACAATATCGAACAATCAGTCCGCGACAGCCTGGGTATGTACTTCCAGGACCTCGACGGCTCCAATCCGCACGACGTCTACGACATGGTTATTTCGTGTGTCGAAAAACCGTTGCTCGAGGTGGTGCTCGAGCAGGCCGGCGGCAATCAGTCGCTGGCCGCCGAGTATCTCGGCATTAACCGCAATACGCTGCGCAAGAAGCTGCAACAGCACGGTTTGCTGTAGCTCATTGTAGTTGTCTGGCGCCCCTGCCACCTCCTCCTTCGGCTTCTCATTCTTCATCATGATCAAGCAAGCGCTCATCTCCGTTTCCGACAAGTCCGGCATCGTCGATTTCGCCAAATCGCTGTCGGACCTCGGCGTCAAGATCCTGTCCACCGGCGGCACCGCGAAACTGCTCGCGGACGCGGGTTTGCCCGTTACCGAAGTAGCCGACTACACGGGCTTCCCGGAAATGCTCGACGGTCGCGTGAAAACGCTGCATCCGAAGGTGCACGGCGGCATCCTCGCGCGCCGCGACCTGCCGGAGCACATGGCAGCGCTTGCAAAGCACGACATTCCGACCATCGACCTGCTGGTCGTGAATCTGTACCCGTTCGTGCAGACGGTGGCGAAGGAAGAGTGCTCGCTGGAAGACGCGATCGAGAACATCGATATCGGCGGCCCGACCATGCTGCGCTCGGCGGCGAAGAATCATCGTGATGTGACGGTGGTGGTCGACCCGGCGGATTACGCGGTGGTGCTCGAAGAAATGCGCGCGAACGGTAATGCCGTGAGCTACAAAACCAACTTCGGCCTGGCGACCAAAGTGTTCGCGCACACCGCGCAGTACGACGGCGCGATCACGAACTATCTGACGAGCCTGACCGAAGAGCTGCAGCATTCGTCGCGCAACACCTATCCGGCTACGTTCAATCTGGCGTTCGACAAGGTGCAGGATCTGCGCTACGGAGAAAACCCGCATCAGAGCGCTGCGTTCTATCGCGACCTGTCGGTGCCGGCCGGCGCGCTGGCGAACTACGAGCAGCTGCAAGGCAAGGAGCTCTCTTATAACAACATCGCCGATTCCGATGCGGCGTGGGAATGCGTGAAGACGTTCGACGTGCCGGCCTGCGTGATCGTCAAGCACGCGAATCCGTGCGGCGTAGCCGTGGGCGCGGATGCGAGCGAAGCGTACGCAAAGGCGCTGCAGACCGATCCGACCTCGGCGTTCGGCGGCATCATCGCCTTTAACCGTGAAGTGGACGAAGCAACGGCACAGGCAGTGGCCAAGCAGTTCGTCGAAGTGCTGATTGCGCCTTCGTTCAGCGTGGCCGCGCGTCAGGTGTTCGAAGCGAAGAAGAATGTGCGTCTGCTCGAAATCGCACTAGGCGATGGTCATAACGCGTTCGACCTGAAGCGCGTCGGCGGCGGTCTGCTGGTGCAATCGCTCGATTCGCACAATGTGCAACCGCATGAACTGCGCGTCGTCACGAAGCGTCATCCGACGCCGAAGGAAATGGACGATCTGCTGTTCGCGTGGCGCGTGGCGAAGTACGTGAAGTCGAATGCGATCGTGTTCTGCGGCAACGGCATGACGCTTGGCGTCGGCGCAGGCCAGATGAGCCGTGTGGACTCGGCACGGATTGCGAGTATCAAGGCGCAGAACGCGGGTTTGACGCTGGCGGGCTCCGCCGTGGCGTCGGATGCGTTCTTCCCGTTCCGCGACGGCCTCGACGTGGTGGTCGCAGCGGGTGCGACCGCCGTGATCCAGCCGGGCGGTTCGATGCGCGACGATGAAGTGGTCGCGGCAGCCGATGAGCAGAATATCGCGATGGTGTTGACGGGTGTGCGGCACTTCCGGCATTGATTGATTAATTGATTTGAGCGCGGTCTAGCGGGGGTTGCGCGGCGGTTCTGAAGCTAGCGCGTTACGTTAGGTTCAACAGCGTGAGAAAAAACGGCCCAGCAGATTTTTCTGCCGGGCCGTTTTGTTTCCGTGCGCGATTTTTTGCGCCGAAGCGCGCCGCCTAATCCTAATCGTCTGGTTTTTTCTTGGCGTACCCGGCGCTCACATCGGCGTGAGTGCTGATGTACGTGCTCAGTCCCTTCCCATAGCAGGCCAATCGCGTCATCTCGGCCACATGATCCGGCCCGACGCTCGCCTCGGTGTACCAGTAGATCACGCCGGAGCTGAAGCGAACCGCGATACAGCCGTCACCGAGCGCGTAAGCCTCGACGCCAGAGTCACCGCTTAGATTTCGATAGCGTTCCACGTTTGCACGTCCCGGTTGCTGCAAATCTCGCCGTTGTTCAGCTTGCCACGTTGCGGACAATCCAGCAGCCTATTTATTCCTGTCTCCGCAGCTTGCGCACGCCGCCGGGCCGCTGGTTCGTTGTAGTATCGCAAGCACTTGGTTCACAGCGTATCTCATGAGAATTCTCGGCATCGACCCCGGCTTGCGTGTGACCGGCTTCGGCGTGATCGACCAAAACGGTCACAAGCTCACTTACGTGGCAAGCGGCGTCATCAAAACGGCTGACGCCGACCTCCCATCGCGCCTGGGCACGATTTTCGAAGGCATTTCGACGCTGATCCGCCAGCACGCCCCCGATCAATCCGCGATCGAAAAGGTGTTCGTCAACGTCAACCCGCAATCCACGCTCCTGCTCGGGCAGGCGCGCGGCGCCGCGATCTGCGGGCTGGTGGCCGGCGGTGTGCCGGTGGCCGAGTACACCGCGCTGCAGTTGAAGCAGGCGGTGGTGGGCTATGGCCGCGCAACCAAGGAGCAGATGCAGCAGATGGTGGTGCGTCTGTTGAGCCTCTCTGGCGTGCCAGGCACGGACGCCGCCGATGCGCTCGGGATGGCGATCTGTCATGCGCATGGGGGCAGCACGCTTAGCACGCTAGGCGCCATTGCGCCCTCGCTGGCAAAGAAGGGGCTGAGGGTGCGGCGTGGGCGGCTGGTGGGTTAGAACGGCCACCGCCTCTTGATGTGCGGCACCCCAATCCTCGCGGCTCGCGCGTCGCTCTCAGCGACGATTTGCCAACGCCAACCGGCAAGCCAGACCCGCAAACACGGAGCCTAATAAATATTGCGGCAAGCGAGACGGCTTCCGACGCCCAGCCGTCACCCTTTGGCTCAGCTTGCTCGCAGTCAGGATCACGGCGCCGTTCACACACAAGCCGATCAAATTCAACACCGTCGCCAGAACCAGAATCTGCCCCGCCACCGATCCCGCGTCGGGGCGCACAAATTGAGGAAACAGCGCCAGCACGAACAGCGCCATTTTCGGGTTGAGGAGATTGGTGAAGAGCCCCTGCCGGAAGATCCTTGCCGCCGGATAGCGGTTCATGGACGAACTCGGCGACAGCACGGTTGCCTCGGCACGAAAGGTTTTCCAGGCCAGGTACAGCAGGTAGCCGGCGCCCGCGAAGCGCACCACGTTGTAGGCCATCGGCACGGCAAGAAAAAGCTGTGACAGACCGAAGGCCGCGGCTAACGCATGGCAGTAGGTGCCGACCTGAATGCCGGCGAGCGATGCAAATCCCGCAGCGCGCCCCTGGCTGACGCTGCGCGAGGCGATCAAAAGCATGTCGGGACCGGGTGTAGCGGTGAGCGCGAGGCACGCGCCGGCGAAGAGAGTGAGCGTGGCGAAACTCAGCATGAGATGTCCTTTTGGTTTGGGCCGGGTTGAACCCGACTCGAAGCGTCCAAAAGGGAGGTCAGTGTATTTGACGCTCTGAGGCGGGTCAATGCGTCCAACCAGGGCGCCGCGACGCATGTCCTTGGCTCATACTGCCTCCAATCGCACGCAATGCCCGTTGTGCCCAGCCAGCTGGTGACGTGCTGCGCTACACTCGCCCTTTCTCTCACGATTGAATCCGCCATGATCGGTCGCATTGCCGGCGTCCTGCTGGAAAAAAACCCGCCACACCTGCTCGTCGACTGCAACGGCGTGGGCTATGAAGTCGACGTGCCGATGAGCACGTTTTACAACCTGCCCTCCACCGGCGAACGGGTGGTCCTGCTTACGCAGATGATCGTGCGCGAAGACGCTCACCTGCTGTACGGCTTCGGCTCCGCCGAGGAACGCGCAACGTTCCGAGAACTGCTGAAGATCACCGGCATCGGCGCCCGTATGGCGCTCGCGGTGCTCTCCGGCATGAGCGTGCACGAGCTGGCGCAGACCGTCACGCTGCAGGACGCGGCGCGCCTCACGCGTGTGCCTGGGATCGGCAAGAAGACGGCCGAGCGGCTGCTGCTGGAACTGAAGGGCAAACTCGGCGCCGACCTGGGCTCAATGGCTGGAACGGTGTCTGCGTCCGACCACGCTTCCGATATCCTGAACGCGTTGCTCGCATTGGGTTACTCCGAGAAAGAAGCTTTGGCAGCCGTCAAGAATGTGCCCGCCGGCACCGGTGTGTCCGAGGGGATCAAGCTTGCATTGAAGGCGCTCTCGAAGGGTTGACGGGATTTGCCGCGCCCGGCGCTGCTCGAAGCCGCCAGGCGCGTTGGCCATAAAGCTCGAATCGTCTCTCGGCGAGATGCCTTGCGTGCGACGGGTTAAAGCTTCGCACGCCACGGCCTAAAGCGCACCCTGGGCCGTTCGGCCAGCTTCGGCGGCGAGCCCCACGCGGTACAATGCAAACATGATCGAAACCGACAAACTCGCCGCTGAGCGCATCATCGCTGCCACGCCCGTGTCGCCGAACGAAGAAGCGTTCGAGCGGGCGTTGCGCCCGCGTCAGCTCGACGAGTACGTTGGGCAGGAAAAGGTGCGCGGCCAGCTCGAAATCTTCATCGAGGCCGCCCGGCGCCGCTCCGAATCGCTTGACCACGTTCTGCTGTTCGGACCCCCGGGTCTGGGCAAAACCACGCTCGCGCACATCATCGCGCGGGAAATGGGTGTCAATCTGCGGCAAACGTCCGGGCCAGTGCTTGAGCGCGCGGGCGACCTCGCTGCACTGCTCACCAACCTCGAAAAGAACGACGTCCTGTTCATCGACGAAATCCACCGGCTCTCCCCTGTCGTCGAGGAAATCCTGTACCCGGCGCTCGAGGATTATCAGATCGACATCATGATCGGCGAAGGTCCGGCCGCGCGCAGCGTGAAGCTCGATCTGCAACCGTTCACGCTGGTTGGCGCCACCACGCGAGCCGGCATGCTGACCAACCCCCTGCGGGACCGCTTCGGCATCGTCTCGCGGCTCGAGTTTTACACCGCAGAGGAACTGGCGCGCATCGTTACGCGCTCGGCGTCGCTGCTACAGGCGCAGATTCATCCGGACGGGGCGTTCGAGATCGCGAAGCGCGCCCGCGGCACGCCGCGTATCGCCAACCGTCTGCTGCGCCGTGTGCGCGACTTTGCCGAGGTCAAGGCAGACGGCAACATCACCGCAAACGTGGCCGACGCCGCGCTCAAGATGCTGGATGTGGACCACGTCGGCTTCGATCTGATGGACCGCAAGCTGCTCGAAGCGATCCTGCACAAGTTCGATGGCGGCCCTGTGGGTGTCGACAATCTGGCTGCGGCAATCGGCGAAGAGCGCGACACGATTGAAGACGTGCTGGAGCCGTATCTGATCCAGCAGGGCTTTTTGCAGCGTACGCCGCGTGGCCGCGTCGCCACGTTGCTGACGTATCGCCACTTCGGTCTCGCCGCGCCAGATTCGTCCAGCCCGGTGCGGGATATGTGGGATGCGGGCGCGCCCTGAAAGAGCGAACGTAGCGTCAGAGGACCCGGCGAGGGCATGCAACCAGGTCAGCGC
>NZ_JAMFSB010000098.1 GCF_026225065.1 Paraburkholderia sp. | reverse complement strand
GACGCTGCACAAACCGATATCGTTTGCAGAGGCACGCAAACAAGCGCTTGAGCTTCTGGATCTCGTGCGTCTGCCCGAGCCGGCACTGCGTTTCGATCATTATCCGCATCAGCTTTCCGGTGGCCAGCGACAGCGCGTGATGATCGCGATCGCGGTTGCATGCCGTCCGAGCCTGCTGATCGCCGACGAACCCACGACCGCGCTCGACGTCACCATCCAGGCGCAAATTCTCGAACTGATAGATCAGTTGCGACGCGAGTTGTCGATGGCGGTATTGCTGATCACGCACGACCTTGGCGTCGTCGCGCGCTGGGCTGACCGCGTGATCGTGATGAAGGACGGCACGAAGGTGGAGGAAGCCGAGAGCGCAACGTTGTTCGCGCATCCTTCGCAGCCGTACACCCGTGCGCTGCTTGGCGCGTCGCTGCACTTCGGCGCGGGACTGCATTATCGTGACGGCCGCCTGACCGAGACGACCAGCGAGCGGCCAACAGATACAAACGCAACAGCGAATACCACCCCGCGCATCTTGCTCGAGGTAACCGGCTTGCAGGTCGACTATCCCGGCGCAGGGCGAACCGTACCCGCGGTCGACGGTGTCTCGTTCAACATTCGAGAAGGCGAGACGGTGGGACTCGTCGGAGAATCGGGCTGCGGAAAGTCATCGCTTTCCCGCGCGTTGACGCGACTCCTGGAACCGTCCGCCGGCAGCATCGTATTCGATGGCGACGACGTCACGCATCGCCGGCGCCTTGCATTGCGCCCGTACCGCCGGCGCGTGCAGATGATCTTTCAGGACCCGTACGGCTCGCTCAATCCGCGGCATACCGTTGAACGAACGCTTGGCCTTGCCTTGGCGATTCACGGCGTGTCGCAACGACGCGAACGCGAAACAAAAATTCGCCGGATAGTCGATGCGGTTGGCCTGCCCACTTCGGCACTGCAGCGCTACCCACACGAATTTTCTGGCGGCCAGCGACAACGTATAGGCATAGCCCGAGCCCTCGTGCTCGAACCTGAACTGGTGATTTGCGACGAGCCGGTGTCCGCCCTCGATGTCTCCATCCAGGCGCAAATTCTCGATCTCCTGGCCGACCTCAAAGCCGAACTCGGGCTCGCCCTGCTCTTCATCTCGCACGACCTTTCTGTCGTCCGATATATCGCTGATCGTGTGCTTGTGATGCAAGCGGGTCGTCTGGTCGAAACCGGCGATCACCGCTCCATCTGGACCTCGCCGCAGCATCCCTACACCCGCACCCTGATCGACGCCGTACCGTCGTCGCATGTGCCATTGCCATTCACTACAAGGAAAACCCATCGTGACATCCAAGCGCCCCAAACTCCCGCCTTCGACCTCGACGCTCCTGTTTCGCGATGATCCGCTAGGCGCGGCAGTCGCCGACCTCAAGCGGCGGCGCTTGCTCAAAGGCGCCGGAGCGCTGCTCGCGGGCGCTGCAACACCATTCATGTTTACCGGCCACGCATGGGCGTTGACCGAACCGCTGCCGAACACGTTGCAGGGCGCCAAACGAGGCGGCACGCTGACCGCGGTCATCCATCCGGAACCGCCGACCCTCGCGTTCTTTGTC
>NZ_JAMFSB010000097.1 GCF_026225065.1 Paraburkholderia sp. | reverse complement strand
GTTGAGTCTCGGCAGCAATCGCGCGCTTGAGTACCTGAATAGCGGCGCAATCGATATCGGCTCGACCGCGGGCCTCGCCGCCGTGCTTGGCAAGGCGAACGGCAATCCGCTCAAGGCCGTGTACATCTTCTCGCGTCCCGAATGGACCGCGCTGGTGGTGCGCAGGGACTCCCCGATCAAGACGCTCGCCGATCTGAAGGGCAAGAAAATCGCCGCCACCAAAGGCACCGATCCGTTCCTGTTCACGCTGCGCGCGCTCCATACGGTGGGCCTGACGCGTGACGACGTCGAGCTCGTCAATCTGCAGCATCCCGACGGCCGCACCGCGCTCGCGAACGGCCAGGTGGATGCGTGGGCGGGTCTCGATCCGCATATGGCGGCCGCGCAGATCGACGATGGCGACCGCCTGCTTTATCGCAACGTCGACTTCAACACATACGGCTTTCTGGACGCTCGCGAAGCGTTTCTCCAGCAATATCCCGAGACGGTTGCGCGCGTGCTGAAGGTCTATGAAAAGGCCCGCGTGTGGATCATCGCGCATCCGGACGACGCCGCAAAAATCGTCTCCGAGGAATCGAAAGTCTCATTGCCGGTCGCCAAGCTGCAGCTGCAGCGCAACGACTTCAGCCAGCCCGTTCCTGGCGCGCAGCAGATTGAAGCGCTCAAGGCTGCCGCGCCGATTCTCGTGCAGGAGCAACTGGTGAAGCCCGGCACCGATCTGCCGCAGGTGATCGACGCGCTGGTCGATTCGCAGGTCGCGCAGCCGGTGGTGACGGCGGCAAGGGCCCAGTGAGTTTGACGATGGCATCTGCTTCTGACGAATCGTTATCGTTCGACGTTGCTGAGGCGAAGAGGCTCACAGAGCAGGCGCCACCGCTGGCGAATGAGAATGCGCACGGCAGCGGCAATGCAGCAGCGCCCGCGCGGTCAGCCCATGGCAATCTGCGTCGCTGGTATCTCGCGGGTCTCGCGCTGCCCGTTGCGTTGCTTGCACTGATCGAAGTGCTCGTGCGCACGAACGTCGTGCCGGATCACCTGCTGCCCGCGCCGAGCACGATTGCGCTAACGCTGTGGCAAATGGGCGCTACTCGTCTCGCGCGCCATATCGCGGCCAGTACGCTGCGCGTGTTGGCGGGTTTCGGCATTGGCGCCGCGATGGCTTTAATCCTGGGCGCCGCGATGGGCCTCAGCCGCCGTTTCGAAGCCCTGCTCGAGCCATGCTTTCAGGCGCTGCGCTCGATTCCCTCGCTTGCGTGGGTGCCCGTGCTACTGCTGTGGATGGGCATCGACGAGGCTCCCAAGATCACACTGATTGCGATTGGCGCATTCTTTCCCGTTCATCTAAGCGTGGTGGCGGGCATTCGCGGCGTCGATCGCAAACTGGTCGAGCTCGGTGCAATCTACCGGCTCACACCCGCCGCACTATTCAGACGGATTCTCTTGCCCGCCGCGCTGCCGCAAATCTTCACGGGCCTGCGCACAGGCTTGAGCCTCGCATGGATGTTCATGGTCGCCGCCGAACTGATCGCCGCCACGCGCGGCCTCGGCTACATGCTGAGCGACGGCCGCGAAACCGGCCGCCCCGATCTGGTGTTCGGCGCGATCATCCTGCTCGCCATACTCGGCAAGCTGAGCGACGGCGGCATGCGCTGGCTCGAAAACAGCGTGCTTGGCTGGCGCGATGCCTTCGACGCATACGCCGATCAGGCACGTGTGGGAGAGAAACGATGAGCGAGTCCGATCATCCGCCGCTGCTGGAAGTCCACGTCGAGGCCAAACACTACACCGCCCGCACCGTGCTCGATCACCTCTCGTTGCGTATCGGACATGGCGAGATTGTGAGTCTGGTTGGTCCCAGCGGCTGCGGCAAAAGCACCTTGTTGCGGATCGTCGCCGCGCTGGATCGTCAGTACCACGGCGAAGTGCATGTGAACGGCACGCCCCTGAACGGACCTTCGTCGCAGATCGGTGTGATCTTCCAGGAGCCGCGTCTGTTGCCGTGGCTGACGGTGGCCGACAACGTCGGCTTCGAAGCGGGCTCCGGCGGAGGACGCGATCCGCGCGTGGCGCAGTTGCTTGCCGAGGTAGGACTGGCAGGTCAGGAACACACGTTGCCGAAAGCACTCTCCGGTGGCATGGCGCAGCGCGTCGCAATCGCCCGCGGCCTGTTCTCGCAACCCGACCTGCTGTTGCTCGACGAACCGTTCAGCGCCGTCGACGCGATGACGCGCATGCGCCTGCAGGCGTTGCTGTTGTCCGTGGCGCGTGCCCACGGCACAGCCGCGCTGCTCGTCACGCACGATCTGGACGAAGCCTTGTATTTAAGCGACCGCGTACTGCTGATGGCCGCGGCGCCTGGGCGCATCGACCGCGAATATCGCGTCGCACGTCCGCGACCGCGTGACCGGCGCGATCCGGTGCTCGCGGATCTGCGTGCACAGTTGCTCGAACGACTCGACGCTTTCGAAGCAGTTTGAAACCTTTCACTCCACCCACGCATCCGGCAAATGCTGCGTCAGCGTCGACACGAACCGTGCCGTCTCGGCTTCGCGAGGCCGCGTAAAGATCTGCCGCGACGCACCCGCCTCCACCACTACGCCGTTGTTCAGAAACACCACATCGCGCGCAATGGAAGCCGCCAGACGCAGATCGTGCGTCGCCATCAGCATCGTCATGCCCTCGCTGGCGAGTTGCCTGAGCACCTCGACCACCTCGGTGGCCAGTCCCGGATCGAGCGCGGAGGTCGGCTCGTCGCACAGCAACACGTCCGGCGACGGCGCTAGCGCGCGCGCAATCGCGACACGCTGCTGCTGCCCGCCGGACAGCGTGGCGGGCCACGCATCTGCCTTGTGCGCAATGCCGACCTTCGTCAGCAGTTCATGCGCCCGCTCGCGTGCCCGCGCCTTGTCCCACTTCTGCACCGTCAGCAGTCCTTCCATTACGTTCTGGATGACCGTCAAATGCGGGAATAACTGAAAGTTCTGGAACACCATGCCCGTGCGGCGCCGGATCGCCAGCACAGCATCGCGTGCCGGCTTATGCTCGCGACTAAACTCGAGCCGCTGATTGCCGAGCTGGAGCGAACCGCCCTCGGGAATCTCCAGCAGGTTCACACAGCGCAACAGCGTGCTCTTGCCGCTGCCCGACGGGCCGATCAACGCGGTGACGTTGCCGGAGGCAAGCGTCAGATCGACCTTGCTCAACACCCGGTGTTCGCCAAAGAACTTCTCGATCTGTTCGAGCTTGATCATCCGTTACCTGCCTGAAACAATGCATGCCGGCCGAACCGCTGCTCGAGTTTCACTTGCGCCGACGACAACACCGAGCTGATCACCAGATAGACCAGTGCCGCCTCCGAGTACAGAATCAGCGGCTCATAGGTGACTGCGGCAATGCGTTGCGCCGCCTGAAACACCTCGGGCACGGTCAGCACGGCCGCAAGCGAGGTGTCTTTGACGAGCGAGATAAACGAATTGGACAACGGCGGCAGCGCAACTCGCGCCGCCTGCGGCAGGATCGCGCGGCGCAGCGCCTCGCCGCGTGTCATCCCAATCGAATAGGCTGCTTCCCACTGCCCTTTCGGTATCGATTCGATGACCCCGCGAATCACCTCGGAGTTGTACGCCCCGACATTCAGCGAGAAACCGATGATGGCCGCCGTCAGCGGATCAAGCACGATCCCGACATTCGGCAGTCCGTAGAAGATCACGAACAGTTGCACCAGCAACGGCGAACCGCGAATCAGCCAGACATAGAAACGCACGATCGACACCGCCCAACGCGGCCCGAACAGGCGGATCAACGCGGCGGCGAACGCCAACGCCAATCCGATCGCGAATGAAGCGAGCGTGAGCGGCACAGTGAACACGAGCCCCGCGTAGACGAGGGGCCACAGCGACTGCGCCATCAGATGCAACCAGGCTGGCATGATTCAGACCTTCCCGGCGCTTACTGGGAGACGTCCTTGCCGAAATACTTCTCCGAGATCTTCGCGTAGGTGCCGTCCGCCTTGATGTCGGCCAGCGCCTTGTCGATGGCGGCCACCAGTGCCGGGTCGCCCTTGCGCAGTAGCACGGCCGACTGGTCGGCGTCACTCGAGCTGTCGGTTGCGACAATCTTCACCTGCGCGTCCGGCTTGTGCTTCTTGAAGTCGAGGAACGACAGCGAATCGTTGATCGTCGCGTCCACGCGTCCGGAGGTCAGCAGATCGATCGATTCGTTAAAGCCCTGCACACCCACAACATCGGCGCCATGGTCCTTGGCGATCTTGCCAAAATTGCTGGTCAGCGTATTGGCCGATTTTTTGCCCTTCAGGTCGTCGAACGTCTTGATCGTCGTGTTGTCCGTGCGCACGATCAGCACCGCGCGGGTCGTAATGTACGGCGTCGAGAAGTCGTACTTGGCCTTGCGCGCATCCGTCACTGAGACTTCGTTGATCACCGCGTCGTAGCGGTTCACGTCGAGGCCGGCAATCAGTCCGTCCCACTTGCCTTCGACAAACTCCGGCTTGACGCCCAGGCGCTGTGCGATCGCACTGGCGATATCCACGTCGAAGCCCGTCAGCTTGCCCGATTCGTCGTGGTACGTGAACGGCGCATAGGTGCCTTCCGTGCCGACCTTGAATACACCGGCCGACTTGATCTGGGCGAGTTCGTCCGCAGCGAACACTGACGTGACGCTCACCGCCTGCAGCAGCGCAATCAGCAGAATGGAACGAATCGATTTCATGAGAAGGTGCTCCGTAGGTATTGGTATGGAGATTCAGTCCTGCCCGGCTAGCCGCCCCGGCAGAGTGGGCGGACTGTAGCAAAGCGCCTCCATTTCTACAAAGCATCAAGTTTCCGAAGAATATGCGCCATGGTGATAAGCCGCACAGCCGCGCGCCGCGGGGGTTTGGGCGCCTGTCAAAACCGCAACACCTCATCGGCCTTGATGATCGCTTCGGCAATCGTTTCGATATGCTCGCGCTTGACCATGGCTTGCGAGCGCAACAGGTCGTAGGCCTCCTGCTCGGAGAGATGACGGGTTTCCATCAGGATGGTCTTGGCGCGCTGGATCTGCCGTTGCTCGGCAAGCTTGTCCTCGACGCGCTGTATGTAGCGCTCCATTTGCAGGCGGTTGCGGTGCTGATTGAGCGTGACGGCAATCGCCGTCAGCAGGCCGAACGAACGCACCGGCGACGGCACCACGCAATACGCACCCAGTTGCATGACCGCCTCGATGATGATCGGATTCTCGTAACTGACGACGGGAATCACCGGCGGCGCATTCTTCGCATTCATCCACGGAAGGCTGACCGAGAGTGTCTCCGGACGGACGGCGAGAAACACGACGTCGGTGGCATCCGGCAAGGTGTCGACCGCGGGCCAGGTCATCTGCACCTTGCAGCCGATGCGGCACAGTTGCCCGAGCAGCTCTTCGCCGTCCTGATCCTGCGGGTGAATAGCAAACACGCTCAGCGAGCGGATATCGCGAAGCGCCTGAGGGGTACGGGAAGACGAACGCTGCTTCATGACTGCACCTCGTCGGGGCCACCATGTGGGGCGGCCTCATCGACCAGCGAGTGCGAAATCACAAACGGGTCTGCTCGCGTCCACCCTGGCGAATCGCTCAGGATATCGAACTGGCCATGCCGGTTAAGACGCCCGATACGAGGATGCAAATATGTATGGTGATTGTGTTCGTCGATCCGGATACGCCCCTGCGGTGCATTCAGCTCGAGCCCCGGCAGCGTCTTGAGCAAGGCGTTGGTGTCGTCCCCACCGGTGATACGCATCGCGTTGGCGAGCACATGCATCTGAAAGTAAGCGGCCTCCCAGCACATGTCGGTGACGACGCCATCGCCGAAGCGCCGGTGATAGTTGGCAAGGCAGCGCTGATTGACCGGATCGCTCACCGACTGAAAATAGGTCGCCGCAGTAATGTGCCCTTCGCCGAGCGCGGCGCCCATCGCCGCCACTTCCGTTTCACTGGTTGTCAGGCTCGCGATAGGCGTCTTGTACGGATCGAGACCCGCCTCCGCAAACGCGCGGTACATGTGCGAGATACCACTGCCGACTACGGTCGAAAAGACAAAGTCGGGCGCCTGCGCGGCGATCTTCTTCGCCACGCTTAGATAGCTGGACCAGGGAGCATCGAGCGGCAGATAGATTTCTGCGAGCTTCTCGCCACCGCGCTCGAACACGAGATCGCTCATGATGCGATTCGACTCGTAAGGGTAAATGTAATCCGAGCCGACCATAAACACGCGCGAGCCGAACTGACCCAGCATATAGTCCGCCAGCGGCAGACTGTTCTGGTTCGGTGCGGCGCCGGTGTAAATCACATTACGGCTGTACTCGAACCCTTCATAGAGCGTCGGATAGAACAGCAACGCGTTGTGCCGCTCGACGATCGGAATCACCGCCTTGCGCGTACTCGACATATAACAGCCCACCACGACACGGATCTGCTCCTCGACGATCAACTGCTGGATAAGCGCGGCGTATCGGGCCGGCGTCGAAGCCGGATCGCGAAACACTAACTGCAGCTCACGGCCATTGATGCCACCGGCAAGGTTGATTTCTTCGGCCGCCAGAATCGTCGCGCGCTGCTGCGACAACTCGATCGGAGCGGTTACCCCGGACGAGGAGAACAGCACGCCGACCTTGATCGGTACATTGGATGATGAGGTCATATTTCAGCCAGTAAGTAACGGCAGGTTGAGCGGCCCACCAGCGCGCAGCGCGGTGCACGACTCCGGTTTCCGTGCACGGGCATTGTGCGCGTTCACACCACCTTGGGGAACACACCGCACGGAAAAAGATGAAACCGGAAAGACGATCACTGCCTGCGCGTTGACGGTAATGTACTGAACCAAAAGGCGTTGCGCGCGAATTGCCTGCTTGAGGCCACCTGAAAATTCGCACGCATAGTGCCAATGGCACAGCTTTTGCGTTATCGCTACTCGTGATCGAGTGTGAAGTCGAGACCTGCACCCTCGATCCTAACGAGTTTCGTTGTGCGAGACAAAGGCGTCTTGCGTGACACCGGCCAAAAAAGCCCGAAAACCAGCTAACCGCTGGTTTCGGGCTTTTTTTTGTCTTCAACTTTTGTGAAGGGCGCCATGAAGAACGATAGACGTGACTTTTTGAAGACCGCGATCGCCACTGCCGCTGCTGGCGCAATCCCGGGTTCGCTGATGCTGGCCTCGCGAGCTGCCTCAGCGGCAGACCCGGTGAAGGTCGGCATTCTGCACTCGCTCACGGGGACGGTCGCGATTGCTGAAGCCCACGTGGTCGACGCCGAGAAGCTGGCGATCGACGAAATCAACGCCGCGGGTGGCGTGCTCGGCCGCCAGATCCAGCCCATCGTCGAAGACGGCGCCAGCGATTGGCCGACCTTCGCGGAGAAGGCTCAAAAGCTGGTGGAAAGCGACAAGGTCGCCGCCGTGTTCGGCTGCTACACGTCGGCCTCGCGCAAGGCCGTGCTGCCGGTGTTCGAACGCTATAACGGCCTGCTCTACTATCCGACGTACTACGAAGGACTGGAGATGTCGAAGAACATCATGTACACGGGTCAGGAGGCCACGCAGTCGGTGATCCCGGCCGTCAACTGGCTCGCCAAAAACAAGGGCAAAAAGTTCTACCTGATCGGTTCGGACTACATCTGGCCGCGCACCACCAACCGTATCGCGCACCCGACCATTGCGAAGGCTGGCGGCACGGTTGTCGGCGAAGACTACTTCCCGCTTGGCACCGTCGAGTTCTCGTCGGTCATCAACAAGATCAAGGCTGCCAAACCCGACGTGATCCTTTCGACGATCGTCGGCGGCTCGAATGTGGCTTTCTACAAGCAGCTGAACTCGGTCGGCATCACCGGCCAGAACCAGCCGATCATGGCGCTCGCCGTGACCGAAGAGGAAGCCATCGGCATAGGCCGCGATAACCTGACCGGTGTGTTCTCGTGCATGGGCTACTTCCAGAGCGTGCAGAACCCGGTGAACTCGAAGTTCGTTCCGGCGTTCAAGGCAAAGTACGGCGCCGACCGGGTGATCGGCGACACGATGGAAGCCGCCTATACCTCCGTCTACCTGTGGAAGCTTGCGGCAGAAAAGGCCAAAAGCTTCGATGTGGAGAAGGTGGTCGCGGCATCATCGAATCTCGGCTGGGATGCACCGGAAGGACAGATCCATTTCCACGTCAGCAATCATCACCTGTGGAAACACGCACGCATCGGCGCCTTCAAACCCGATGGACAGGTCGACATTCTGTACGAGTCGCCGCTCATCGAGCCAAACCCGTTCCCGAAACTCGGCTAGGCAGGCGCTCAGGCATTACCTCGGCGACGATGGGCCTCTCCAGCCCATCGCGCCTTGTCTTCCAGGCATCCTTTCCGGCAAAAGAACTGCGATGACTCTCGATACTTTTCTAACCCAGGTCTTCAACGGCCTGTCGCTCTTCACCGTGCTGGCGCTGATGGCAATCGGCCTTGCGATCGTGTTCGGCCTGATGGGCGTGATCAACATGGCGCACGGCGAACTGATGGCGCTCGGTGCTTACATGACGTATCTGACCTCGATCGTTTTCGCCCGCTATCTGCCTTCGCTGATGGGCGCGTATTTCATCGTCGGTATCGTGGTGGCATTTCTGGTGACGGGGGCGGTCGGCTTTGTGCTGGAGCGCGCGATGATCCGCTTTCTCTACCATCGACCGCTCGACACCATGCTGGCCACCTGGGGCTTGTCGCTGGTGCTGCAGCAACTTTACCGGCAAGTGTTCGGCCCCATCGATGTGAGCGTGCCCACCGTGACGTGGTTGCAGGGCGCATGGAATCCGACGCCGGGTATGGCGATTCCGCTCTCGCGCATCTTCATCATCGGTCTCACGCTGGCGGTGGCGCTCGCGGTGTACCTGTTTCTGTTTCGCAGCCGCTGGGGCCTGCGGATCCGCTCCGTGATGCAGAACCGCGCGATGGCAGGCGCCGCCGGCATCAATACCGAACGCGTGGACGCCGTGACCTTCGCGGTGGGCTGCGGCCTTGCTGGCATTGCAGGCAGCGCCCTCACGATGCTGGCCTCGACGGGCCCAGTCACCGGACAGCAATACATTGTGGACACCTTCATTGTGGTTGTGTTCGGCGGCGTCGAGAGCCTTGTCGGCACCTTCCTCTCGGCGTTCTCGATCGGACAGTTGCAGTCGATGTTCGAACTGTTCCTGAGCGGCTCGATGGCGAAGGCAGCCATTCTGCTGCTGGTGATCGTCGCACTGTATTTCCGGCCCAACGGGCTCTTCGCACTCAAGGTTCGCCGCTAACCATGAAAGATCTCCCCATTTCATCGCCACGCTCTTCGACTCCGCCGGCAGCGGCGCAGAGCCCCGGTTTGCGTGCGACGCTGCTGCTCGAACGCTACTCCGTCGTGATCCTCGCGCTGCTTCTGCTGGTGGCCATTCCGGCGGTGTCGGGCTCGTTCCGGCTCGGCCTCTTTGCGAAGTATCTGAGCTTCGCATTCTGCGCAGCGGGTCTCGTGCTCACCTGGGGCTATGGCGGCATTCTGAGTCTGGGGCAAGGCATTTTCTTCGGTCTCGGCAGCTACATGATGGCGATGTATATGAAGCTCGAGGCCACCTCGGCGGACCCTGCCGCCGCGGTCTTTGGCAACGGCGGACCACCGGTGCCGGACTTCATGACATGGAACAGCATCGACAAGCTGCCCTGGTGGTGGGCGCCCTTTGAGCACGCGTGGTTTGCCCTGCCTGCGATCGTCATCCTGCCCACGCTGCTCGCCTTCATCCTCGCATACGCGAATTTTCGCAAACGCGTAGGTGGTGTGTACTTTTCGATCGTGACGCTGGCGCTCGCGTCGATCATGTCAATCATGATCATCGGGCAACAGGGTTACACCGGCGGCATCAACGGCATCACGAATCTGCCGACCTTCATGGGTTACAGCGTGCAAAGCGACACCGCGGTCTACGTGCTCTACTACGTGAGCGCGTGCCTGTTGCTGGTGGCGATCCTCGCCGGCCGTTTCATTCTGAAGAGCCGCCTTGGCAAGGTCTTGATCGCGATTCGCGACCGCGAGGACCGCATCCGCTTCTCAGGCTACGACCCCGCCCTCTTCAAGGGTTTCATCTTCGCCGTGGCGGCATTGTTCTCCGCGATCGGCGGTGCGATGTTCACGCTTCAGGTCGGCTTCGCGTCGCCCTCGGTGTGCGGCATCGTGCCTTCGATCGAAATGGTGATCTACGCGGCGGTGGGCGGACGACTGTCGCTGGTCGGCGCAGTGTATGGAGCGATTCTGGTTGGCGCCGCCAAGAGCTTTCTCTCCGAAAACTTTGTGGGCTTCTGGCTGTACCTGATCGGCGGGCTCTTTATCTTCGTGCCGATGTTCCTGCCCAAAGGGCTCGCCGGTGTCATCGAATGGCTGCGCGAGCGCCAGGGAGCCGCGCAATGACCCAGATGATCCTTTCGGTCGAGAACCTGACGGTGTCGTTCGACGGCTTCAAGGCGGTCGACGATCTGAACTTCTACGTCGAAGAAAACGAGCTGCACGTAGTAATTGGTCCAAACGGCGCCGGCAAGACCACGCTGCTCGACATGATCTGCGGCAAGACGAAACCCAGCTACGGAACGATTGCGTTTAAAGGTCTGAACCTTGAGCGCATGCTCGAATATCAGATCACCCGTGCAGGCGTGGGCCGCAAATTCCAGAACCCGCTTGTCTACGAAGATCTGACCGTGGCCGAGAATCTGGAACTCTCCTACCCGAAAAAGCGCGATGTGATCGGCTGCCTGTTCTTTCACCGTGACGAGACCGTGCGCGATGAAATCGACCGCATCGCGCACATGATCTTCCTTGCCGATCAGCTCGACCGCAAGGCCGCACAGCTATCCCACGGCCAGAAGCAGTGGCTCGAAATCGGCATGCTGCTGATGCAGGATCCGGAACTGCTGCTGCTCGACGAGCCCGTTGCCGGCATGAGCGCAAAGGAACGTGAGCAGACCGGCGCGCTGCTGCGCGAAATCGCCAAGGGACGCTCGGTTGTGGTCATCGAGCACGACATGGAGTTCGTGAAATCCGTCGCGCACAAGGTGACGGTTCTGCACCAGGGCAAAAAGCTCGCCGAAGGCACGATGGACCAGGTGCAAAACGACCCACGCGTCATTGAAGTCTATCTGGGACACTGAACATGCTCGCGATCCAGAACCTCAACGTGTTCTACGGCGAAAGCCACATTCTTCACGACCTCAGTTTCGAGCTGACGGCCGGCGAAACCATTGCTGTGATGGGTCGCAACGGCATGGGCAAAACGACCTTGCTGAAGTCGCTGATCGGCATGATTCCTTCGCGCAGCGGCGAAATCAATCTGAGTGGGCGCAATCTGGCCGGAACTAAAAGTTATGAGCGGGTTGCCGCGGGCTTCGGCTATGTGCCACAAGGACGGATGATCTTCCCGTATCTAAGCGTGGAAGAAAATATCCTCACGGGCATGGACCGGATGCGCAAGCCGAAGATTCCGGAGTACATCTATGAGTCGTTCCCCGTGCTCTGGGAAATGCGTAGCCGGCGCGGCGGCAATCTCTCCGGTGGCCAGCAACAGCAGCTTGCGATTGCACGCGCCCTCGTTTCCGAACCCAAAGTGCTGATTCTCGATGAGCCGACAGAAGGGATCCAGCCGTCGATCATCAAGGACATCGCCCGCGCGCTCAACCGGCTGAAGAAGGAACGCAATTTCGCCTTGATCGTCTCCGAGCAGGTGCTGCACTTCACGCTCGAGATCGCCGATCGCTTTCTTATCATCGAAAAAGGCCGCTTTGTGCATAGCGACCGGCGTGAGAACGTCGACGCGGAGCGGATCATGCGCTATCTGACCATCTGAATTCATGACGCTCCCATGCGGGAGCGCATCCTTACCACAAAGGAGTCCTTATGTTACACGGTGACATTTCAAGCAGTCTCGACACGGTTGGCGTGGCGGTGGTCAACTACAAGATGCCGCGTCTTCACACCAAGGCCGAAGTGCTCGCGAATGCGCGCAAGATCGCCGAGATGCTCAAGGGTATGAAAATCGGCCTTCCTGGCATGGATCTCGTGATTTTTCCGGAGTACAGCACACACGGCATCATGTACGACCAGCAGGAGATGTACGACACCGCAGCTGCCGTACCTGGCGAAGAGACCGAAATCTTTGCCGAGGCGTGCCGCAGCGCCAAGGTATGGGGCGTGTTTTCGCTCACGGGCGAACGCCACGAGGAACATCCGAACAAAGCTCCCTATAACACGCTGATACTGATGAACGACAAGGGCGAGATCGTGCAGAAGTACCGCAAGATCATGCCGTGGGTGCCGATCGAAGGCTGGTATCCGGGCAACTGCACGTATGTGTCGGACGGCCCGAAGGGAATGAAAATCAGCCTGATCATCTGCGACGACGGCAACTACCCGGAAATCTGGCGCGACTGCGCGATGAAAGGCGCGGAGCTGATCGTGCGCTGCCAGGGCTATATGTACCCGGCCAAAGAGCAGCAAGTTCTGATGGCCAAATCGATGGCGTGGGCGAACAACGTCTACGTAGCGGTTGCCAATGCGGCGGGCTTCGACGGCGTCTACTCCTACTTCGGCCACTCGGCGATTGTCGGCTTCGACGGTCGCACACTCGGCGAATGCGGCGAGGAAGAATTCGGCATCCAGTACGGCGCGCTGTCGAAGAGCCTGATTCGCGATGCGCGCAAGAACATGCAGTCGGAAAACCACCTGTACAAGCTGCTGCATCGCGGCTACACCGGCAAGATCAATTCACGCGAAGACGCCAACGGTGTGGCCGACTGCCCATTCGACTTCTACTCGAAGTGGATCACCGATCCCGAAGGCACCCGCAAGATGGTCGAGGCGATCACGCGCAGCACGCCGGGCACCGAGGAATGTCCGATCCCCGGCATTCCGAATCCGTCCGATCTGGCACACCGCTAGGCGGACCGGCCGGAGCGACACGCGATGATTACCTACACGTCGATCATAGGCAGTGCGTCCGAACCGCGCATTGCCGATCTGTTGCACTCGCTGGAGCATCAAGGGCGGGTCGATTATGTGACGCTCGCCGCCGACGATATCCGGCGGCACCGACTGCGCGCTCGCACTCAGCGCGGCGACGAGTGCGGCATCGCGTTAGATCGCGATATGCATCTGTTCGACGGCGCGGTACTGCGACTCGATCGCGATGCGGCGCTTGTCGTGCGTACCGAGGACACGCGCTGGCTGCGGCTCGAACCGCGCGATGCGGCCGCGGCACTCGAACTCGGCTATTTCGCCGGCAACATGCACTGGAAGGTGCGCTTCGATCGAAACGCACTGGAAATCGCGGTAAAAGGCGCGCTCGACGACTATCTGCAACGGCTCACTCCGATGCTGGCGGATCAACGGATTCGCCTCGCAAGCGAGGGCCTCGCGGGAGGGAAGCATCACCATGCCTGAGATGTCCTCCACTCACCCACCCGGCGCGATCGCCAATGGTCCGATGAGCCTGCTTGCCAGTTTGCAGCAGTCGGACAGCTTTTTCCCGGGTGGCGCGATGGCGTTCTCCTGGGGTCTGGAAGGTCTCATGCGCGACGCGCTCGTTACCGACGCTGCGACGCTGTTCGCGTTCGTCGAATCGCAGGCACTGTCGCGCTGGGCGAGTCTCGATCAAGGGCTCGTGTGCGGCGCGTGGCGTGCCGGAGATGCGTTCGACGCGTGGCATGACGTCGATGCGCTGGCCGAAGCGATGACCTTACCGCCGGCGCTGCGCACCGGCTCGCGCCGGCTCGGACGCTCACTGGCCGATGTGCATGCGCGGCTCGGTTCGGAAGCGGCAACCCAGATCCGCGACGCCATCGTGGCTGGCCGCACACCAGGCCATCTCGCCGCTGTCCAGGGCGCCGTGTGGCAGAGCCTTGGTATCGCAGAGGACGAGGCGCGCGCCATCTCCGCGCACATGATCTGCACCGGCGCGGTGAGTTCGGCCGTCCGTCTTGGCATCGTCGGTCATCTCGACGCGCAACGTGTCCTCACGCTGCTGCGCGCGCCGCTTGCACGAGTCCTCGCAAAGCCAGCGCCGCCGCTCGATGACTTGCATGCCGCCACCTTCGCGGCCGACATTGCCGCGCTGCGTAGCCAGACGCACGACGCGCGGCTCTTTGCGAACTAACAGGAAGGAAAACCGCAATGCTGCTGACCCCGACCGAATACGAGCGCCTGACGCTTTTCACCGCCGCGCAACTGGCCCGCCGTCATCGCGACAAGGGCCTTAAGCTCAATCATCCGGAAGCCGTCGCGCTGATCGCCG
>NZ_JAMFSB010000001.1 GCF_026225065.1 Paraburkholderia sp. | reverse complement strand
GCTCACGCCGCTTCAGATCGCCGCCCAGCACGAACATCGATACGTCGGCGAGCAGCGAACACGGTGGAGATGCGGGTGGCTGCGCGATAGTAGGGGACCAGCGGCACATACGCACGTTGCGGTCTCCTGATGAATGCACCGGCCGTGATGCCATAGACGAAACTGCGCACGACGTTCGAAAGCGTAAAGCTCACATGCCCGAAGAATGCGTCATCGAAATCGCGCAGCGCTTTGCCATGGTCAGCTTCGCGCGTCGCGGCCATTTCCTTCAGCACATACGGATGGCAGCGGATGGCGCCCTGGCCGAAGATGATCAGACAGCGCGTGAGAATGTTCGCCCCTTCGACGGTGATCGAAACCGGTACCTGCTGGTAGGCGCGCGCGAGAAAGTTCGACGGTCCCATGCAGATGCCCTTGCCGGCGGTGACGTCCATGCCATCGTTGATGACCATGCGGGCGCGCTCGGTGACGTGATACTTCGCGATCGCCGAGATCACCGAGGGCTTTTCGCCGAGGTCGACCGCATGTGCGGAGAGCCGCCGAGCCGCGTCCATAACGTACAGGTTGCCGCCCATGCGGCCGAGCGCTTCCTGCACCCCTTCGAACTTGCCGATCGCGGTCCGGAACTGGCGGCGCACGGCGGCATACGCCCCGGTTCCGCGCACGGCGATCTTCGCCATGCCGACATTCGACGACGGCAGCGAGATCGCGCGCCCCGCGGCGAGGCATTCCATCAGCATGCGCCAGCCGTTGCCGACCTGATCGCGTCCGCCGATCACCCAGTCGAGCGGAATGAAGACGTCCTTGCCCGAGTTCGGACCGTTCTGGAACACGGCGTTGAGCGGCCAGTGACGACGGCCGATATTGACGCCAGGATGACTGGTCGGAATCAGCGCGCAGGTGATGCCAGGTTCATCAGTAGACCCGAGCAGATGATCGGGATCGAGCGCACGGAACGCGAGGCCGAGCACGGTCGCAATCGGTCCGAGCGTGATGTAGCGTTTGTCCCACGTGACGCGAAAGCCGAGCGTCTCGCGGCCTTCAAAGGTGCCCTTGCAAACGACGCCTACATCCGGAATCGCCGCGGCATCCGAACCCGCATACGGACTCGTCAACGCGAAGCAGGGGATTTCGATGCCGCGTGCGAGACGCGGCAGATAGTGGTTCTTCTGCTCTTCCGTGCCGTAGTGCATCAGCAATTCGGCAGGGCCGAGCGAGTTTGGCACCATCACCGAAACGGCGGCGGCCGAGCAACGCGTGGAGAGCTTCATGATGACCTGCGAATGCGCGTAAGCGGAAAACTGCTTGCCGCCGTACTGCTTCGGAATGATCATGCCGAGGAAGCCGCGCTCCTTGATGTATTGCCACGTTTGCGGTGACAGGTCTTGCCAGACAGTGGTCGTCTCCCAGTCGTTGGCGAGATCGCACAGATGCTGGCACTCGACGTCCAGAAACGACTGCTCTTCAGCGGTGAGCTTTGCGGGACCGTGGCCGAGCAAGGTGTCCCAATGCGGGCGTCCGGAGAACAGCGCGGCGTCCCACCAGACCGTGCCTGCTTCGATGGCATCGCGCTCGGTCGGCGACATCTCCGGCAGGATCTTGCGGAAGATCTCGAGCACCGGCTTCGAGATCCAGGCGCGCCGCAGCGGCTTGAGCGTGAGAACCAGCGCGGGCAGCACGAATACGATTGCGAGGATAGCCGTTGCAACCGGCCCCGCCGCACCGCTCAGATGCGCGGCCGCGACCCATACGATCAGGAAGGCGAGCCACCACGAGGCGCGGGCCTGTACATAGACCAGTGCCGCAGCGGCGAGGACCAGCACTAAGAAGAACCATGACATGGCGTTTCCTCCTGATTTGATGGTGCGTGCGGACGCGTCCGCAGGATGCGGAAGGTTCGCATTGTTTGTTTGACAGCACATGCGGTGCCAGGTGCACCGCGGCGCCGGTGAGAGACGGGGCGGTCACGTCCGGGCTAGCCCGGACGTGACCCGCTCAGGCTGCGCCGTGCGCGACGTGCCGCAATGAACCGCTCAGGCCGCCACTCGGTCCACCACCCAGGCGTTCCGGTTCGCGTGACCGCGTCTCGGGTTCGGCGGCGCCGAGCGCAGCCGCCGCGCTGCTGCCGCTGCCGCAGGCACTGTCCTGGCCGTCGCCCGTGCCGTCTGTGGCGTCGCCCAGCACGGCCGCGAAGGCGGCCAGTTGGGTCGCATCGGGTAGCGGCGCCTTGAGCGCGGCGACCATCAGCGAGGCGAGGCGCGCGATCAGTTGCAGATCGTTCATCGACTTGCCCTGCGAGAACTCCGTGATGAGGCTGTCGGTATCGGTGCCCGCCAGCACGCCGGAGAGCGCGCCGATCGCAAAGTGCAGACGCCAGCCGAGTTCGTCGCGCGGCAGATGCGGCAGCGCGCGCTGGAATGCCGCGAAGAAACGCTCCGCCACCAAAGCGTAGTGTCCATTCAGAAAGTCGCGAATGAACGACGACGGATCGGTGTAAGCGCGTCCGAGCAGACGCAGGAACGCCTTACCGCCAACCCGCGGATCGCGCGACAGCCGCAACGCCGGAATGAACATCGCGCCCAGCACGTGTTCGCACGTGAGACGCGGGCCGAGCATGCTGTCGAAGCGCTCGAGCAACTTGACCCGTTCCTGGTTGAGGCGGTCGAGGCGGCGCGAGAGCATCGCGTGAATCAGCGCTTCCTTGCTGCCGAAGTGATAGTTGACCGCTGCGAGATTGACCTCGGCGCGCGAGGTAATCTGACGCAGCGACATGGCCTCATAGCCGCATTCAATGAACAACGTTTCTGCGGCGTCGAGGATGCGAGACTTCGTGTCGCCGGTGTGCCGGCCTGTCGTACGAACTGCCATGTTGCGCTCCCAATGCCGGTCACCCGGCCGCGAACAAGCGATTCAAATGCGCATTTGAAACGCGCGTTTTTTTCAGGATAAGAAGGATTTGCATCATCGGGCAAGGGCTCTCTGTGGACGGACTCCTCTAAAAGGGCACCGCTGCGGTGCATCAAATGCTTCGGTCACCGCTGGGGTTGCCGTTTCGGTTGCCGAATAAAAAAGGCCGTTCCGATTGCTATCGGAACGGCCTCGCGGTACTGCCTGGCGTGGCGGCCTGTGGCCGCCTATAAGTGTGTTTCGGTACTGCTGATATTAAACCGCTGCAACCTCTTTGGCAGATTGTGTCATATCTATGCCTCGGCGTTCACGACTAAACGGAATCAGTACTGCAATTACCACGGCGACGATACCGATCACCACGGCCATGACGAGCGCATAGTTGTTGCCGTGCCGCTCGGCGAGGCCCGCCTGCAGCGGCGCGTTGACCGAGGCGAACAGGTTGCCGAGCTGGTACACGAGGCCCGGGAAGGTGGCGCGGATTTCATCCGGAGAGATTTCGTTCAGATGCACCGGAATCACGCCCCAGGCGCCTTGCACCGAAATCTGCATCAGGAACGCGCCGACCGCCAGCAGCACCGGCGTGGTCGAGAACGCCCACAACGGCAGCACCGGCAGTGCGATCAAGGCCGCGATAAAGATCGCACGCTTGCGGCCGATTTTCTCGGAGATGAAGCCGAAGAAGAGACCCCCGCAGATCGCACCGATATTCAGCACGATGGCGATCAGCGAGACCGTATGCGCGTCGAAGTGATGCTGTTCACGAAGGAAGGTGGGGTACTGGTCCTGCGAACCGTGCGAGAAGAAATTGAACGCGGTCATCAGGACGATCGAGTAGATCGACAACGTGACGTTCTTCTTTAGCGTTGCAAGCAACCCTGGCCTTGCGCGTTTTTCCAGCGTTTTGAACGCAGGCGACTCAGGCACATGTGCGCGCACGTAAAGCACCAGCAGCGCAGGAAGCACGCCGACCATGAACATGCCGCGCCAGCCGATGTACTGATACAGCACGCCGAACACGACCGAGGCGAGCAGATAGCCGCTTGGATAGCCGGCTTGCAGCAGACCGGAGACGACGCCGCGCGATTTGGCCGGCACGGTTTCCATGGTCAGTGCGCCGCCCACGCCCCATTCGCCGCCCATTGCGATACCGAACAGTGCGCGCAGCACGAGCAGCGTGGTGAGGTTGGGGGAGAAGCCGGACAGCAGTTCAAGCAACGAATAACACGCGATGTTGACCATCAGCGTGGGGCGGCGGCCGAATTTATCGGCGAGCCAGCCAAAAATGAGTGCGCCGACCGGACGCATCATCAGGCTCAAGGTGATCCCAAAGGCTACGGTTTTGACGTCAGTACCGAATTCGCTCGCGATATCTTTCAGAATGAACACCATCAGAAAGAAATCGAATGCATCGAGCGTCCACCCGAGATAGGCGGCGATAGTGACGTTTTTCTGTTCCCGAGTCCAACTCATATGTTTTTTCTCCAAGTCTCCGAACAACCCCTGCCTTACGGCGGATCGCAAGGCGACCCGCGCGCCCCGTGCAGCGGGCTCGCAGGGAGTGTACGCCGACGGTTAAGCGTCTGCATGCTTGAAATGCGGTTTCTCAGTAGATGTCCCTAATGTCCACGCGTCCCCGATCGTTTGCCGGCCGTAGATATATTCATAAAATGAATCAATAAATTATAAAAATAAATTTGCCTCATGCTGTGCTGCGGCATACGATGACGGCATCCGAAATTAGCTTCTATCATTGCTCTCATCATGTCCACCAGATCGATCCCCTCCGAGTCCGCGGCTGACAACCGAAGCCCGTTCGCTGTGCTTGTCAGTGTGACTCTGCTGACCGGCGTCGGCGCGGGTCTTGGCGGCATGCTGCTGGCGCTGTTGCTGCACTGGATCCAGCACATTGCGTTTGGATACAGCCTCGAGCATGTCATCAGCAACGAGAGTTTTCTGACCGGCGTGAACGGCGCGCCGCCCGAGCGGCGAGTGCTGGTGATGGTCGTGTGCGGCCTGGTCGCCGGTCTCGGCTGGTGGGCGCTGTATCGCTACGGGCGTCCGCTCGTCAGTATCAAGAAGGCGGTCAAATCGGAAGATCCGCGTATGCCGGTGGTCAGCACGGTGATTCATGCGGTGCTGCAGATCGTGACGGTCGCACTGGGCTCGCCGCTTGGCCGCGAGGTGGCACCGCGCGAGATCGGCTCGGTGTGGGCCGGCTGGCTGTCGCATCGCGCGGGGCTGACGGTCGCTGAGCGCCGCATCATGGTGGCGTGCGGCGCCGGGGCCGGGCTCGCTGCGGTCTATAACGTGCCGTTAGGCGGTGCGGTGTTCGTGCTGGAAGTGTTGTTGGGCACGTTCGGCTGGGCCGCGTTGGTACCGGCGGTGGCGACTTCTTCGATTGGCGCTGTGGTCGCGTGGATCGGTCTGGGCAATGAGCATCAATATTCGGTGCCGCAGTTGCTGCTGAGCACGCCGCTTGTGGTGTGGTCGGCGCTCTGCGGACCGATCTTTGGGCTGGCGGCCTGGGGCTTCACACAGTTGACCACGCGTGCCCGCGCTCATGCACCGAAGGACTGGCGGCTGCCGGTTCTGGCGCTGCTCAACTTTGCGATCATCGGTGTGCTGGCCATCGAGTTTCCGCAGTTACTCGGCAATGGCAAGGGCCCGGCCGGTCTCTCGTTCAATAGCGAACTGACGATCGGGCTGGCGGCGGTACTGCTGGTCCTCAAGGTTGCGATCACAGCCGGCAGTCTGCGTGCAGGTGCCGAAGGCGGTCTGCTAACGCCGGGGCTCGCGAATGGTGCATTGCTCGCGATCATTCTCGGTGGGATATGGAACATGATCTGGCCGGGCACGTCTTCCGGAGCTTTTGCGATTGTCGGCGCAGGTGCGTTTCTGGCCGCATCAATGCAGATGCCGCTGACCGCGGTTGTGCTGATTCTTGAGTTCACCCGCGTGAGCCATGACTTTCTCGTGCCCATCCTGCTCGCGGTGGCGGGCTCCGTGTCGACCTTCAAGTTGCTGGCGACTGTGTGGGCGGCGCGCAGCGTGCCGGCTACGGCGCAGGCGAAGCCGGCGGGGGCGGTGATGGCGAGGTCGGCGGGCGAGGGTTGAGTGGGCTTGTGTCGATAGGTAGCGGCGCGTTTGCCCTGAAGCACCGGTTAGCTGGGCTTAGATACGGTCATCTGTTAAGGCCGATCTTTATCCGCAAAGCCATGCAGTCCTTTAGGAAACACGACAAAAACCAAGAGCCGGCGGACCGCTGCGGCCGGGACTATGCCTGAGTGTATTCGCCGTTCGATAGAGAACGGTGATTTAAGGACTGCTTATCGCGATCACCTTTCATTTTCACGCGCAGCCCCGATCGTAGATCAAGGGAAGCTCAACCGCCTCTATAGAGGTCTTGCAGCCGCGCCGCTTCACCATTTTTCTGTGAGCGCACAAGGTCTTGATAGACTTCCTCGCGGGTTTTGGCATGGAGAGCGGCAGGAACGCCAGACGTGGAGTTTCCAGATATGTCCGGCCCCTCCGAATTGTCCGCGCTGGCCTGAACCCCAGTTGTCGGATTTGCGCTGATGGCCTGCGCATTGGCGTGCCAGGCGCAGGTGCAGAGTAGTCCACCAGCGACGATTAAGGCTGTTTTCATAAGAACCTCTTTTAACTAGCGTTGCCGCAACATCCGGTTGCGACGGGACGAGACAAACCCGGACCGCCTCAAGCACGAAAAGCAATGCGAATGAAAGTCCGGGAGAGGACGGGGCACCGAGGCAAATAAAAGTTACAAGACACCTCGACTCTCGTTTGCCGGTGCTGTCATATCGATTCTCGGTCGGCTTGGGCGCCGTCGCCACCCACGTAGGTAGCCAGGCGGCCGGAATCGACTCCGGAAAGATGTGGGCGCTCCTGGTCTGGCAGACGCATCCAGAACGCTACATTTGTGTGTATAACTTTGGATGGCAGGCTGCTATCCTGTTTGAATTGCACGCTGCCCTATCTGCGGACGGCGAATTTCCTGATCGAACGTCGTCATGAGATCGTCAGACCTCAGGGTGCGCAGGTTCAGTTCGGCGGCTCAGGAGCGCGCGTTCCGTCGGGACTACGCGCGACGGTTCTCCGGACAGCGGAGGCTCGCCATTGCAATCTTCACCGCGTTGTGGGTCGTATTTTCCGTCCGCGACTTCTGCCGATTAAACGTGCTCGATCCCGCTCATCTGCACTCCAAGGAGCTAATTCTCCTGAGAGTCGCCGGAGCGATCGGAATGACGATTCCCGTGCTGTTCTGGACCCCGCGCGCACTC
>NZ_JAMFSB010000096.1 GCF_026225065.1 Paraburkholderia sp. | reverse complement strand
TGTCGGAGTCGTACTCGTTCATCTGGCAGCCGTGGGTCTTTACATAAACTTTTTTGGTCATCGAATTTCGCCGGTCGCAGTGGTTTATCTGGGGGCGTCGTTAAGAGTGAAGAGAGGCGAAAACGTGCGGCGGGCCAAGGCGCGGCGCCGAAGGCCGCTGTGGCGAGATATTAGCGGCACGCTTACAGCGTAGGCCAATATTATAGCCCTTCACGGCGCGCGGATTTATTCATCCGCTGCGGCGCCGACAGGCTGAGCAGGCCTTCCAGCTCGTCGGACACCTGGGCGAAACGTTCCGCAAGGAAATCCAGCAGCACCCGCACGCGCGGCGCCATAAATCGGTTGCGGTGATACAGCGCGTGCAGCGGCGCGTCCGGATAGCGCCAGTCGGGCAGCAGGACTTTGAGGCCGTCCGAGCGTAGATCCGCTTCCACGTCCCACATCGACTTCACCACGATCCCGTAGCCGCGCAGCGCCCATTCGCGGGCGACCGCGCCGTCGTTGGTCTCGCGGGCCGTCTCGAGCGGCACGGAGTAATGCTGGATCTCGTCGCCGCGTGTGAAGCGCCATTCGTTGACGGGGCCGGATGCCGTACCGAGCACGATGCAGTCAAAGCGGGCCAGATCGAGCGGGTTCCTGGGCTCGCCGCGCCGCGCAATGTACTCAGGCGAGGCGCACAACACACGCCGGTTGGGCGCCAGCGGCCTGGCGATCAGCGAGCTGTCCTGCGGCACGCCGAAGCGAATCGCGAGGTCAATGTCCTCCTGTACCAAGTTCGACAGCGAATCTGGCAGCGTCAGCGCGAACGTCACCTCGGGGTAGAGCACGTTGAACTCGTCGAGCCAATGCATCAGCAGGTTGCGCCCGAAATCCGAGGTGGCCGAAATGCGTACCTTGCCGCGCACCACGTTCTGACCCGCTTGTAGCAAGGCTTCTGCGTCGTCGAGCGCCTTCAGCGCCTGGCGGCAGCAGTTCAGGTACAGGCGGCCTTCGTCGGTGAGGCGCAACTGACGGGTGGTGCGTTCGAACAGGCGCGCCTTCAGACCGGCTTCGAGCTTGGTCAGACGGGCGCTGGCCGCAGCCGGCGTGAGGCCCAGCTTGCGGCCGGCCGCTGACAGGCTGCCCAACTGTGCTGCTTCGACGAAGAGGCGGATGTCGCCGAGGTTGTCCATCGATTCTTCAAAATAATTTGAAAATGATTCAAATGCTACGCCAATTCTCAAATTGATGGGCAATCGGGACAATACGCCTACTGAAATTCTCCCAACCGGCCTGAAAACCGGTTTGTCGGCCCCGCCATGAATCTCGATCACGCAACGATCGTCACCGCCGATCTCGACGCCGCCCGCCGCTTTTTTGTGGAGGTGGTGGGGCTGGAGGACGGCGCTCGTCCACCGTTCGGAATCCGCGGTTACTGGCTGTATGCAGCGGGGCGCCCCGTGGTCCATCTGGTCGACGCGACCGTGCCGGCTTATGCCGGCCGCGCGGCGCCACGGATCGACCACATCGCCTTCCGGATCGAGAGCCCCGCCGAATGGCAAGTGCTGCTCGAGCGGCTGCGTGTGGCCGAGGTGGACTACCAGCGCGCCGAGGTGCCGCTGTCTGGGGAATTGCAACTGTTTGTCGCGCTTGCGCCGGGCGTCGTCGTCGAATTCGTGACGGCGCGGCGCCACATCCATCATTGAAAACTGGAGTTTTGCGATGCCTATTCCACTTCTTGCGTTAGCCATTAGCGCTTTTGCCATCGGCACCACCGAGTTCGTGATCATGGGTTTGCTGCCCGAGGTCGCGCGAGATCTCGCGGTGTCGATTCCGTCCGCGGGTCTACTGGTGAGCGGCTACGCGCTGGGCGTCGCGGTCGGGGCGCCGCTGCTCGCCATGGTGACGAGCAAGATGCCGCGCAAACTGGCGCTGCAGTTGCTGATGGGCGTGTTTATTGTCGGCAACGTGCTGTGCGCGGTGGCGTCGGACTACTCGGTGCTGATGATCGCGCGTGTCGTGACATCGTTTGCGCACGGCTCGTTCTTCGGCATCGGCGCGGTGGTCGCCGCATCGCTCGTGCCGCAGGAAAAGCGCGCTAGCGCGATCGCGCTGATGTTCACCGGGCTCACGCTCGCCAACGTGCTTGGCGTGCCGTTCGGCACCTTCATCGGTCAGGAATTCGGGTGGCGCACGGCCTTCTGGGTCGTCGCCGCACTTGGCGTGGCTTCGCTGGCCGGCATCGCCGCGCTGGTGCCGAACAAGCACGACACCGGACCGGCCAGTCTCGCTCACGAAGTGCGTGTGCTGAAAGACCCGCAGGTATGGATGGCGCTGGCGATGACGATTGTCGGCTTCGGCGGCGTGTTCGTCGTATTCACCTACATCGCGCCGATTCTCGAACAGGTGAGCGGCTTCTCGCCTCGCGGCGTCACACTGATTCTCGTGTTGTTCGGCGCGGGCCTGACGATCGGCAACACGGTGGGCGGTAAGCTCGCAGACCGCGCGCTGATGCCGTCGTTGATGGGGATTCTGTTGGCGCTTGCCGTGGTGATGGCAATCTTCACGCGCACCAGTCATTCGCAGGTGGCTGCGGCGGTGACGATTTTCGTCTGGGGGATCGCCGCGTTTGCGACGGTGCCGCCGTTGCAGATGAGGGTGGTCGAAAAGGCGACCGCGGCGCCTAATCTGGCGTCTACGTTGAATATCGGCGCGTTCAATCTGGGGAATGCGGGGGGCGCCTGGCTTGGCGGGATGGCCATCAATCATGGCTTGGGGCTGGACGCGCTGCCTTGGGTGGCCGCGGTGGTATCCGTCGCAGCGCTGCTGTTGACGTGGATTGCGGCGCGCATGGATGCTCCGGCGCCCGGGCGTGCCGTCAGCGGCGAGGCCATATGACGATTTCGCACAAGCTTTGCCGGAAGCGTCCTCCGCAATACTGATAACAGTGTGAAGATAACTTCGTTGGGCGTAACGAATCGCAATGCTATCTTGCCTCCACTAACCCTTTACTCCGCCATCTGGCGGCGCTACTGGAGGCACTCATGAATTCACCGCTTGCGCTGGTTCGCGATGACGCGCTCGATGCTCGCGATGGGCCGCGCGCCGCGGAACCGTTGGATGCGCTGGAACATCTGGTCGGTGTCAATCTGGCCCGCTTGCGGGCCGAGCGGCAGTTGTCGCTCGACGCGCTGGCCCGTGCTTCGGGGGTATCGCGCGCAATGCTGGCGCAGATCGAGTCGGCGCGCAGCGTGCCGTCGATTAAAGTGTTGTGCAAGGTCGCGGCGGCGCTGAAAGTCTCGGTCGCCGCGTTCTTGCGGCGCCATGCGACCAACGGCTTCGAGCATCTGCCGGCTGACAAGGCAACCCGCCTCGTCAGTTCGAACGGACGTTATTCCGCGCGGCCGTTGTATCCCGACGCGGAACCGGCGACCGCCGAATTCCACGAATTGCGTATCGCGCCGCTGCACACCGAGCAGGGCGTGCGCCGCGCGCCCGGCACAACGGTCAATCTGGTGGTGAGCGAGGGTACGCTGGAGGTCAGCGTCCACGATCAGCGTCAGTTGCTAGCTACCGGCGACGCGATTGTCTTCGACGCCGATCAGCCGCATACGTTGCGCAACCCCGGCGACACCGAGGCGCGCGCGTTTCGCGTCACGTTGAATGCGGAAACACCGCCGCGCTGGGACGTGCCGCACGATGCGGCGCGGCATGCGGCACCGGTTTGATGGAGTGACGCCTCGCGGCGTCGTTCTAGCTCATGGCCGCTGCGCTGCAGATCGCGAGCGGCTGTTGTATGCTTCACCTGCTGGATTTTCCGGCAATCAGTGCGTCTTCAGGGCGGGGTGAAATTCCCCACCGGCGGTATGCAGGCAGCGCAATCGCGCTTGCCAGCGAGCCCGCGAGCGCCCGCGTAGTGTCTTTCGGAGAACCGAGCGGCACAGTGGGGTCAGCAGATCTGGTGCGATGCCAGAGCCGACGGTCATAGTCCGGATGGAAGAAGATGTGCAGATAGTCATGTCAGTCCCCGTCGCGCTGCCCGATGGTCTGGGCAGGGTTTGGGCGTTCTGTTCGAACGTCTCGCGGGGCGAGCGCTGCCTGTTTGCAATGCCCTGAAACGTTTTTCGCCCAACTTTTGCGAGAGCGTTTCACATGTCCTTGACTACTTTTCCTGCCCCTTCGACGATTGCGGAAGACGCGTTCGCCGATCTCCCCCTGCTTGCCACCGAACCGGTTCCGCCGCGCATCGCCGCTGCGTTGCAAGCCATGCGCGATGGCCGTGCCGTTGTCCTGCAGGATGACCACGACCGCGAGAACGAAGCCGACCTGATCGTCTCCGCCGAGCGTCTCACCAACGAGACGATGGCGTTGCTGATCCGCGAGTGCAGCGGGATCGTCTGTCTGTGCCTGCCCGATGACAAGATTCGTGCGCTCGAACTGCCGCCCATGGCTGTGAACAACGAGAGCCGCCACGGCACTGCGTTCACCGTTTCGATCGAAGCGCGCGAAGGCGTGACAACCGGCGTCTCCGCTGCCGACCGCGTCACGACGATTCGCGCCGCGATTGCCGATACGGCGAAGCCGGCCGACATCGTCCGCCCTGGCCACGTGTTCCCGCTGCGCGCGACGCCCGGCGGCGTGCTGGCGCGGCGTGGTCACACGGAAGGCACTGTGGATCTGGCGATTCTCGCCGGCCTCAAGCCTGCCGGCGTGCTATGCGAATTGATGAATGCGGATGGCACGATGACGCGCGGCGCGGATGTGGAGCGCTTCGCGGCGCAACACAATCTGCCGATGCTGACGATTGCCGAACTGGTGGAATTTCGTGAAGCGCTGGCCGTGGCGCGTGAGTGCTGCGCGGACGAGGTGTGAGTTCGGCGTGACCGAAGGATGCGCGAGATGTTATCGCGCCGGGCCTGCGTTTGTTGAGCGTGGGCCCGGCGCAGGTAGTTGTTCAGCCACCTGCTTCACCACCCGCTTTAGTCTTACGACTGCACGTCCCCGAACTCGCCGCGCACGCCCGCTTCGACGAGCGCCGGCAGTTCATCCATATGCTCCATGATGCGCGTGATGCCCATCTTGCGTAGCGCGTCAGCATAACCATCCGGAATATGGCTCGCGCCGACGAAGGCGATCGTCTTCATACCCGCTGCGCGTGCCGCGTTCAACCCGGCGACGCTGTCTTCGACTACCAGACACCTCCCCGGGTCCACGCCCAACTGCTGCGCCGCGAACAGATACACATCGGGGTAAGGCTTGGGCCGCGCCACCTGCTCGGCGCTGAACACACGCTCGCCGAACACCTGCTGCAATCCCGCACGCTTTACCGAAGCCTGCACCCGCTTCATGCGGCTATTCGATACGACCGCCGCCGGCAGCGTCACGCGTTGTAGCGCATCGCGCACGCCGCCCACGGCAGTGAGCTTTGAACTCAACGCCAGTTCGACGTTATGGTCGATCGTCTCCAGAAAATCGTTTGGCATGGTAATGCCGAAGGACGCCTCGATGCCTTCGAGAAAGCGCGAGGTCTGCTGGCCGAACGCCGTTTGCATGACGCTGGCGAAGTCGAGGCCGGGGAAAGTCGCCGAGAGCGTTTCGAGGATGACGTGGTCAGCGATAACTTCGCTGTCGACGAGAACGCCGTCGCAGTCGCAAATAAGATGATCGAGCATGCCGGAACAGGGAGCGAGGGGCGCGTGGACGTTTCGGGCCGTGCGCAAACCGAAAGCATCATGATACGTGCTTTGGCGCCGTCTGCGCGCCCCGGCCGCTTCTGTCCGGTATGGAGATCAATGAACGTGAAGGTAGATAAAGGCGGCAGCCGCACCGCCGGCGAGCGGGCCCAGCACCGGCACCCATGCATAGCGCCAGTCGCTGTCGCGCTTGTTGGGGATCGGCAGCAATGCGTGCATCAGACGCGGCGACAGGTCGCGCGCCGGGCTCATCGCATAGCCGGTCGGGCCACCGAGCGAAATGCCGATACCGAGAACCAGCAGGCCGACCGGTAACGCATCCAGCGCACCGAGGCCCACTTGCGGCGAGGCCAGATACAGCACGCCAAGAATCAGCACAAACGTGCAGATCATTTCGGTCAGGAAGTTATGCGGGGCGCTGCGAATAGCCGGCGCCGTGCAGAACACACCCAGCTTGATGTCGGCATCCTCTTCTTTCTCGAAGTGCTGACGGTAGGCCATCCACACGAGGCCCGCGCCCGCCATGCCGCCCAGCATCTGCGCCGCGATATAGCCGGCCACCTTGCTCCAGGCGAACTTGCCGGCCAGCGCAAGGCTGATCGTCACGACCGGATTCAGGTGGGCGCCGCTGAACGACGCCGTCATGAAGACTGCAATGAAGACCGCCATCGCCCAGCCCATCACGATGACGATCAGGTCCGCGCCCTTGCCTTTGGTGCGTGCCAGCAAAACGTTCGCGACCGCCCCGTTGCCAAGCAGGACGAGCACCGCCGTGCCGATAAATTCGGCTATGTAAGGTGACATGATATGTTCTCCATAATATATTTGTTAGTTGGTGAGGCCGCCTCGGATACGGCCTCACGGCGCTAATGAATCAGGGCGTGTCGGCCCAGGCTTTGGCGGCGCGGACCGCGCGTTGCCAGCCGGCCAGATTGTCCTTGACCTCGCGCGGCTCCATATCCGGAGTGAAGCGGCGATCCAGTGCCCACTGGCTCTGCAGTTCGTTCACGTCTTTCCAGTAGCCGACCGCTAGACCCGCCAGATACGCTGCGCCCAGCGCCGTGGTCTCGCTAACTTTCGGGCGTACGGTGTCGACGCCGAGAATATCCGCCTGGAACTGCATCAGCAGATTGTTTGCGCAGGCGCCGCCGTCGACCCGCAATTCGTCGATGCGGATGCCCGAGTCGGCTTCCATCGCCTTCAGCACGTCGAGCGACTGGTAGGCGATCGAATCGAGTGCCGCGCGCGCGATATGCGCCGAGGTCGTGCCGCGAGTGACGCCGAATAGCGTGCCGCGTGCGCGAGCATTCCAGTGCGGTGCGCCGAGGCCCGCGAAGGCCGGCACGAGATACACGCCGTCGCCATGCGGCACCGTCCCGGCGAGCGTTTCGATCTCTGCAGCGGTCCTGATGATGCCGAGCCCGTCACGCAGCCACTGCACCACCGCGCCCGCGATAAAGATGCTGCCTTCGAGCGCGTAGTTGACCTGATCGCCGATCTGCCAGGCAATCGTCGTGACCAGGTTGTTCTTCGATTCGATCGGCTTGTCGCCGGTGTTCATCACGAGGAAGCAGCCCGTGCCGTAGGTGTTTTTCACCATGCCCGAGCGCGTGCACATCTGGCCGAACAGCGCGGCGTGCTGGTCGCCCGCAATGCCGGCGAGCGGGATCTTCGAGGCGAACACCGTAGTCTTGGTCGGGCCGTAGACTTCTGACGACGCACGCACCTCCGGCAGCATGCTGCGCGGAATATCGAGCGCCTGTAGCAACTCGTCGTCCCATTGCAGCGTGTGAATGTTGAAGAGCATCGTGCGCGATGCGTTGGTCACGTCGGTGACGTGCAGGCCGTGCTTGGTGAAATTCCACACGAGCCAGCTGTCGACGGTGCCGAACGCGAGACGCCCTTGCTTGGCTTTTTCGCGAGCGCCTTCGACGTTGTCGAGAATCCAGCGGATCTTCGTCGCGGAGAAATACGAGTCGATCGGCAGACCGGTCTTCGCGCGGACTTTCTCTTCGAGACCCTGCGCTTTCAGTTCGTCACAGAAGTCCGCGGTGCGGCGGTCCTGCCAGACGATCGCGTTGTAGATCGGATGGCCGGTTTCGCGGTCCCAGACAATCGTTGTCTCGCGCTGGTTGGTGATGCCGATGGCGGCAATCGACGTGCCGTTCATCCCCGCACGCGTGACGGCTTCGGCTGCGACGCCTGCCTGGGTCGACCAGATTTCCTGCGGGTCATGTTCGACCCAGCCCGGACGCGGATAGATCTGCTGGAATTCCTTCTGAGCCGTCGAGACGACGTTGCCCTGACGGTCGAAAAGCATCGCGCGCGAGCTGGTTGTGCCTTGGTCGAGCGCAAGTATGTACTGATCCTGCATTGTCTCTTCTCCATGTATGAGTCACCGGAACGGTCATCCGGCGATGGTAACGGCTTGTTGTTCTAGGTTGCTGCAACTGCCGTGGCTTCGTGTATTCCGGTGTGCCGATCTCGATCTGCACACCGGAATACGGTGTTATCGGTGGCTTGTGCTGATCACGCCTGCGTTGGGCGTGATGCGCTTGCCAGTGCCTGGTTGTGCTTACTGGTTCTGATGAGCGCTCGCGCGCTTGATCTTCGCTATCCGTGCCATGCCTATGCGTGCTGACTCGTCGGAGCTTGCCTGAATGCAGCGCGCTCGAGCGGAGCGGGAGCGCTGGCAAACCAGTCGTCAATGTCCTTTGTAACGCTTTCCAGCGTGCCCGGCTCGACATGCAGGCCGAGCTTCGAGCGCCGCCACAACACGTCTTGCGCGCTGCGAGCCCATTCGACGTCGCGCAGGTAGCGCAGTTCGGCTTCGTACAGACCCGGCGCGAAGGCTCGGCCGAGGTCTTCGAGCGAGCTTGCCTGACCGATCACGTGCCTCGCGCGCGTGCCGTATGCACGGCCGTAGCGGTACGCGAGATCGGCGGGCAGCCAGGCGTTTTGCTGCTTGAACTGCGTGACAAAGCGCTCGAAATTCGCTTGCGGGATGTCGCCGCCGGGCAGCGCTGCGCCAGCCGTCCAGGCCGGAGCAGGGTTCTGCAACGCGCGGCCGAGTTCGTCGACGGCTTCTTCCGCGAGCTTGCGGAACGTCGTGATCTTGCCGCCGAACACCGACAGCAGCGGCGCTTCACCTGCGGGTGCATCGAGCTCGAGCCGGTAGTCGCGCGTGACGGCGGACGGATTGTCCGCGCCTTCTTCCTCGAGCAGCGGACGCACGCCGGAGTAGGTCCAGCGCACGTCGCCCGGCGAAATCTGCTGCTTGAAATAGCGGTTGATCGAGTCACACAGATACTGCGTCTCGTCGGCGGTGATCGCCACCTTAGCCGGGTCGTCGTGGTATTCGATGTCCGTGGTGCCGATCAGCGTGTAGTCGTGCTCATACGGAATCGCGAAGATGATCCGTTTGTCCGGGTTCTGGAAGATGTACGCATGATCGTGTTCGAACAGACGCGGCGTGACGATGTGGCTGCCCTTGACGAGGCGCACGCTATGGTTCGCGTCGCGGCCGAGCGCGCCATGCAGCAGTTCGCCCACCCACGGGCCTGCTGCATTTGCAATCGCACCGGCGCGTACGTCGAGTTGCGTGCCGTCGTCGCGACGCAGTTGCGCGTGCCATTCGCCGCCAGCGCGCACTGCGTTGATGAGCTTGGTGCGCGTGAGGATGGCGGCGCCGTGTTCCTGAGCGTCGAGCGCATTCAGCACGACGAGGCGCGCGTCGTTGACCCAGCCGTCCGAGTAAACGAAGCCCCGCTTGATCGATTCGATCAGCGGTGCGCCGGCCGGATGGCGGCGCATGTCGATGCCGCGCGAGGGCGGCAGCAGTTCGCGACGGGCGAGATGATCGTAAAGGAACAGGCCCGCGCGGATCATCCAGGCTGGTCGCAGGTTTGGCATGTGCGGCATTACGAAGCGCAGCGGCCACATGATGTGGGGTGCCGCGCGCAGCAGGGTTTCGCGCTCTTGCAGCGCTTTGCGCACGAGGCCGAACTCGCGGTACTCCAGGTAGCGCAGACCGCCGTGGATCAGTTTCGTGCTGGCCGACGACGTATGCGCCGCCAGATCGTCCTGTTCGCACAGCAACACTGACAGGCCGCGCCCCGCGGCGTCGCGTGCGATGCCGGCGCCGTTGATCCCGCCGCCCACGACGAGCAAATCGTATCTAGAGCCTTGCGTCACCTGCTGTGTCCCCTGCGTCATGGATGAAAAAGCTATCGAACCGATAGTGTTCGTTTTCGAACTTTAATGAACAAAATCGAAAAAGTAAAGTTCGAGTTTCGTGGGCCGGCTTCCCGGGTAGTGGCGCAACGCGTCGGCACCGACCATACTCTCAGCAATTGCCATATCGAGGTGAGACATGTGGAGACTTTGGATAGTGGGAGCAGCGGCTTTGCTGGCCGGATGTGTGAGTACGCCGAGCCTGAGCGGCAGCATGGGCGCGCCATCCTTCGCGGCGCTGCAGCAGATGTGCAATGCTGCGCCGGTCAACTACGGCAATGACGCGCAGTCGGTTTATACGACTATCTACGACGCGTACGTTGCCAATCGGCGCGGCAAGGTGTCGACGGCGGATTACTGTTCGTTCCAGACTGCGATCGCGCAGAACTACACGACGCTCGGCGCGAGCAGCGACCCGCAAGCGCGCAATCAGTGGGTGGCGTTCTTTCTCGACCAGCGCGCGAAGGCGCTTAGCTGGCGCGCGGCGGTCGATCCGACGCTGCGCAGCGGCTGAAGGGACTTGGTACGCGGCTGACCTCGGAGGCGCTCGATCGAGCACGCCTCTCCGCAGGGGGATGTATGCTGTGAGTGGTCACTTCGTAGCCGAGTGAAGTGAGTTGACCCGACTGAAGCAAGGCGACTGACGCGAGGTGATCCGACGCGCATCGTCTTTCGAATGCTCGAATTCGAACATCAGACGATATACGTCGGATTCACCTTCCTGGGAGATCACGCGCCGGAACAAACCGGCGCATGGCACTAGGACAGACGCTTGATGGCCCGGATTGCCGTGTCGCCGATGTCGGTGACGCGCCATTGCTTGAGGCCGGAGGCGAGCTTCTCGAGTTGCACGAGCTGTCGTTCGAACAGCGCATCCAGCTCCTCCCGATCCATATCAACCTGGTGGGGAGCATCCTTGACGAGCAACAACGTGGCGAATTCATGCGGACTCAGCATCGTTCTCTCCATGTCAAGCGTAATGCGGACTGCCTTTGAGGCGACTGGCTGGCCGGCCTGGCGGCGGGGCGCAGCGCGATCCGCTACAGGATCGGGCGGGAGCAACAGCTTTTCACCGCCGACGCGGCACGAAAATAGCGTCGGGGAACTGGAGTGTAGTCAACTGCACGCTGAACGCCAAATCGCCCGTTGAAAATTTTCCATTTGACAATTCAAGACCTTCGAAGCGGTCCGGATCAGCGGGCAAATCCTTGATTTCACGCGAGGTTTTGCGTGCGCTGCAGCAAAACGCCGTGGCGGCGCGCGGCTGGTGGATTCGGCCACGGCGTTGGGAGGACTGCAGTCCTCCGCCCGTCACTCGGCGATATAGACCTGGGTGCCCGCGTTGGCCAGCGTCTCGGTCATGTCGGCGGGTGGTGGCTTGTCGGTGAAGAGCGCGTCGATCTGGTTAAGATGACCCTGGCGGACCAGCGCCGGGCGGCCGAACTTCGAGTGGTCGGAGGCGAGAAACACCGTGCGCGCGTGCTCGATGATCGCCTCGGCCACCCGCACTTCGCGCGTATCGAAGTCGCGTAGCGTGCCGTCGCTCTCGATGCTCGAGGTGCCGATGATCGCGAAATCCACCTTGAACTGGCGAATGAAGTCGATCGCCAGTTCGCCGACGATCCCCTTGTCCCAAGGCCGCACAATGCCGCCCGTGACCAGCACCTCGGATTCGGGATAGCCGCTCATCATGCTGGCGACGTTCAGGTTATTAGTGATCACGCGCAACCCGCGATGGCGGTTCAGCGCGCGCGCCACCTCTTCCGTGGTCGTGCCAAGGTTGATAAAGAGGGAAGCCTGATCGGGAATATGCGTGGCGACGAGCGCTGCGATGCGCCGCTTCTCGTCATGGAACATCCGTTGCCGCGCGGTGTACGAGACGTTCTCGGAGCTGGTGGGCAGGCTTGCGCCGCCGTGATAGCGGCGCAACAGGTTCATGTCGGCCAGCCAGTTGACGTCGCGCCGGATGGTTTGCGGAGTGACGTCGAAATGGGCGGCCAGGTCGTCTACGGTCACGAAGCCGTCGCGTTGCACCCACTCGAGCAGTTCCTGTTGACGTGCGTTGAGGGTCAGGCGGGGGTCTCGGGTCATGTGTCTCGGGTCAAGTGTTTGCATCGGCGCCGGGTGAGGCAGCCAGCGCCTGGAGCGAGCATGGGTAGAAACGGTGAGCTATTGTAAGACCAAGTGCCGGGTTGTCCGCCAACCTACGCAACATGCATACGATCGCGCGCGACATATTCAGCATATTTCTGCATTTATTCATTTGATAAATGAATTTGTTTTTTCTGCCGGTTCGCGCTGCAATCGACGATTCCTTTGTGACGCGTTTCTAGTGGTTCCAGCGGATCTTCCGCGCGGGGCCGCGCTTTCCGAGAGTCTCCTACATGACCCGCTTCAACTGGCAAAACCCTTATCCGACACCGCGTCTGCCGGTGTTCGCGCGCAACATTGTTTCGACTTCGCATCCGCTCGCTGCGCAAGCCGGGCTGCGCATGCTGTGGAAGGGCGGCAATGCCGTCGACGCGGCGATCGCAGCCGCGGCGGCTATCACGGTCGTGGAGCCGGTCTCCTGCGGCCTGGGCAGCGATGCCTTCGCGCTGGTGTGGGATGGAGCGAAGCTGCACGGGCTGAACGCGTCAGGCGTCTCCCCGGCGGCATGGAACGTGGACTACTTCAAGCGCAAGTACGGTGAGGAAAACGGTCTCGCCAAGCAACCCAAGCGCGGCTGGGATGCAGTGACGGTACCCGGGGTGATCGCCGGCTGGGAAGCCTTGCACGAGAAATTCGGTACGCTGCCGTTTGCCGATCTGATGGAACCCGCCATCGAGATCGCCGAGCGCGGTCATGCGGTGGCGAGCATCGTTGCCTACAAGTGGGCGGCGGCTGTCCCCGAGCTGAAGGATCTGCCGGGCTTCGCGCAGACCTTCATGCCACGCGGAAGGGCGCCGGAAGTGAGCGAGCTGGTGCGCTTCCCCGGCCATGCGAAGACGCTGCGCAAGCTGGCCGAGCAAGGTCCGCGCGCCTATTACGAAGGCGAGATCGCCGAGCAGATCGCCGCGTTCTCGCGCAAGTGCGGCGGCGCCATGACCATGAACGACCTGCGCAACTACCGCGCGGATTGGGTCGAACCGATCGGCAAGGACTATCGCGGCTACACGGTCCACGAGATTCCGCCGAACGGCCAGGGCATCGCTGCGCTGATCGCGCTCGGCATCCTCGAAAAATTCGATGTGGGTTCACTCGCGCTCGACAACGTCGAATCGCAGCATCTGCAGATTGAAGCAATGAAGCTCGCGTTTGCCGACGTCTACCGCTACGTCGCAGACCCACGTTCGATGGACGTGACGCCGGAGCAGATGCTCGATGACGCCTATCTCACCTCGCGGGCCAAGCTGATCGATCCGAAGCGCGCGACGCAGTTCGACTTCGGCATGCCGAAAGCAGGCGGCACGATCTATATGTCGGCGGCCGATGAGAACGGCATGATGGTGAGCTTCATCCAGTCGAACTATATGGGCTTCGGCTCGGGCATCGTCGTGCCGGATAGCGGCATTTCGCTGCAGAACCGCGGCTTCGGTTTTTCGATGGACCCGAAGTCGCCGAACGTCGTCGAAGGCGGGAAACGGCCGTTCCATACGATCATTCCGGCCTTCCTCACGCAACAGGTCGACGGCAAGCAGGAAGCGGTGATGAGCTTCGGCGTGATGGGCGGCGATATGCAGCCGCAGGGCCATCTGCAATCCATCGTCCGGATGCTCGACTACGGCCAGCAACCGCAAGCAGCCTGCGATGCACCGCGCTGGAAAGTGAACCGCGACTTCACTATCGACATCGAAGCGACGCTCGACGCGAACACCGCGCGCGCGCTCGAAAACCTCGGTCATACGATCAAGTCGGTCGACGATCCGTATATGGACTTCGGCTCCGGCCAGTACATCTGGAAGCTCGATCGCAACGATCCGGACCGCGGCTATGTGGCGGCGAGCGACAGCCGTCGCGACGGCCTCGCGGCCGGCTTCTGAGCGGAGCGGCAGTCTTCGAGCGTGTCGTTGCACGCGAGGCAGGCTTGGGTAGCGATCAAACCCGGGTGGTCTCGCGCTTCCTGTAGAGCCGATCATGAACGATATCGCTTCGCCCGCTGCCGCCGCGGCGGCTTCTGCTGATCCCGCCGCCCCGCCGATGTCGAAAGGGATGATCAGGCGCATTATCTTTTCGTCGTCCGTCGGCAATGCGCTGGAATGGTTTGACTTTTCGGTCTATGGCTACTTTGCCGGCATCATCGCGAAGCAGTTCTTCCCGATGCACGACGAGTGGCTGTCGACGCTGCTCGCCATCGCCACCTTCGGTATCTCGTTCCTGATGCGCCCGATCGGCGCGGTCGTGCTCGGCATCTACGGGGACCGCAAAGGCCGTAAGGCGGCGCTGACGCTCGCCATTACGCTGATGATGGTCGGCACCCTGACCATGGCCGTGATGCCGCCATACGCCATGATCGGGCTCGCCGCGCCGGTGTTGATCCTGGTCGCGCGGCTCGTGCAGGGTTTTGCGGTGGGTGGCGAGTTCGGCAGCGCGACGGCCTTCATGGTCGAGCATAGCCCCACGAAGCGCGGCTACTACGCGAGCTGGCAATTCGCCAGCCAGGGGCTTGCGGCGATTCTCGCGGCCGCGTTTGGCGCGATGCTTACCGCGTGGATGTCGCCCGAGCATCTGGGTAGCTGGGGTTGGCGCATTCCGTTCCTGTTCGGTGTGCTAATTGGGCCGATCGGCTATTACATCCGCTCGCATCTGGACGAAACGCCCGAGTTTCTGGCGATGCGCCAGCGGCGCGACGACCCCGCCAAGCCAACCGATCCAACCGCCTCGTTCGGCAGCCAATGGGTGAACCTGCTTCTCGCGATCGGCATCGTCGCTCAATCGACGGTAGGCGTGTACGTGCTGCAACTCTACATGCCCATGTACGCCGTGAAACAGTTGCACATGCCGGCGGCCGTATCGTTCGGCGCAGTGGTGCTCAATGGCGGGCTGCAACTGATTCTCTCGCCGGTGATGGGCGCCTGGTCCGATCGCATCGGCCGCATCCGCATCATGCTGGGCACCTCGATCGTGATGGGTTTGCTGATCTATCCAATGTTCGCACTGCTTCAGAGCTGCCCCACGGTCGGCTGGCTGTTGCTGCTGCAAGGCATGGCCGGCATCCTCAAGGCTGCTTACTCCGGCCCGATGCCGGCCCTGATGTCCGAGATCTTCCCGACCCACGTGCGCTCGACCGGTCTTTCAATCGCTTACAGCATTGGCGTGACCATCTTCGGCGGCTTTTCACCGACGATTGTCGAAACCTTCATTCATTTGACCGGCGACAAGCTTGCGCCAAGTTACTACGTGCTGATTGCGGCGCTGCTTTCCGGGCTGTCGCTCGCTATCGTCGCGTGGCGCAGGCGCCATTCCGGGCGCGGCGAAGCCATGCTGTACTCGTCGTGAGGCCCGCCGTGCGGCCCCTCCACGCGCTCTGAGGCGCTGCCGCACCCCGCTTACGGTCCGTTGATTCGAGCTCAGGCAGCCCCCACCAGGCTGCCTTTTTTGTGCGCTGCGCCTGCCTTGTTTTGCTTTGGAACAATTCGCCTATCTTGCCGCCGGAACTGCTGCGCTTGGGCATGGTCTGTGCTGTGTTGTCTGCAGAGTTGCGGAACACCAGCTAAGATGCAAGACATAAGGGGTTAACTCTAATTCAAGGCGCTGTATCGAAACGAGAGCGGCCTGGCAAACGCGAGTGCTTCCAGGCGCGCTCCCGGAGTCGATACAGCTTTCGGAGTAAGGAACAAATGCACACTGAGCTTAACCACGTGATGCCTTGGCGGATTGAGGACATCGACCTCAGCCGGATTGACCGGCAGCGGGCCGTGGCCAACGAAGATCTGCTGCTTCTGTTGTGCGCGTCTTCGTTTATCGAAAGTGGTACAGATCTCTATACAAGTAACCTGAGTACCTTCTTCAACGGCGACCCTGAAGTGTCGGCCTGGCTCAACAACGAGTGGGAGCCGGAAGAAATGCAGCACGGCCGTGCGCTGAAGACCTATATCGCATACGTGTGGCCGGAGTTCGACTGGGACACAGCCTTCCGCAATTTCTTCGAGGAGTACTCGAAAACCTGTTCCGTCGAAGACTTCGAGAAGACGCGCGCGCTGGAAATGGTTGCACGCTGCGTGGTTGAAACCGGTACGGCGACGCTGTATCGCGCGATTGGCGAATGCTCGGACGAACCGGTGCTCAAGGAGATTACCGACCTGATTCGCACCGACGAAGTCCGTCACTACAAGCACTTCTTCAAGTTTTTCAAAAAGTACAACAAGATCGAAGGCAACGGCCGCCTCGCCGTGCTTGGTGCGTTGATGCGTCGTGTGATGGAGATCAAGAACGAAGACTCCGAAATTGCGCTACGCCACGTGTTTGCGATCCGCTATCCGGAGCGCGTGAACGATTCGGGGTATAACCGCGAGCGTGCGGCACGCATCAATGCGCTGGTGCGCCGCAATCTGTCGGCCGACATGTGCGTGAAGATGCTGCTCAAGCCGCTCGATCTACCGGCGCGGATTCAACCAGGCGTGCATTACCCACTCGCGAAGATCACCCAGCATGTATTCTTCCGGTGAGGATCGAGGCTGAGGGTTCGCGGCTCGTCTGTCGAGGTTTGTGGAACTGTCTGATTTAGCACGAACGAATACAACGAAATGGCCCGCCTGCGCGGGCCATTCGTCTTTGCAGGGCGGCCTTTTCGATTCACGACGAATGATCAACCGGAGTCCGGCGATGACCGATTCTGTATCCAGACACCCGCTCGAACAAACCGTGTTCGATGAATGGCCGATGGCGGTGCGCGCGTTATTCGATGGCACGTCGCTCGCGAGCAAAATTGGCTTCACGGCATCTTTGCTGACGACCGACACGAATGGCCATGTGCGGACTTCGCTGCTGGGCGTCGGGGAGCTGTACGCGCCCGACGCACGTACCCTGTGCCTCGCGCTATGGCCCCAATCGCGGGCTGCGGGTGTGCTGGCACGCAGCGGTCGCGCGGCGCTGACGTTTGTCTGCGAGGGGGCGTTTTATCAGGTGCAGTTGCGGTTCGAGGCGTTGCAGCAGGTGGCTGGTCATGCGAGCGGCCTCGCGCACTTTATCGGCTCAATCGATACCGGTGAAGCGCAACAGGTGCCCTATGCACGCCTGACGGGCGGCATTACGTTCGAACTGGAAGAGGGGGGAGGGGCGGTGCTCGATCGGTGGGAACAGCAGATCGAGCACCTTAAGCAGGCTGCCGCAGTGCGCGGGCCTTGACCAGCAGCAGAGCGGCTTAACGCCCGCGTTGGCCGCCGTTGCGCGGCGGTTGCGACCCACCACTACGCGGAGCATTGCCGCGCGGCTTGGCGCCACCCAGCAACGAGCCCGGATTGCCACCTTGCGGCTTGGCTTGTGCCTGCGGCTTGCTGCGCGGTGCATGCGTCGCACCGGCGCCGTCATGCGTAGCGGCTGCTGGCTTGCCGTGATGACGCGTGGTTTCGTGGCGCGGGTTGTCCTTGCGCACCTGAGGTTGCGTGGGCGAGCCAGCCGGCTTGGCGGCTTGCGGTTTCGCTCCCTGCGGCTTCGGTTGTTGCTGTCCGCCGGCCGCGCGCTGCCCCGAGCGTTGCGACGCCGGCTTGGCCGCGCCGCCATCGCGCCGGGCGCCGTCGCCGCGAGGCGCGCCCTGGCTCTGACGCGGTTGACGTCCACCGCCACCGCCGCCGCCCTGGCCACGACGCAGGATCGGCTCCGGCTTCGCCGTCGGATCCGGCTCGAACCCGGCGATCACTTCTTGCGGCACCGCGCGCTTGATCAGCTTCTCGATGTCCTTCAACAGTTGCAGTTCATCGACGCACACCAGCGACACCGCTTCGCCCGATGCGCCAGCACGGCCGGTACGTCCGATACGGTGCACATAGTCTTCCGGCACGTTCGGCAGATCGTAGTTGACCACGTGCGGCAACTGGTCGATGTCGATGCCACGTGCGGCGATGTCGGTCGCCACCAGCACCTGCAGCGTGTTCGTCTTGAACTCGGCAAGCGCCCGGGTACGGGCCGACTGGCTCTTGTTGCCGTGAATCGCGAGCGCGCTGATACCGTCCTTGGTCAACTGCTCGGCCAGACGATTGGCGCCGTGCTTGGTGCGTGTGAACACCAGCACCTGAAACCAGTTGTGTTCCTTGATCAGATGCGTGAGCAGCTCGCGCTTCTTGTCGCGGTCCACCGGGTGAATCTTCTGCGCTACGAGTTCAGCCGTCGTGTTGCGGCGTGCGACTTCGATCAGCGCCGGCGAATTCAGCAGGTTGTCGGCGAGCGTTTTGATCTCGTCCGAAAAGGTTGCGGAGAACAGCAGGTTCTGGCGCTTCGGCGGCAGCTTCGCAAGCACACGTTTGATGTCGTGGATGAAGCCCATATCGAGCATGCGGTCGGCTTCGTCGAGGACGAGGATCTCGAGACGCGACAGGTCGATGGTCTTCTGCTGCATGTGATCGAGCAGACGCCCAGGCGTGGCCACCACGATATCGACGCCGCGACGCAGGGCATCGATCTGCGGATTGATACCGACGCCGCCGAACATCACCGTCGACTTCAGCTTCAGGTACTTGCCATAGGCGCGCACGCTTTCCTCGACCTGGGCGGCGAGTTCGCGCGTCGGCGTGAGGATCAGCGCACGGATCACGCGCTTGCCTGCAGCCGTGGTAGGCGCCGGCATGGTGTCCAGACGTTGCAGGATCGGCAGCGTGAAGCCCGCCGTCTTGCCGGTGCCGGTCTGTGCGCCGGCGAGCAGGTCACCGCCGTTGAGCACGGCCGGGATGGCCTGCAACTGGATCGGAGTAGGGATCGTATAGCCGAGTTCGTGAACAGCACGGATCAGCGGTTCGGACAAGCCGAGGGAATCAAAAGACATAAAAGCTCTTTGCAATGCAGTATCGCGAACGGCGAATGCGCGGCCAAAAGGCGCGCTTCGAGGCCAAAGCCCGGATCCGGTCGCAGGGAAATCGGCGGCACACGCCAGCGTGTGCCGAATGCTTCAACGCGCTATCAAGACACGTTGACTGGCTTTAAGTTGCACTTCGCCGCCGTGGGGTGTTACGCGACGTAGCGCGCAACACTGACGAATTGACACAGACTGCCCGCCAGTACGAACAGGTGCCAGATACCATGTCCGTGCCGGATGCGCTCGTCGTTGATGAAGAAGTAGATGCCGACGCTGTAGATGATCCCGCCGGCCACGAGCCATGCGGTGCCCGCAGCCGGTAATGCTTCGACCAGCGGACGAATGGCAACGAGCGCGAGCCATCCCATCAAGACATACAGCACCATCGATACGCTGCGGGTGCGTCGCCCGAGCGTGAGTTCCTGCACGATGCCGAGGGCCGCAAGGCCCCAGCTTACCCCGAACAGGGACCAGCCCCACGGTCCACGCAGCGTGACCAGCGTGAACGGCGTGTAGCTGCCGGCGATCAGCAGGTAGATCGCCGAATGATCGCATTTCTGCAGGACCGCCTTGAAGCGCGGGGTTCGTACGCTGTGGTACAGGGTGGAGATAGCATACAGCACCAGCAGCATGGCGCCATAAACGCTGAAGCTGACAACCTTGTACGCATCTCCTTGCAGCGCGCCCATCGTGACGAGCGTAGCCAGTCCCGCCACCGACAATACAGCGCCGACGAGGTGGGTAATGCTGTTGAAACGCTCACCGACATGCACGACATCTTCTCCTGCTTGGGTCCAATACGCCATTGTGCACGTAATGGCTAACCCTGGTCCTAAAAAAAACGAAGGGCGCGGCCGCGGTTTCCCGCAGGCCACGCCCTCCTTGTCTCGTACGCCGCCTAGTCGAGCGGCGCTGAGCGCAGATCCGATACCTGTTGCGGCGACACCGCCGTACCGTGGTTACCCCACGACATACGGATATAGGTCACCACAGCTGCGACTTCCTGGTTCGACAGCGACTGAGCGAACGGCGGCATGCCATACGGCGTCGGATTGCCGCCCGTGCTCGGTGGGAAACCGCCGTTCAGCACCATGCGGATCGGGTTCACAGCCGACGGCATCTGGATTGACTGGTTGTTGGCCAGCGGCGGGAAGTTCGGCGGCTGGCCGAGCCCGTTCGCCTCGTGGCACTTCGCGCAGTTGTCCGTATAGATCTTCTGACCTTGCTTGAGCAGCTCAGTGCCGAGCTGCGCCGAGGTTTCCAGTTGCAGGTTTTCCGGCGCTTCGCTCTTCTGCGGAATGGTCTTCAGATACGTGGCCATTGCCTGGATGTCGTCGTCCGACATGTACTGCATGCTGTTGTGAACGACTTCAGCCATCGGGCCGAACACCGCGCCGCGTTGCGACACGCCATTCTTCAGCAGCGACTCGATGTCCTTGATGTCCCAGTCGCCCAGACCCGCTTCCTTGTTCGACGTGAGCGACGGTGCGTACCAGTTCTGCAGCGGAATCAGGCCGCCCGCAAAGGCTGCCGAATTGACCGGACCACCCATGGCGTTGATCGAGGTGTGGCACATGCCGCAATGGCCGAGGCCTTCGATCAGATACGCGCCGCGGTTCCATTCGACCGACTTGGTCGGATCCGGCTTGTACTCGCCTTCACGGAAGAACAGCGTGCGCCAGCCGATCAGCAGGTTGCGGTTGTTGAACGGGAATTTCAGTTCGTGCGGACGGCTCGGCACATTGACCGGTGTAACCGAGCGCAGGTACGCGTAGATCGCATCCGCATCGGCGCGCGAGACCTTCGTGTAACTCGTGAACGGGAAGCCCGGGTACAGCAGGCTGCCGTCCTTCGAACGGCCCGTGTGCATGGCGCGGTAGAAGTCGTCCTGGCTCCACTTGCCGATGCCGTACTGGTCGTCAGGTGTGATGTTCGGTGTGAACATCGTGCCGAACGGCGTCGCCATGGGCAGGCCACCGGCGAATTCCTTGCCGCCACGCACCGTGTGGCAGGCAATACAGTCGCCGGCGCGGGCGAGGTACTCGCCCTTCTTGATCAGCTCCGCCTGGTCGGCCGGAGTGGCGGCCATGGCGCTGCCGTTATGCAGGTTGTCGCCGCCCGACCACAGGACGGGAACGAGGGCAGCGGCCGCAGCCACGACAACTGCCGAAAGGGCGAACAAAGACTTGCGTTTCATTTGATTATCTCTCCCGGTGCCTTATTGCGGTTCGCTGCCGCAGGCAAGCGGAGTCTTCATCGAGCGGGCCGGAGCCGGCACGGGGTTTTGCGGAGCCGTCTGGGTGGACAACCATGAAGCGACGGCATTCACGTCGTCATCGGTCAAGCGGGTGGCGATCTCGTGCATGCAGTCAGGCGCAATGGCATGACGCGAACCGGAACGCCAGCCGCCAAGCTGTGCGCTGATGTAATCCGCATGCAGACCGACCAGACCCGGGATAGCCGGTTCCATGCCCGTCAGTCCCTTGCCATGACAGGCGGCGCAGGCCGGAATCTGCCTCGATGCGTCGCCGTGCAGCACGATGTTCTGGCCGCGAGCCAGCGTATCCGACGACACCGTGGGCTTGCCCGGCGGCGGGTACGGCGGGCGCTGCTGCGAGAAGTACGTCGCGATCTGATGAAGGTAGTCGTCCGAGAGGTACGTGACGAGGTAGTTCATGGGCGGATACTTGCGGCGCCCTTCGCGGAAATTCTGCAACTGGTTGAACAGATAGTCAGCTGGCTTGCCCGCGAGGCGTGGGAAGTAGTCGTTGTCCGTGCCCTGACCGTGCGTGCCGTGGCAAGCCGCGCAGGCTTGCACGCGTGCTGCCATCGTATCCGGGGTCGTCGGTTGAGTCTGCGCTTTCGCAGCGCTATAGACGCCTGCAGCGCCGATCAGCAGAAGGGCAAGCAGCGGGCGGAAAATGCGTCTTGAAGACACGCGTAACTCCATCAGATTCGGGGACCCGACCGGGCTTCGGGCGGCTCGGCTTGGGGGCAGTGGGGCTGCGGCGACGCAGCATTCTATCATCGATGGGTAATGGTGACTATTTGCCACGGGCGAGCCCGGTCCCTCCTCGTAAAAGCCGTTACAACAGTTTGACATAGTGTGTGTCTTGGCTATATCTAACCTGCTTTCTGGATCGGTTGCCGGGTCCCTTCACCGACGCTTTCGCTGCGCGAGCGTGTAATCAGGTTGAACCCACACGCATGCAGACCATCGAAGCGTACACTCCCGGGGCGCCGGTGTCTTGCTGCGGCGCGTGCAATCCTTCCCCCTGTATTTTCCACAAGCCATTCGCCTTTCATGAAGCTATCCGATCTTTCCCGCCTTGCCCTCGACGGCCTCCACACCCACGACACTGACGCGTTCACGGCCAAATGAGAGTAGACGGATTGTGGATCGGGCAGGTCGCCATGGCCGCGCTCATGAATGTCGCGTTTGCGTTTGCAGTCGGTTCAGCGTTACTCGGCGCGTGGCTCGCGAAAGATGCCCAGACCAAAGTTTCGCCGGCGCGGCCGGCCTGGTTGCGTGCGCAACGCTCGCTGCTGACGGCGTGTGTCGTGCTGGTCCTCGCCGACCTTGGCTGGTTGTTGTATCAGTCTGCGGCGATGAGCGGCAGCTCGTTGCCGCAGGCCTTCGGCGTCATTCCGACTGTGCTCGCGCAGACGCATGTCGGTTATGCGTGGAGCGTCGCGTTTATCGGCGCGCTGGTGCTGCTGCCGACCGCGCTGTCCTCGCACGCGAGCACGCTGCGCAACGCGCTGCTGTGGCTTGCGGTGATTGTGATCGCCGCGGGCAAGGCGTCGCTCGGGCATGCGGCGGATGCCGGTCCGGCGTCCGCCGCGATCGGCGTGCATACGTTGCATGTGCTTGCCACCAGCGTATGGGGCGGCCTGGTCGTGACGGCTGGCCTCGCGGTGCTGCCGGCGCTGGGCACTTCGACCGCGCGCGGCATGCTGATCCGTACTGCCATGCAGATCTCGAACGTGTCGCTAGTCGCGGTGTTATTCGTGCTGCTGACGGGGATCTTCAATACCGTGCGGGGTTCGGGCGGCTCATTCGAGGCGATCGAAATCAGCACGTGGGGACATGTGCTGACGCTCAAGCTGGCGCTGGTAGCCCTGGCGCTTGTGCTCGGCGGCCTGAACCGTTTCCTGGCGCTGCCGCGACTACGCCGCACTGCATCGACGATGGACGCTCACACCTTCACCAACGTGCTTTACCTCGAAGCGCTGGCGATGATCGGCGTGTTCATTGTGGCGGCTGCTTTGTCCAACAGCGTGCCGGCCTTCGTCCCGCTCGCCTGAGCGGTG
>NZ_JAMFSB010000095.1 GCF_026225065.1 Paraburkholderia sp. | reverse complement strand
ACACGCGTTCAATTTCTTTCCATTCACCGCGCTCCAACGCATCGACCACCGACAGCAGCAGACCCAACACGCCCTCGCGACGCAAGATCGCCGCCTGAATCGGCTTCGACAACGTCAACACATTGAGGGTGTTCTCGATCGAGCCGCCGAATACTGCATCCACGAACGAAAACACACCCGTCAAGAATGCCGCATCGGCTTCGTCGCGACCGGCCTTCGGCAGACGCAGCACCGCCAGTTCCATAAAACGCGCGCGGGTGGCGGCGAGTTGCAGCAGCGGATCGTCTTCCAGCGCGACCTTGCGACCGTCCGCATACAGCAGCAACTGGGTCCAGCGGGCAATCCGGTTGGTGCCCGTTGCATTGATCGCTTCGCGCAGCGTGGTCACTTTATGGCCGACCGCAAGACCGCTCGAATTCGCCAGCTTCATCAGATGCATCACGAGCACCGGATTGAGCTTCAGCTCGGCTTCGAGCTGCGCGACCGTCGGGTCGCCGGCTAGCAACTGCAGCAGGTTCAATAACGCGTGACGCGGCGCACTCACCTTCCGCAGCGTCGCGGTTTGCGCGCGCGCAAAGTAATAGCCCTGAAATTTGTCGAAGCCGAGATTGAGGGCGGTTTCGAAATCTTCCTGTGCTTCGATGCCTTGGGCAATCAACAGTTTGCCCGCCGATTTCAACACGGTGGAAAGCTTCGGCAACAACGCGCGGGAGATGTGCGGAAGATCGATTTTCACGCGCTCGGCATACGGCAGCAGGCGCGCAAACGTGTCGCTGGGAACCACCACCGCGTCGAGCACGAAGCGGTAACGCCGTGCGTGCAGCACGACGATACGCGCAACCAGTTCGTCGTCCACTTCGATATCCGGCTGGAGCTCGAACAGGAAGCGCTCGGCCGGCAGGAGTTCGAGCGCCTCATCGAACAGCATCTCGCGATTGACGTCCAGATGGGCAAGGTGGCCGGCCAGCGCGCCGCGAACGCCCGAATGCATCAGCGCGGTTACGACGGACTGTGTGAAGGTGGGCTGCACGGCGACGCGCGGTTCGCCCTCGGCCGCGGCGGCCGCGGTTACATCATCGGGCACGGTATGCCCGGGTGCATCGGTACCGTCTGTGGTTTCGCCTGCGGGCGCTTCATTTACACAATGAAGCTTGAGTTCGTAGCCGCATAGCATGCCGTCGCGATCGAGGATCGGCTGGCGGGCGAAACAAGGCTTGATTGATGCGCCGTCAGCCCGACCGGGCTCACCGCCGGCCCGACTCGGATCGTCGACTTCGATGCTGGACATTCCATTCCCCCGATAAGCGCCCTGCGCTTCCTGCTGTTTTTTGCTTCTCACATGGCGCGCGATCGGACCCGAAATCGGGCTGAAAGCACCGCATGACGCCGCTTTGCGACGTTCATCGATTTTAGCGCAGGCCGCTCGCCTCGAACACGGCTATGCGCGATTTTCAAAAAATATTCAGCTCATGCATCGACAATGCGAGCAAGTCACGAATCGACGATACTCTTGTGCAGTGCAGAAGCGTTCCAACCCGCGATTAACCACCAAGGAAAAACATGGACGTCAAAAGCGTGCTAGACAATGCCTTCGCCATGCCGATTACGAGCCCGGCGTTCCCGATCGGCCCCTACCGGTTCATTAACCGGGAATTCCTGATCATCACTTACCGCACCGACCCGGCCAAGCTGCGCGCCGTCGTGCCCGAGCCGCTGGAAATCGGTGAGCCGCTGGTGCACTACGAGTTCATCCGCATGCCGGACTCGACCGGTTTCGGCGACTACACGGAAAGCGGTCAGGTGATTCCGGTGTCCTATAACGGCGTAGCCGGCAGCTACACGCTGGCGATGTATCTCGACGACCATCCGCCGATCGCAGGTGGCCGCGAACTGTGGGGCTTTCCGAAGAAGCTCGCCAAGCCGGTACTCGAAGTGCATACCGACACGCTCGTCGGCACGCTCGACTACGGTCCCGTGCGTATTGCCACCGGTACAATGGGCTACAAGCATCGCCAGCTCGATATCGTGCAGCAGAAGAAACGCCTCGAAGCGCCGAACTTCCTGCTGAAGGTCATGCCGCACGTCGACGGGACGGCGCGCATCTGCGAACTGGTGCGCTACTACCTGCAGGATATCGACCTCAAGGGCGCATGGACTGGGCCGGCTGCGTTGCAGTTGTCGCCGCACGCGCTCGCGCCGGTTGCGGAATTGCCGGTGCTGGAGATTGTCGAAGCGCGCCACTTGCTGGCGGATCTGACGCTCGGTCTCGGCGAAGTGGCATTCGACTATCTGAAGTAACCGCAGCCGCCGGATAGGGGTGCATCAGCAGCAACGGCCGCGAATGCGGCCGTTGTGCTTTGTGATGCTGTGCTGTTTAGGCGTAACGGTAGCGCTTACTTCACCACAACCTTGACGTTGAAGTACTTCGCCGCAAAGCGGTCGATCGTCCCATCGGCCTTCAGCTCCTTGAGCGCCTGGTTGAGCGCGTCCTTGAGTTGCGCATCGCCCTTGCGGATGCCGAAGCCCACTCCGCCGCCGAGCAGCTTCGCATCGCTGACGGGCGGCCCGGCGAATTCAAAGCCTGCGCCTTGCGGACGGGTCAGAAAGCCCTTCGATGCCGCTTCAGCGTCCTGGAATGCCGCATCCAGACGACCCGACGACAGGTCGGCGTAGATCTGATCCTGCGTCTGATACGGCACGACGTCGACACCGGCCGGCGCCCAGATCGCCTTGGCATACGTTTCCTGGATCGTGCCCTGCAGCACGCCGACGTGCTTGCCCTTCAATGATGCGGCAGTCGGCAGCAGACCGCTGCCCTTCTTCGCAATCATCTGGTTGGGGATCGTGTAGATCGGGTCCGTGAAGTCGATTGCGGCGCGGCGCTGCTCGGTGATCGTCATGTCCGAGTTGATCGCGTTGAACTTGCGCGCCTGCAGCGCCGGGATCAAACCGTCGAACGAATTCTCGACCCACACGCATTTCGCCTTCAGCTTGGCGCATACCGCATTGCCGATATCGATGTCGAAGCCTTGCAGATCGCCCGCCGGCGTCTTCGATTCGAACGGAGCATACGAGGCTTCGACGCCAAAGCGGATTTCCTTGATGTCGGCTGCCGACGCATTGCCTGCTGCTGCGGTTGTCGACGCAAAAAGTGCCAGCGCGGCCATGTTTCGCCAATTCATTTTCATGCGGTGTGTTCCTCTACGGGTATGAAATCAAACAGAGCTGAATCTGCGCTGCATGATTGCAGCGCCAGGAATGCGATTCAAGCTCACGCGGCCGGCGTAGTGCAGCGCAACCGGCCGCGAGGGCGGGATTGTACAGGGTGTGGGGAATGCGGCGATGGGCCCATCGCCGCTACGTGAAGTACGGCGGATTGTTTAAGCCAGCGCTGCGAGCGTCTCCTGGGTTGTCTCAACCACCAGCAGCCCGGCACGCAAACCTGGCTTCACAGTGGGATTCGGAAACACGATGCGCTCTTCGGCATGGCGCACCACGTAACGATAGTCGCCATCGCGCGCGAGCAGCGTGTCCTGTTCGAATGGCGTGAAGTTCGGCACGTCCGCTGCGACGAGCAATTCGAACGCATCGCTTTGCTTCGTGATCTGATCGATCACAGTGAACACGCGCGGCAACGGCGCGCCTGCATTGCCTTCGACGCCCGCCAGCAGATCACGCAATGCCTTATCTGCGCCGCCGAAACGCGCGAGGTCGTTCTGGCCAAACGGCCGCACCTTGCCGAGTTCCAGCGTGCAGGCCTCAGCGCCACACACCTGCGCAGTGAAATGGGAATACGTGTTGCCCTTCGTCGTGTGGAGCAGCACTGCCGCAATGGATGCATCGCGCAACCATTCGAACATCGCGCGTGAAAGCGGCGCACCGGTATGCGGCAGCAGCGCAAACTGCTCGAAAACCGACGCGCGAATCGCCGTATGCATGTCGACGTGCCAGCGAGCATCGGAGGCATCTGCGAAGAACTGCGTTGCCACCTGTTCCAGCGCAACCGCACGCGGCGTTTCGCGACTATTCGGCACCTGCGCATGCCACCCGCTGAAGAGGCGATTCAGGTCATCGTCAAGATAACGGCAGGCGGTGCGCATCGCTGCAACGTTGCCGAGTATCACCAGCAGACGGCACGCCAGCGCGGCCTGTCCTTCAGCGATATCGCGCACCACCAGCGATAGCAGCTCGATCGGCGCAGTCTCGTCGCCATGCACACCGGCCGAGGCCAGCACGCTTCGCGTGCCCGAAACCTCAGCAGGTTCGAATTGCAGGATGCCTTCATCGAGCCACGTCCAGCGCACACCATTTGCGCACACGCCCTTAGCCTCGCTCGCTGACGGCCGCGTGCCTGCCAGCGTGTACGCAAGAAAATCACTCAGCAACGCGTTGCTCGTGTCGTGTTTCATACGGTGCTCAGCGCTGGAAGTCATACAACGAACCCAGCCCAAGAATCTGCGTCAACTCATCTAGGGCCGTGCGCGACTCGAGCAGCAGGCTCGGATCGGTCAGATCGGCTGGCGCGAGGCGATCGCGATAGTGCTTTTCGATCCACCCATCGAGGCGGCCAAACAATGTGTCGTTGATCCACACACCGGGCGCGACTGCCGCGCGCTCAGCCTCGCTCAACACCACCCGCAAACGCAAACAAGCCGGCCCACCGCCGTTCTTCATGCTTTCGCGCAGGTCGAATATCAGCACGTCGTCGATCGGGCCATCGCGCGAGGTCAAGCCATCCAGATACTCGGCCACGCGCGGGTTTTCGCGGCACTCCTGCGGCACGACCAGGACCTGCTTGCCGTCGGGGCGCGTGAGCAACTGACTGTTGAACAGGTACGACGTCACTGCATCGCTCACACCCACCTGCCCGTCCGGGACTTCAATCACGTCGAACTTCGCATTGAGCTTGCCGAGCTTCGCTCGCAGTTCGTCGTACACCCCTTGCGGCTCGACGAACGCCAGCTCGTGACAGAACAACGTGTTGCGATTGCCGACCGCAATCACGTCGTTGTGAAACACCCCGGCGTCGATGACATCAGGATTCTGCTGCGCATAGACAGTGGCCGCTTCGGCAAGCCCATGACGCTGCGCAACCGCGCGGCTTGCCTCGAAAGTTTGACGCGCCGGATAGCGCTTCGGCTCCGGTCCGCGCCGATATTCGCTCCGGCCGTAGACGAAGAATTCGACACCCTGTGT
>NZ_JAMFSB010000094.1 GCF_026225065.1 Paraburkholderia sp. | reverse complement strand
GGAGAACTATGTGGGCGTGGCGCCGGTGTAAGCGTCGCGCGTTCCTAAGCGCTGGCGGCCTTATGCGCTGCTTCCGCCTGTTCCAGCCGCCGGCTCGCTTCACCCACCTCATGACGGAACTGCACCAAGGCGGCCAGCGCGGTATCGGGCGGTTGCAGCGCCGCCCACAGCACATCGATCAGACTGTCGGCGGTGGCTTCGATATCCGTACGGCGATTGGCAAGCGTCGCATCCCACAGCACGTGCTCCATCGGTCCAAACACCATCGAGCGCAGCAGCCTTAACGGCATATCCGCGCGAATCTGGCCGGTTTCCTGGCCGTGGGCGAGGACACGCATCAATGGCGCGGTGTAGCGCCGTTGCAGATCGGTCAACGCTTCGCTCAGCTCGTGATGCCGCGCGCATCCCTCGGAGAGCACCAGCGCGCACAGATCCGTGCCGTTCACCAGCATCAAACGAAGATGCATCCGCACAATGAACGCGAATTGCTGCCGCACGCTGCCGTCGCGCGGCAAGCCGGTTTCAATTGCATCGATGATTTCGTCGTACCAGTCGCCGATCACCCGTGCGCACAACTCGCGCTTGCCGCGGAAATAACTGAACACCGTGGCCTCGGAGATACCGAGCCGTTGCGCAATCTCGGCCGTGGTGGCGCGCTCGTAACCCTTTTCCGAGAACACGTCGCGGCCGGCCTGCAGGATTTCCTTCACGCGTTGCTGCGATTTGCGCCCTGCTGGCTGGCGGCGCGATACGAGGGCCTCTGCCTTCGCAGTGGCCCCCGCCATGGCGGTCGGTGCGGGCTTCGGTGCGGCCATCATATGAGTCCAGTTCAGTTTTAAGCCTTGGCGGCTGCCGGTGTAGGCGAGTTTATCACGCTAGAACGGGGCTTCGATGTCCCTTGATCATATCTGAGTATCACTCAAAAATACCTATTGACGTATACGTAAATCTAGCGTGAAATTCGCTAATGCCCACGAATTCCTGGAGACACTGCAATGAGTAACCTGCCCGGTCTGCAATTCCCGCTCGGTGAAGAGATCGAGATGCTGCGTGACAGCCTCGCGGGTTTTGCGGCGAAAGAAATCGCGCCGCGCGCCGCTGAAATCGACCGCACCGACCAGTTCCCGATGGACCTGTGGAAGAAGTTCGGCGACCTGGGTGTGCTCGGCATGACCGTGTCGGAGGAATACGGCGGCGCCAATATGGGCTACACGGCACATATGATCGCCATGGAGGAAATCTCGCGGGCATCGGCTTCGGTGGGGCTATCGTACGGCGCGCATTCGAACCTTTGCGTGAACCAGATTCACCGTAACGGCACCGAGGCGCAAAAGCAGAAGTACTTGCCGAAACTCGTGTCCGGCGAGCATGTCGGCGCACTCGCCATGAGCGAGCCGAACGCCGGCTCGGACGTGGTCAGCATGAAGCTGCGTGCGGACAAGAAGGGCGACCACTATGTGCTGAACGGCACCAAGATGTGGATCACCAACGGCCCGGATTGCGACACGCTGGTGGTCTATGCGAAAACCGATCTTGAAGCCGGCCCACGCGGCATCACAGCGTTTATCGTCGAGAAGGGCATGAAGGGCTTCTCGGTGGCGCAGAAGCTCGACAAGCTCGGCATGCGCGGTTCGCACACCGGTGAACTGGTGTTCGAGAACGTCGAAGTGCCGGAAGAAAACATCCTCGGGCAATTGAACGGTGGCGTGAAGGTTTTGATGAGCGGGCTCGACTACGAGCGCGCCGTGCTGGCAGGCGGCCCGACCGGCATCATGGTCGCGGTGATGGACTCGGTGGTTCCGTATATTCATGACCGCAAGCAGTTCGGTCAGTCGATCGGCGAATTCCAGCTGATACAAGGCAAGGTGGCCGATCTGTACACCACGCTGCAGGCTTGCCGCGCGTATCTGTACGCGGTGGGTCGTCAACTCGACACGATGGGTTCCGAACACGTTCGCCAGATGCGCAAGGACTGCGCCGGCGTGATTCTCTATACCGCTGAAAAGGCCACGTGGATGGCCGGCGAAGCGATCCAGATCCTCGGCGGCAACGGCTACATCAACGAGTATCCGGTGGGCCGTCTGTGGCGCGATGCGAAGCTCTATGAGATCGGCGCGGGCACCAGCGAGATCCGCCGTATGCTGATCGGCCGCGAACTGTTTGCGGAAACGGCCTGACCTGTGCCACCCGGTTGCCACTCAGCCCGCCTGGCTCATTCAGGCGGCGAATAGAACAGCGGCGCTCAGGAGAGCCAAGCAATGCCGATCATCGAAACAAAGCTGAATCCCCGCTCGGACGACTTCCGCAACAACACGGCCGCGCTCGAGGCGCTGGTCGCCGACCTGCGCGCCAAAGTCGGGAAACTTGCGCTGGGCGGCGGCCAGGCGGCGCGCGACAAGCATGTGGGACGCGGCAAGCTGCTGCCGCGTGACCGCATCGCTCAACTGCTCGACCCGGGCACGCCATTTCTGGAACTGTCGCAACTGGCAGCGTTCGGTATGTATAACGGCGATGCGCCAGGCGCTGGTGTGATCACCGGCATTGGCCGCATCGCCGGACAGGAATGCGTGATTGTCTGCAACGACGCCACCGTGAAGGGCGGTACGTACTATCCGGTCACCGTGAAGAAGCATGTGCGGGCGCAGGAGATTGCCGCGGAAAACCATCTGCCGTGCGTGTATCTGGTGGATTCGGGCGGTGCCAACCTGCCGAATCAGGATGACGTGTTCCCCGATCGCGATCACTTTGGGCGCATCTTTTACAACCAGGCGAATCTGTCCGCGGCCGGTATTCCGCAGATTGCGGTGGTGATGGGTTCGTGCACGGCGGGCGGCGCTTACGTGCCGGCGATGAGCGATGAGTCGATCATCGTCAAGAATCAAGGGACCATTTTTCTCGGCGGCCCTCCGCTGGTGAAAGCCGCGACCGGCGAAGTGGTGAGCGCGGAAGACCTCGGCGGCGGCGACGTGCATACGCGCCTGTCAGGCGTGGTCGATCATCTGGCGCAGAACGACGCGCATGCGCTGGGGATTGCGCGCAGCATCGTCGGCAATCTGAACCGCACGAAGCAGGTACCGGTGGCGCTACAGGAACCGAAGCCGCCGCGCTACGACGCGCAGAGCATCTATGGCGTGATCCCGGTTGATACGCGCAAGCCGTTCGATATCCGCGAGGTAATCGCGCGTATCGTCGACGACTCCGCCTTCGACGAATTCAAGGCTCGCTACGGCACCACGCTTGTCACCGGTTTCGCGCATATATGGGGCCATCCGGTCGGCATCATCGCCAATAACGGCATTCTGTTTTCGGAGTCGGCCCTCAAGGGCGCGCACTTTATCGAGTTGTGCTGCCAGCGCAAGGTTCCGCTCGTGTTTCTGCAGAACATCACCGGCTTCATGGTGGGACGCAAGTACGAAAACGAAGGTATCGCGCGCAATGGCGCGAAGATGGTGACGGCCGTCGCGACGGCCAAGGTGCCGAAATTTACCGTGATCATCGGCGGCTCGTTCGGCGCGGGCAACTACGGCATGTGCGGCCGTGCGTATTCGCCGCGTTTCCTGTGGATGTGGCCGAACGCGCGCATCTCGGTGATGGGCGGCGATCAGGCGGCGTCCGTGCTGGCCACCGTCAAGCGCGACGGCATCGAAAGCAAGGGCGGCACATGGAGCGTCGAGGATGAAGAGGCGTTCAAGCAGCCGATCCGCGAGCAATACGAGCATCAAGGGCACCCGTACTATGCGAGTGCGCGCTTGTGGGACGACGGCGTGATCGACCCCGCGCAGACTCGCGATGTGCTCGGCCTGGGACTCTCAGCGACGATGAATGCACCGATCGAAGACACGCGTTTCGGCGTGTTCAGGATGTAACGCCGCAGGCCCCGAGCGAAGGAGCGAATCGATATGCAATACGAAACTTTGATTCTGACGATAGCCGGCCAGGTCGCGACGGTCACGTTGAACCGCCCTGACGTGCGCAACGCGTTCAACGAAACGATGATTGCCGAAGTGACCGCGGCGTTCCAGGCACTCGACGAGCGCGACGACGTGCGAGCGGTTGTGCTGACGGCCAACGGCAAGGCGTTCTGCGCAGGCGCGGATCTGAACTGGATGAAGAAGATGGCCGGCTAATCCGACGAGGAGAACCGTGCCGACGCGATGCGTCTCGCCGCCATGCTGTCGGCGATTTATCGCTGCAACAAGCCGGTGATCGCTCGCGTCAGCGGTGATGCGTACGCGGGCGGCATGGGCCTGATCTGCGCCTGCGACATGGTCGTGGCGCTGGACACGGCACGTTTCTGCCTCTCCGAAGCGCGCCTCGGCCTGATCCCCGCCACCATCGCACCGTATGTGATTCGCGCGCTTGGCGAACAGGCCTCGCGGCGCTACTTCGTCACCGCCGAACTGTTCGACTGCGCGACGGCGCTGCGTCTTGGTCTCGTCAGCGAAGCCGTGAGCGAAGCGCAGCTCGACGCCACGGTGCAGCAACTGGTTGAAACGCTGTGCGCTAACGGCCCGCACGCCGTGCGAGCCTGCAAGCAGCTCGTGCAGGATATCGCGGGACATGAACTGGATGAAACACTGATCGCAGACACGGCCTCGCGTATCGCGCGTGTACGCGCCAGCGCGGAAGGCCGAGAAGGGGTGGCGTCATTCCTCGAAAAGCGCACGCCGTCGTGGCGCACATGAGGCCTTGGGCATGATGCCACCAGACGCCACGATTACCCGCAGAACAACGGTCCTGAACAGGACACCTCATCGAGACACCTCATGTTCAACAAGATTCTGATCGCCAACCGCGGCGAGATTGCCTGCCGGGTCGCTGCAACCTGCAAGCGTCTCGGCATTGCGAGCGTGGGGGTGTATTCCGATGCGGACGCCAACGCGAAACACGTCGCGGCGTGCGATGAAGCGGTGCATATCGGCGGCGCGACTGCGGCAGAGAGCTATCTGCGTTTCGAGCGCATCATCGCGGCGGCGCGCGCAACCGGCGCACAAGCGGTGCATCCGGGCTACGGCTTCCTGTCGGAGAACGAGGATTTCGCGCAGGCGTGCGCAGCCGCAGGCATTGCGTTCATCGGACCGCCGGTCGAAGCGATTGCCGCAATGGGCTCGAAAGCGGCTGCCAAAGCGTTGATGCATGCTGCGGCCGTGCCGCTGGTGCCGGGCTACCACGGCGACGATCAGGATGCCAAACTGCTGCTCCGCGAGGCGGATGCGATCGGTTACCCGGTGCTGCTCAAAGCGAGCGCTGGTGGTGGCGGAAAAGGTATGCGCGTGGTCGAGCGTAGCGAAGACTTCGCGGCGGCGCTTGCGTCGTGCAAGCGCGAGGCCGCAAGCAGCTTCGGCAATGATCGCGTGCTGATCGAAAAGTATTTGACGCGGCCGCGCCACGTCGAAGTGCAGGTGTTCGCGGATCAGCAGGGCGGCACGGTGTATCTGTTCGATCGCGATTGTTCGGTGCAGCGCCGGCACCAGAAGGTGCTGGAAGAAGCGCCGGCGCCAGGTCTTACCGCCGAATTGCGGCGCGCGATGGGCGAGGCGGCGGTCGCGGCGGCGCGTGCGGTGAACTATGTCGGCGCGGGCACGGTTGAATTCATTATGACTGGCGCGAGTAATTTCTACTTCATGGAGATGAATACGCGCCTGCAGGTCGAGCACCCCGTCACCGAGATGGTCACGGGCCTCGATCTGGTGGAATGGCAACTGCGCGTAGCGTCCGGCGAGCCGTTGCCGCTGACGCAGACGCAACTGAAACTCGAAGGCCATGCCATCGAAGCGCGTATCTACGCCGAGCATCCGGCGCGCGGCTTCCTGCCGTCGACGGGCACGCTCAAGCATCTGCGCATGCCCGAAGGCGTCGAATTCACGGTCGGCTCGCCTGGTGTGCCTGGTTCGCGCGCTGCGGTGCGGATCGATAGCGGCGTACGCGAAGGCGACACGATCACACCGTTTTACGACCCGATGATCGCGAAGCTGATCGTCCACGGAGCGACACGTGCGGAGGCGCTGGCGCGGATGAGCCGGGCGCTGCGTGCCTGCGAGGTGGTCGGCCCATATACCAATGTCGAGTTTTTGCAGCGTATCGTCAACAGTGAGCCGTTTTCGAGCGGCGATCTCGATACGGGCCTGATCGAGCGGCATCACGCCGCGTTGTTTGCGCCGGTTAAAAAGCCGTTCCGTGAGGCCGTGGCGCTGGCCTGTGCGGCCTTGCTGACGCGTGAAGGCGGTACGGCGCATGGGGCATCGCCGTGGGATGCGCTGTCGCATTGGCGGCTAAACGGCGGCTATACGCAGACCCTGGCATGGCGCGATGTCGAAGACGAAAGCGCGTTCGCGGTGACGTTTGCTCGCGATGGCGGCGTGCAGACGTTGGAGCATGACAGTCAGCGCGACGGCTTTACGTGGTGGAGCGGAACGGGTGCGCATGAGTTCGGCGCGACGATTGGCGATTCGCACGTCACGGGACGCGTGTTCGTGGACGGCGATGTGTTCCATGTGTTCTGTCTAGGCGAGGCGCTGGCCTTCGAGTGGCAAAACCTGCTCGCGCATGCGGCAGATGCCGAACATGGAGAGGGACGCCTCACCGCGCCGATGCCCGGCAAGGTGATCGCCGTGCTGGTCGAACCGGGTACGGTGGTCGAGAAAGGCACGCCGCTGATTGTCATGGAGGCCATGAAGATGGAGCACACCATCGGTGCACCGGCGGCCGGCACGGTGTCGGAGGTGCTGTACTCGGTGGGCGATCAGGTTGCGGACGGCGCGCAGTTGCTGGTGCTCGACGTCGGTTGATTTAAGCACCGCCAAGGTTGCTCAGTCGAGGCGCGGATAGCCCAAGGCCCACGCCTCGTGTTCCATTTGAGTGATTCGCGCATAGTCGCTTAGCGACAGGTGTGCAAATCCCTTGAGGCGCAGTCGCTTCGCGCGCATGGGTTGTGAGGCGAGGGCGTCGTCCAGCGCGGCGCGCAGTGACTCGACCGTGCTCGGCGGCACATCGTTTGGCGCAATCAGCGGCAAACCCGGCGACGTGGCTGTCCAGCCTATCGTCCGAACCTGCTGCGCGAGGTCGGGCAACTCGTCGCATACGAACGCGAAGGTGACGCAGTCGATTGCGGCGACGTCCGCGCGGCTTTCCGCCACCGCTCGCAGTGAGCCGAGGTGCGAACCGGTGCGGATGACTTCGCTGAAGAATCGTCCATCCTTTGCAAGCGGCGCTACCGCGTGCCGGAATACATTCATGCCGCTATTCGAATCGTCCTGGTTGTAGGCCGCGCGTGCGCCGCGGCATGCTTCGAGAGAGTCGAACGGTGCGTTCGCTCGCGTGATCAGTACGCTCGAGTAGTCTGCGCCCGCGCAGCCTGGCGCGTCGAACTGTGGTGTCGCAATCAATTGAACGTGACGCTGCAAACCGCTGACAAGCGGATAGCCGCAGGTCTGCGAGATCAGCAGGTCGGAGCGGCGCCACAGGGTATGCAGATCGTCGCCCGGGTCGATCAGCGAGGCATACGGGTCCACCGCCTTTAAAACGTCAGCCAGCAACGCGCGCCACTCGGCGGCGAGCGCGGGCGTGACGTTGTACATCGGGAGTGCGGCGATCCGGTTCATGAAGCATCTCTTTTCTTGCGCAATTCGCGTAGTTCCGGTTCGTGCCTTTCGGCCCATTGCCAAACTTCGCAGAACGCGGCACACAGGCTCGTTCCCAGTTCGGTCAACGCGTATTCGACGCGCGGCGGAACCTCTGGATGCACGGTGCGCGACAAGAGCCCGTCGGCCTCCATTTGCCGCAACGTCTTCGTCAACATTCTTTGGCTGATCGAGCCAACCAGTTCGCCGACGCGCGTAAAGCGCACTACGCCATTCTGATCGAGCACCTCAAGGACGCACATGGTCCATTTGTCCGCCACGCGGCCGAGGACGTCGAGCACGAGTGCGTCGAGTTCCGCCGTGGACGTGTGTCCGCTCCCCGACTTGAATACGACCCGTCGACTTTCTTTTTTGCCGTTCGCCATTGAGAATCCACATTACGCACATTGATGTTCGTACCACACAAACCGGGGCCTACTTCCCGAATGAGAGTGCTTGCCATACGCTAGCACAACCTCATACAGGAGAACAGTCATGCAAATTAGCGGAAACACGATTCTGATCACCGGCGGCGGTTCGGGCATCGGGCGCGCGCTCGCGGAAGCGTTTCATCGCCGTGGCAACAAGGTCATCGTCGCGGGGCGCCGGCAGGCCGCGCTCGATGCCGTGCGCGAGGCCAATCCGGGCATCGAGACAGCCACGCTGGACCTCACGGATCCGCAAGACATCGCCCGCTTTGCGGTGCAGGTCGCCCGCGACTATCCCACGTTGAATGCACTTCTCAACAACGCAGGCATCATGCAGCCCGAGGACTGGCGTGCGGCCGAGGTGAATACCAGTATCGCCGAGGTGACGATCGCCACGAATCTGCTCGCTCCGATTCGTCTCACTGCGGCACTGTTGCCGCTGCTACGCAAGCAGGCGAAGTCGACTGTGCTGAACGTGTCGTCGGGACTGGCATTCCTGCCGCTCGCCATCACGCCGACGTACAGCGCCACCAAGGCGGCGATCCACTCGTTTAGCGAGTCGCTGCGCTATCAGTTCAAGGGTACGGGTGTGGATGTTGTCGAAATTGCACCACCTTACGTGCAGACCGAACTGATGGGCGAGCAACAGGCCAGTGACCCCAATGCGATGCCGCTCGCGGAGTTTATCGACGAAGTCATGTCGATTCTGGAGTCGCAGCCTGACGCGCACGAAGTGCTGGTCAAGCGTGTGCTGCCTCTGCGCTTTGCGGCAGAGCAGGGACGTGAAGGTTATGCAAAGCAGTTTGCAGGACTGAACGATCACTTCGCTGGCAGCTAGAACCTGACGCATCCCGCTGTGCTCAACCATTCGCTATGCGACCGGTTGAGCATTGTCGATCTTGAAGATCGGGCGCGGCTTTGCGCAAGCCGCTTGCCTGCCAAGCCGTCGATTGTGTCGCAGCCGCCGCCGAGACGTCCCCTTGCCGATCGCGAGGCCGTTCCGGCAATACCCAGCTCAACTTGCGGAGACAGAGTAATCGGTGGGTGACAGACGTTATGTGACCATGTCGACCGACTGGGCGCAATAGGTGTATAAAATCAGAAGTGCTCGCCCGGTTGCGGAGCGGGATCAGGCTGGAAAGCGGCAGTGTCGCGATAGATAGAGCTTAAGCCTATGAGACCAGATATCCCTGTTGTTCAGATCGAACGATTCTCCCAGTCCCGGGAAAGCGAGGTCTGGTCGCTCATTTCGCAAGTCTGGGCGGAATTCGACATTCATGACGACCCTCGCGCAGAGAATGACCTGGGCGATCTGGCTCACGCTTATCAGGGAGGCGCCAGCGGCTTCTGGATTGCGATCAGCGATAATCGGGTGGTCGGTACGGCGTGCCTGAAAGACCTTGGCGACGGGTTGATTGCGGTGAAAAGGTTCTACGTCCTCAAGGAATTTCGCGGCACCACGATAGGCACGGCGCAATTTCTTCTGGACCATCTCGTGCAGCACGCTCGTCAGAGCGGCGCAAAATCTCTATGCCTCGGCACCATCGAACTAACCGTCGCTGCACAGCGGTTTTACGAAAAAAATGGTTTTCAGAAGGTGCCACGTAGTGAGCTCCCGACTGAGCAGTTTGCGGCCGAGATCGATACGCTCTTTTATAGATTGCCTCTGGTGTGAGCGGTACTGCCTGGCCATCACGTCGACGGCGCTCAACGGCTCAACTACCTCGCGAGTAATGGGCCGGAGAGTGCGGCGTATCGATGACTTTCGAAGTAATTGACAGATCCTTTGCCGACGGTATTATTTTAAGCAATGTTTAATTGAGCTTAAGAGGCCGTTGCGATTGCTGCTGATAGTCGCTTCGACGAAGCTCATAGAGTACCCATCACGATCAAGCCGACGATGCCGCAAAGAGCCGAATGAATCGTATGAAATATTCATCTCGTCTTCTTTGTGCGTTTTCGTACGCCGTCATTCGTGCAGCGGTGAAACCCACATGCTATCCACGGGCGCATGGATGCTCACGGCGTCGTGTTATCAGGGGCCGTCAGCCGATAGAGTCGGCGGACGTCAACATCTTGCAAGACGCCGTATCCGGGCCACGATAGCCTTGCATTGAATCCAGCGTGGCACGGCGCCGCGTTGGCAATGCTTACCCCTTCGGAGATTCCGCATGACGGCATCGAAAAACACACGCGTGGAAGTTGCAGGCATTGAGGCCAGACTTGCCAATCTGAGCACCTCGTCGGGATACGCGCTGGGCATCGAGACGCCGGCTGGCATCGTCAATGTCACGGCTAGCGGGGCAGCACTAGGACTGCCGGCACCAAGGGGTCTCGACGACCTGCTGCAAGCCGAGCTTGCCGGACAACTCCACGCCGTGATGGAAGCGCTGGTACTGCATCCCGGCTCAGCCATTGTTGTAGCCGAGCATGAAGTGCGGTTTGCGCCTCTCGTCACCCGACCCGAGAAGATCATCTGCGTCGGCTTCGACTACCGCCAGCATGCCGCGGAAACCGAAACCGCCATTCCGGTGCGCCCCCCGTTGTTCGCAAAATATGCGAACGCCTGCGGCAGCATCGGTCGACCGCCTGACGATATTCGATGGCGGCGAGGCCCATGTCACAGACATCTCTCAATGGTCACCAGGCGTGAACGTCGGAAAATCCGCAGTCTTCAGCAACAATGCCTATCTGATCGCGCACGGCGACGACTACATGCTTTGGGACTGCGGACTGGACGATTCCATGATCGATATTGCTGGTGGAAAGGTCATGGCGCATGACGTGCGCGGCATCGTAACGAAAACGCTCGCGTCACAGTTTGACGAGATCGGCATATCACCCGATCAGGTCACGCACATTGATTTTTCGCATGCGCACTTCGATCACGTGGGCAACAGCCGCTACTTTCCGCGTGCGACGTGGTATGTGCAGCGCCTCGAATACGACGCGATGTTTGGCCCGAATACTTCGCAGCTCGGCTTTCTGCCCGAGCTTTATAACACCATGCGTCAAAACCCGATGAAGCTGTTGAATGGCAAACACGATGTTTTTGGTGACGGCTCTGTGGTCATTCATGCAACGCCCGGCTATACGCCAGGTCACCAATCGCTTCTGGTCCGTCTTGCGAATCATTGGCCGGTGGTGTTGAGTGGCGACGTTGCACATTTTCATAAAAATTTCTGTTGTCGCCGGGTGCCGCTGTTCAACTTCGACAAGCCCAAATCCGTCGAGTCGATTAACTACGTGGATAAGCTGGTCCTCGACGAGCGTGCAGAACTCTGGATCAATCACGACATGGCGCAGTCCGCGACCCTTGCTCACGCGCCGCGCTGGATTGATTGATACGCAGATCTACGGAATTTCGTAGCTTGATTGCCTTTCCATGCATCGCTTTATCTGTGTCTCCTGACCGCTTATCCGCTCAACGGGCATTTGCAGGAAAACGGGCGGCGAAATAGGCAGTTACAAAAATGGAGGAGGAAACCAGTGCACTTGAGCGCTTTCCTCTTGCATTCTTGGAGAACCGACAACGACAAGGAGACGACGGTATGAAGCCGGTGAGTC
>NZ_JAMFSB010000093.1 GCF_026225065.1 Paraburkholderia sp. | reverse complement strand
GCCGACAAGCGCATCGCGGACTGAGCCCAGGCGGACCCTGCAGGCGCAGCCGGTCTGCCAAGGTTTTCGGGTGGCGCCGCGCGCCCGGGACGCGGCGCCGCCCGGTCCATCAAGTGCATTGCATCACCGCTCCCAGATAATAAGGATTACCTGGCGTCGACGCTGCAACGCCCAACGAACCTCAGACGAAAGCCAGTGCTGCTACGCTATGCCTGCAGACACCGCGCGCCGCCAGCGCCATAAGAGCTGCCCGCCACCCGTACGGAGCTTCCATGAGACACCATCGCCCGCGACCACCGAGCTTTCAAGGCGAGCATTCGCATGCCGATCTGCGCGATCTGACCTTGACGTTCGCACCGATCGTCGTGTTCGTGGTGCTGGTGATCACGCTGGTGATCTGGCTGGTCGATCCGGCTCCCCCGCGTACCATCGTCATCAGCGCCGGCCCGCACGACAGTTCGTTCCTGCAGGCCGCCAACGAATACAAAAAGATTCTCGCCCGTAACGGCATCACGCTGAAGGTGCTGGAATCGGACGGCTCGCTGCAAAACCTGCAACGGCTGCTGGACCCCAAGCAGCATGTGGACGTTGCGCTGGTGCAAGGCGGGGTGACTGATGGGCTCGGGGCGTCCTCGTTGATGTCGCTTGGCAGCGTGTTCTATGACCCGATCGTGGTGTTCTATCGCGGCAGCGGCATTACGCGGCTTGCGCAACTCGAAGGCAAACGGATCGCCGTGGGCCGCGAAGGCAGCGGCACGCGGGTGCTGGCGCTCAACCTGCTGGCAGCGAATGGCATCGTGCCGGGCCAGAACACGACGCTGTTGCCCGCCGATGGGCTGGAAGCCGCGACGAAGCTGGTCTCGGGCGACGCCGATGCCGCGATACTCAACGGCGATTCGGCCACTCGCGCCCTGATGCTGCGGCTGTTGCGCGTGCCCGGCATCTCCGTGATGGACTTCGAGGAAGCGAGCGCCTATACGCGGCTCTTTCCGTATCTGGATGAAATCGACCTGCCGCCCGGCGTGCTCGATTTGCGCCACAGGATCCCGAGCGACACGATCCATCTGATCAGTCCGACCGTCGAGATCATCGCTCGCGCGAGGCTCCACCCCGCCATCTCCGATCTGCTGATCGAGGCCGCGCAGGAGATTCACGGTATGCCCGGCCTTCTGCAGCACGCGGGACAATTTCCGAGCCCAATCCAGCACGAGTATCCGATCAGCGACGACGCGCAGCGCTACTACAAGACCGGCAAGAGCTTTCTCTATCGCAATCTGCCGTTCTGGCTGGCAAGCGTCGGCGATCGCACTCTGGTTCTGCTGCTGCCAGTCGCGGTGCTACTGTTCCCCGCCATGCGGCTCGTCCCGGCACTGTACCGCTGGCGTGTCAGGTCGCGCATCTATCGCAATTACGGTTCGCTGATCGCAATCGAACGCGAAGCGCTGAAGGATCCCTCGCAGGCTCAACGCGATGCGCTCGTCGAAGAGCTCGACCAGATCGAAGACTCGCTCAACAGTCTGCGCATGCCGCTCGCCTACGCCGATGCGTTTTATGTATTACGCGAGCATGCCGGCTTCGTGCGCTCCCGGCTCGTTCTAGGCAGCGCATAACGGCTTGACTGGACTGCCCAGTCACTTCCGTACGTTATGCAAACGCAGGTTAGCGACACTGCGGCAAAAAAAAGTGTATGTTGCCAAGTGCCTGCGGAATCGCTCCGCCAACCCAGCCAGCCCTCGTCTTCGGAAGACCGCAATGATGAACCTTAGCGCGCTGGACCTTTCGCGATTGCAGTTTGCATTCACGGTATCGTTCCACATCATCTTCCCGGCGATGAGCATCGGCCTTGCCAGCTTCATCGCCGTGCTGGAAGCGGCGTGGCTGAAAAGCGGCAAGCCGCACTACAAGGAACTGTGTCTGTACTGGTCGAAGGTGTTCGCGATCGGCTTCGGCATGGGCGTCGTTTCCGGCGTGGTGATGGCGTATCAGTTCGGCACCAACTGGGCCGGCTTTTCGAAATTTGCCGGGCCTATCACCGGACCGCTCCTCACTTACGAGGTAATGACCGCGTTCTTTCTCGAAGCCGGCTTTCTCGGCATCATGCTGTTCGGCTGGGATCGCGTGGGGCGCAAGGCGCACTTCGGCGCGACACTGCTGGTCGCCACCGGCACGCTGATTTCCACCTTCTGGATTCTCGCCTCCAATAGCTGGATGCAGACCCCGCAGGGCTTCACGATCGAGAACGGTCACGTGGTGCCGCAGGACTGGCTGAAAATCATCTTCAACCCCTCGTTCCCGTACCGGCTCGCGCATATGGCGATCGCCGCTTTCATCGTCGGCGCGCTGGTTGTTGCTGCCACCGGCGCGTGGCATCTGTTGCGTGGCCGGCGCGACCCCGCCGTCAAAACCATGTTTTCGATGGCGCTCTGGCTCTTGCTGGTGCTCGCGCCAATCCAGGCAGTGGTGGGCGATCAGCACGGCCTGAACACGCGCAAGTACCAGCCCGCGAAGATCGCCGCCATCGAAGGTCTGTGGGAAACCGAGCACGGCGGCACTGCGCTCAATCTGATCGGCTTTCCGGACATGCAGGCCGAAGTGACCCGCTACGCGATCCAGATTCCGCATCTGGGCAGTCTGATCCTGACGCACTCGTGGGACGGCGAAATTCGCGGCCTGAAAGAGTTTCCGAAAGAGGACCGGCCGAATTCGTCGATCATCTTCTGGACGTTCCGCGTGATGGCGGGCCTCGGCATGCTGATGATCCTGCTTGCGTTGATCGGACTGCTGCTGCGGCGCCACGGCCGAGTTTACGAAAATCGTCTGTTCCAGCGTGTCATGGTGGCTATGGGTCCCGCCGGATTCGTGACGCTGCTTGCCGGCTGGGTGACGACCGAGGCGGGCCGCCAGCCGTGGGTGGTGTACGGCGTGCTGCGCACCGCGCAAGCGGTGTCGCCGGTCACCCAGCAGGACGTGAGCGTGTCGCTGATGATCTTCGTGATCGTGTATTGCCTGGTGTTCTGCACGGGCATCTACTACATCCTCAAGCTGCTGCGCATCGGTCCGGCTTACGACGACGCGGGGCCACGCAACGCGAACGCCGCCGATGCGAACAGCAGCGGCCGGCGGCCGCTCGCAGCGGTCGAATGAGGCGCGCTGTGGCAAGCGAACCGGCACCCGCGGCAAACGGCAACGTCCCGCAGCAACCCCTATTCACCTGAAGCGGAGCACAGCATGGACGTGACGACGATCTGGGCCGCAATCATCGCCTTGGGGCTCTTCATGTATGTCGCCCTCGATGGCTTCGATCTCGGTATCGGGATGATTTTTCCGTTCTTCCCCGATGACGGCGAGCGCGACCTCATGATCGCCACCATTGCGCCGGTCTGGGACGGCAACGAGACCTGGCTGGTGCTCGGCGGCGCAGCGCTCTTTGCGGTGTTTCCCGAGGTCTATTCGATCGTGCTCTCGGCGCTGTATCTGCCGATCGTCACCATGCTCGTCTGCCTTATTTTTCGCGGCGTATCCTTTGAAATTCGCGAGAAGGCAATCCGTACCAAGAACCTCTGGAACCTCGCCTTCATCGCCGGATCAGGCGGGGCTTCGTTTTTTCAGGGTGTCATTCTGGGCGCCTATCTGCAGGGCATTCCTGTGACGAACGGCGTGTTCGCCGGGCCGTCCTTTTTCTGGCTGACGCCGTTTAGCCTGCTTACCGGCTTTGGCCTGATGGCGACCTACGCATTGCTCGGCGCCTGCTGGCTCGTCATGAAGACCGAGGGTGACCTGCAGCATCGTCTGCACGAAGTGGTGCGTCCCCTCACTTTCGTGCTGCTTGGCTTCATGGTGGTGGTGTCGATCTGGACGCCGCTGACCGACGCGAAAATCGCCGCGCGCTGGTTCGATTCGGGCCTGCTGCACCGCTTGCTGCCGGTGCCCTTTCTCGTCGTGATTACCGCGCTGTTCATGCTCCGCGCGCTCCGGCGCCGTCACGACAACACGCCGTTTCTGCTGGCGCTGCTGCTGATCCTGCTCGGCTATATTGGCCTGCTCGTGAGCATCTGGCCGTATGCGATACCGTACGCCATCACACTCCAGGATGCGGCTGCGCCACGGGCGAGCCAGCTCTTCACGCTGGTAGGTGCGGTGATCATTCTGCCGGTGATTCTGGTCTACACGACGCTCGGATATCACGTGTTCCGCGGCAAATCCGCCCCCGGTGCGAAGTACCACTAAGATTTGACAAGGTGCGCTGCAATGCGACTTTTCTTGCGCCCGACCACGCAAAAGCAAACTGCTACCTCGTTAGCGCAGCCAGCCACGGTGAACCGCCCTGCTCCTACGCGGCTCAAGCGCGTGCTCTGGTTCGTCGCTCTATGGTGTGCTGGCGTAGCAGCGGCGATGTTGCTCGCGCTGCCGTTCCGCCTGTTGATGCAGGCCGCCATGCACTGAGGCCAGCAACGCGGCAAACGGCCTGAGCTAATGCAAAGCGAGCCGTAGCGTCCCGCTCACGTCTCCTGAACGGCTTGAACGCCTTGAACGCGTTCCTGCAGAAACTGGACAAAGGTGCGCACCTTGCTCGAATGGCGGCGGTTCGGCAGATAAGCCGCGTAGACGACTGACCGGCCGGCATGCGGGTTGATTTCGGCGTCGGCAAAAAGGCGCACAAGGCGGCCCGCGCGAATCTCCGCCACCACCAGCCACTCCGGCAGCAAGGCGATGCCGCGGCCCGCAAGCACCGCTTCCAGCAGAATGTCCGGATTATTGGCAATCATGCGCCCCTCCACTTCGACGCGCACCTGCGTCTCGCCCTGCAGGAAAGTCCAGACCTGGCGTGCGGGCCGATAGGTTCCGCCATAGCCGAAGCGCAGGCATTCATGAGCGGCCAGCTCCTGCGGCTCGGACGGCACGCCGCAGCGCGAGAAATACGCGGGACTCGCGACCACGAAGCGCGCGTTATCGGCAAGTTTCCTTATGACCAGGTGTTCGTCGCGCGATGGCAGGCCGATGCGAACCGCGACATCGATCCGCTCGGCGGCGAGATCGACGTAGTAATCGCCGACCACGACGTCGAGCACCATGCGCGGGTAGGTGCTGAGAAAGCTCGCCAGATGCGGCGCCAGTTGCATCCGGCTGTAGGCGGTCGGCACAGAGATGCGGAGCACGCCAACCGGCGACGCCCCGCTATCGAAGATGCTGTCGTCGGCCACCGCGAGGTCGTCGAGCACCTTGCTGATCTGCTCGACGTAGGCCGTGCCGGCGTCCGTCAGGCTGACGCGCCGCGTGGTGCGGGTCAGCAGAGCCGTGCCAAGCGAGGCTTCGAGCGCGTCCATCAGGCGGGTGACCGACGAGGTGGCGACGCCCAGCCGCTGGGCCGCTTTGGAAAAACCGCCGGCCTCGGCCACTTCCAGCAAGGTATTCAAGGCAACCAGCTTGTCCACTTCCCGATCTCCAGTAAGGTCGACGCCCGGCCCAACCCAGGTAAGGGCCGACGCTGGCGTTGCGCTGCACGCAACGCCAGGTTGCTCAATGCACGTATTCTACTCACGGATCGCAACGGATATCCTATGCGGATTCGTCAATCAGGATTTGCCATGACTTTCAACTCACCCGCGGCCGCCGTGAACGGCGGCACCGTCCAGATGACCCGCGGCCTGACCGCTATGTTCGCCTTCTGCTGCGGCGCGATCGTCGCCAACATCTACTACGCCCAGCCGATCACTGAACTGATCGCACCGGACATTCATATGACGGGCGGCACGGCCAGTCTGATCGTCTCGCTGACGCAGATCGGCTACGCCTTGGGACTGTTCTTCCTCGTCCCGCTCGGCGACCTGCTGGAAAACCGCAAGCTGATGATTACAACGGCGCTCGTCGCCATCGTCAGTCTCGCGCTGGCTGCCGTGACGCGTCAGCCGAGCGCGTTTCTGGCTATCTCGCTGCTGGTCGGCTTCAGTTCGGTTGCCGTGCAGATCCTGATTCCGCTGGCGGCGCACCTGGCGCCCGACGAAACGCGCGGCCGTGTAGTCGGCAACATCATGAGCGGCCTGCTGCTCGGCATCCTGCTGTCGCGGCCGATTTCGAGCGTAGTGGCCGGGCATTTCGGCTGGCGCGTGGTGTTCGGCTCGGCCGCTGTCGTGATGGCGGTCGTGACGACCGTGCTCGCGCTGACGATTCCGCCGCGGCAACCCTCGCACCAGGCGACCTACTTCCAGTTGATCCATTCGCTCGGCGAACTGGTCACTACGTTGCCCGTGCTGCGTCATCGTTCGCTGTACCAGGGCTTGATGTTCGCAACCTTCAGCCTCTTCTGGACCACCGTGCCGATCGAACTGACGCGCCATTACGGGCTGTCGCAGAACGGTATCGCGCTGTTCGCTCTGGTCGGCGCGATTGGCGCCACCTCCGCACCGATCGCAGGACGGCTTGCCGATGCGGGCCACTCCGTCAGCGCGACGCTGGTCGCGCTAGTGATCGCCGCGCTCGCCTTTACACCCTCGCTGATTCATCCTGCGTGGGGCGTGGGCGGTCTCGTCGTCACCGGTGTCGTACTCGACTTCGCCGCGCAAATGAACATGGTGATCGGCCAACGTGCGATCTACGGCCTGCATGCGGCAAGCCGCAATCGTCTGAATGCCCTGTATATGACGAGCATTTTCATCGGCGGCGCGATCGGCTCATCGCTTGCGAGCACGCTGTATGAGCACGGCGGCTGGACCTTGACCGCCATCGTCGCGAGCGTGTTTCCGCTGCTCGCGCTGCTTCATTACCTCGCGATCGGCAAGCCAGTTGCGCTCGCAATGGCCTGACTGGCAACAGCACACGTCGCTTTACCAGGACGAATACCCCGGGCACAGCACGGACCAGGCACAAGGGATGCTGATACAACGTTGATGAGCGTGCCGGAAGCTTCGCTTGCCGGCCCCTCGACGCAAAATCCACCCGGTCCGAGACCAACTGACGGCAACTGCGGGCCAAATCAAGGTAGGATTATCGACTGCTCTCAATCTGCCCCGCCGCCAGGAATCTCATGCCGAGCCAACATGCCGCCAGCGTCTCGCTGACCGAATCCCCGCGCCAATACGCCGTCTTGCGGACTGCACGATGACTACGCCGGCCCGATTTCCGATTGTCGGCATCGGCGCCTCGGCGGGGGGTATCGAGGCGCTTGAAGGGTTTTTCCGCGGCATGCCCGAAGAGCCGGAATTGGCCCTCGTGATCGTTACGCACCTCGGCCCCGCGCGCGACAGCCTTTTGTCCGAGATCGTGGCGCGCTATACCCCTATGCCGGTGCATGTGGTGGTGGACGGCGAGCCGGTCCAAAAGAATCATGTCTACGTGCTGCCCTCGGACGTCATGCTTGGCGTCGAAAAGGGCCATCTGCGTCTCCATCCGCAAAACGCGTTGCACCGCGAACGCAAACCGATCGATTTGTTTTTTAGCTCGCTCGCCGAAGACCAGGGCGAGTTGGCGGTGTGCGTGGTGTTGTCCGGCGGTGACTCGGACGGCACGCTCGGCGTAAAAGCCGTCAAGGAAAACGGCGGCCTGACGCTGGCGCAGGTTGCCGACGGTTTCGGGCCGCAACACCCCGACATGCCGGATAGCGCCATCGCCACCGGGCTCGTCGACTACGCGCTGCCGGTCGAGGCAATGGGCCAAAAGCTGGCGGAGTTTGCCCGCAGCGCCTACGTGCTGGACGACACGGCGTTTAGCGCCAGCGCCCAGGAAGAGCTGCAGAAGATCGAACATGCACAGGCGGAGATTTACGGCATTTTGCGCGGGCAGATCGGCCACGACTTCAGCGGCTACAAGTCCAAGACCTTCATGCGACGCGTGCAGCGGCGTATGCAGGTGGTACAGATCGACGATCTGGAAGCGTATGTCGCACACCTGCGCGATCATCAGCAGGAGGTCAACGCGCTATTCCGCGATCTGCTGATCAACGTGACTAACTTCTTTCGCGACGGCGGCGCGTTCGACGCGCTCGCCGAACTGGTCGTACCCAAGCTCTTCGAGACGCGCAGCGTCGACGATACCGTGCGTATCTGGGTTCCCGGCTGCGCCACCGGAGAAGAAGTCTATTCGCTCGCCATCCTGCTGCGCGAGCATATGGACCAACTCGCGGTCGTGCCGCGCGTGCAGATCTTCGCCACCGATATCGACGACCATGCCCTCGCCGTCGCACGCGCCGCCAGGTATCCGGCCGCGTTGCTCGACAGCGTCTCGCCGGCACGCCGTCAACGCTTTTTCGTTTCCGACGGCGGCAGCTTCGCCGTGGCCAAGGAAGTGCGCGACCTATGCATCTTCTCGCCGCACAACGTGATTCGCGACCCACCCTTCTCCCGTATCGATCTGGTCTCCTGCCGCAACCTGCTGATCTATTTCGGTCTGGACCTGCAAAGCCAGGTGATTCCGACCTTCCACTATGCGCTGCGTGAGGACGGCTATCTGTTCCTCGGCACCTCAGAGAGCGTGAGCCAGTTCGACGATCTGTTCACCCCGCTCGAGAAAAAGCATCGTATCTTCCAGCGCCGCTCGGATGTCATGCCGCGCGTGCGTCTGCCGCTTACGGTGTCGGCCTTGCGGCCAGGCCAGGGCCACGAGCTCACGGCGCGGCGCATCCAGCCCGGCGGCGCGGCGTTGCGGCAGATAGTCGACACCCAGGTGCTCGAGCGTTTTTCACCACCCCATGTGGTGGTAAACCGGGAAGGCGATGTCGCCTACTATTCCGGGCGCACCGGCAAGTATCTGGAAGCGGCAGCCGGCGCGCCGACCCGCCAGATCTTCACGATGGCGCGCAAAGGCATCCGGCTCGAACTGCGCACGGTGTTCCGGGATGCGGTGGAGTCGGGCCGCACGGTGACGCGCGAGGGCATTGCGGTCGAGGAAGACGACGGCCGCGTGCAGGTGGTGAGCCTGACAGTCGAGCCGCTTGGCGCCTACCCGGGCGCGGACCCGCTCTATCTGGTCCTGTTCATCGATCAGGGTCCCGTCCTGAGCCGCGAGGAAGCGCTAAGCCGTGCGCACGCCACCACGACCGGCACCGCGCTGCAGATGGAGCGCGAGTTGCGCGAGACGCGCGAGCGCCTGCAATCGATGATCGAGGAATATGAAACCGCGCTCGAGGAGCTGAAGTCCTCAAACGAGGAACTCGTTTCGGTCAACGAAGAACTGCAGTCGACCAACGAGGAGATGGAGGCGTCCAAGGAAGAACTGGTGTCGCTCAACGAGGAGTTGCACACCGTCAATACCGAACTGAACGGCAAGATCGAGGCGCTTGACCGTGCGAGGAGCGACCTGCAGAACCTGTTCGACAGCACTGCGGTCGCCACGGTGTTTCTGGACAGCAAGCTGGTAATTCGCAGCTTCACGCCGGCCATGTCCGAGGTGTTCAATATCCGTGCGGCCGACCGGGGCCGCCCGATCACCGATCTGGCGAGCCGCCTGCGGCTCACCGGTTTCGACGAGGCGATCGCCAGGGTGGTGGCCAGCGGCGAGGTCATCGAAAGCCGGGTCGACAGCGACGATCGCCAGATGCATTACCTCGTGCGCCTCGCGCCCTATCGAAACGGCGATGACAAGGCGGAAGGCGTGGTGGTCACCTTTTTGAACGTCACGAGCCTCACCCGCGCCGAACAACGCCAGAAGATCCTGGTTGCAGAGCTGCAGCACCGTACCCGCAACCTGCTGGCGGTGGTGGAATCCATCGCTTTCCAGACGCTCGGCAAAGGTGCCCCGCTGGAAACATTTACCGCCCGGTTGGGCGCACTGGGCCGCCTGCAGGGGCTGCTTGGCAAAGCGACCGACGAGCAGATCGAGCTGGGGGAGATCGTCCGCATGGAGATCGAGACCATTGCCGGTAGCACCGCCGAAAATGTCGCCATCTCCGGCCCAGCGGTTCCGCTCAGCCTCGAGTACGTGCAGAACATCGCTCTCGCGGTCCACGAACTCGCGACCAACGCCGTAAAATACGGCGCGCTCAAGAGCGGCCAAGGGTATCTGGACATCAGTTGGCGTCTGGAGGATCAGCAACAGGACCAATCCTTGCTGGTACTTGAGTGGCGGGAAAGCGGTCTGCCGCAGCCCCCGGAATCGACGCGCCGCGGATACGGGCGGCAGCTGATCGAGCAGGGCCTGCCTTTTTCGCTCCGCGCGAAGGCCGAACTGGTATTTGGCGAGGATGGCGTTTCGTGCCGGATCGCCATGCCGCTGAGGCCCGAGCTGCTCACGGGTCACAATTGAATCTTTCGGAGACAACCATGGGACAAAGCGGTGAGCTGCAGGGTCGCCGCATTCTCGTGGTAGAGGATGATTATCTGGTCGCGCAGAGCCTGTGCGCGCTGCTCGAGGAAGCAGGCGCCACGATCGTCGGCCCGTTCGGCTGGGCGGACGAAGCGCTGAAGTTTGTCGAAGCGCATCGGGATGCCTTCGACAGCGCCGTGCTCGACGTCGACCTGCACGGAGAAAAATCCTATCCGATCGCGGACTGGCTGGCCGGGCGCGATGTCCGCTTCGTCTTCACCACCGGTTATGGCGCCGATGCGCTCGATCCCGGCTACCTGCGCTATCCGCGCTGCCAAAAACCGTTCGATGTACGAAATCTGTTCGTAGCGCTCACGAGCAGCTAGACGATGGGGCAAGTCGACTCGATCGCAGAAACCTTTCGCATGCCTTACTTCCCCGTCGCTTATTGATACGTCCTTGACGGTGCCTCGCCGCCGCGGTCAGAATGCTGCCTGTCAAAGCTTCCGGCCCCGCATCCGCATGTCGCAAATCTCGCATAGCCACGATGCCGCACACGAACTGCCCGACGCCTGCCCCAACTGCGATGCGCCGGTGCATGGGCCGTATTGCGCGCAATGCGGCCAGGAAACCGTGCACGAAATGCCGACCTTGCGCGAATTCGCGCATGAGTATCTGCATCATTACGTGGCCGCGGAAGGCAAACTCGTCCCGACTGTCAGGATGCTGCTGCTCAAGCCGGGGCAGCTCACGATCGAATATCTCCAGGGGCGCCGGCGCCGGTATGTAAAGCCGCTATCGCTGTATGTGACGGTCAGTTTTGTGTTTTTTCTGCTGCTGGGCTGGTCCACGGTCATGACGCCCGCTCCCTCCGTCGTGATACTCGACGGCAACCGCGCCGTGCCCGCCACCCAGGTCTTCTCCACCCTCGCCGCCTCGGAGACCGATCCGACTGGCAAACAGGTGTTGAGTTTCCTCGACAGACACATGAACTGGGTGTTTCAACCAGGCAAACTCGCCGCATTCAACGACCACGTTTTGCATCGCCTGCCGTATACGGTGTTCGTGCTGATGCCGGTTTTTGCGGCGATGTGTGGGTACGTCTATCGAAAGAGGCGCCAAAACTACGGCATGCACCTGCTATTTACGGTGCACCTGCATGCGTTTATTTTCCTGGTGTTTCTGCTTTGCCTGGTTCCCGGTGTGCAGAACTTTGGCGGCTGGGCCATGCTCGTGGTCCTGATCTACCTGATTCTGGCGCTCAAGCGTGTGTACGGCGGCCGCTGGTGGCCGCAAGTTGGACGGGGCACGCTGCTGTGGGCGGGTTATGGGGTGGTCACGAGCCTCGCGCTGGCGGTGCTCGCATTCGTCTCAACCGATCTCTGGCACGTGTCCTGAGCGCGCGGCAAGCTTCGAGCCCGTTGCGTGCACCGGCATCTAGAAGCCGACGATAAAGCGCGTCCCCGCGGCCAGACGGCTCACGGTCAACCGCCATTCGTGCGCGACCGCGATTTCCTTGCAGATGGCGAGCCCCAGTCCAGCGCCGTCGTGCCTGACGCCGGGGGCGCGCCAGAACCGCTTGAACAGGAACGGCAGGTGCTCCTCGCGGATACCGGGCCCCGCGTCGCTAACCTCGATCGAAGCCGCGCCTATGACAAGCCACACAGCGCTATTCGGCGGCGACACGTTGATCGCGTTTTCGACAATGTTTTTCAGCAGGATGAACAGCGCACTCCGGTCCGCCCACACTGAGGCCGGCGCGCCCGATGGGTCAAGCTCGAGTTTGACCTGCTTCGCATCGGCCTTGCGCCCGAGATACGCCAGAACGTCGCGTGCCACATCGACCGTACTCACCTCGCCGAAAGTGAAATTCTGTGCCTCGCTGACTTCGGCCAGATGCAACAGTTGTCGAGTCTGGCGTGCCATCAGATCGATCTCGCGAAGCAGCAGTCCCTTGTCCTCGATGCCGGGCTGCAACTCGATCTGACCGCGGATCAGCGTGAGCGGCGTCTGCAGTTCGTGCGCCGCCGAAGCGAGAAACTGCTGCTGCACGGCGAAGCCATTTTCCAGTCTGCCGAGCGCTCCGTTGAACGCCTCGATCAGCGGCTTGATCTCGCTCGGCATGCCTTGCAACGACAGCCGTGTCGTCAGATTGCGCGGCGTAATCAGCGCGGCTGCGCTCGACACCTCCCTCAGCGGCTTGAGGAGACGATGCACGGTGACCGTCAACGTCAGGCCGAAAATGATCGCGGCGATGGACGTGATGATCCGGACGTTGGCTGGAATCTGCCGAACCTTCGTACCGATCATTGCATCGAGGAGACGTGCGCTCGTTGCGATCTGCGCATAGAAACGCGCCGGTCCCTGCCGTAACTCGAGCGTCGTGATGTCGAACGATCTGCCTTCCATCTTTACCTGCTCGATATGGCCGACAGCCGCAGCGAGGTCGCCCGGAACCCAGGCTGGACCGTTCTGCGCGTCCGCCGAGGCGAACAACACGTGGCCCTGCTCGTCGAGTACGCGGTAGTGAATCTCGGTCGGCGCCGCCGAAAAAATCCAGGCTTGCTCCGCGGGCAGATTGAGGGAGACCGGACGGCCGGCTCCATCGAAGCGGACACCGCTGGCGAGCTCCTTCGTGTGTTGAATCAGGTCGTGCCGCCCCAGCATCTGTTCCGGGTAGTGGTTGAACGCGTAGGTGACACCCATGGCCAGCACGGTTAGCGTCAGCGCCAGCGCGACGATGCTGGTCACCCATAAGCGCGCGGACAGACTTCGAATCCAGCGATTGAACATGGCGAACATGGTAAACATGATGAACGGCCCGCCTCAGGACAATGATGGTGCGTCGGTCGAAGCGGGCAGCGCCTGCAACGCGAAGCCCGCCCCCCGGATGTTGGCGAGCCGCAGCGTCGTCCCCACCCTCGTCAGCTTCTTGCGCAGCCGGTGTACGGTCACCTCCAGCGCGTTGGGCGTGACGGCCTCGCCGAGGCCCCAGGCCGCATGTTCGAGGGCCGCATGGCGAACGGTCTGGCCGCTCGCCTTGACGAGGCACAGCATGATCTGCAGCTCGGCTTGCGCGAGCTGAACCGAGCGATAGTCGCAGCGCATTGCGTGCTGCTGCGGGTCGACGGTGATGTCGGCAAATTCGGCAACCAGCGTCGACAGCGCCGCCGGCCGGCGCATCAGCGTGCGCACGCGCGCCACCAGTTCGCTCATGGCGAACGGCTTGGTCACGTAGTCGTCCGCGCCGCTCTCCAGTCCGTCGACACGGTCGTGCAGCGCATCGCGTGCGGTCAGCATCAGACAGGGCATCATCTGACCCGCTGCGCGCAACGTGCGCAGAAAGGCGAGGCCATCGCCGTCCGGCAAACCGCGGTCGACGATCAGCACGTCATAGTCGGCGCGGCTCACGCCATAGCTCGCCTCGGAGACGGTGTGGAACAGATCGGCCTCGATTCCGGCCGCCGCGAGCGCCTGGCGCACCATCTCCGCGAGGCGCTCGTGGTCTTCGACAATGGCTACCCGGGACATGATGGTGCGCTCATTTGAACTGATAGAGGTAGGCGAGCCTCACCGCAGGAATGTAACTGCGTCCTACGATGGGGCTGTCGGTGATACCGCTCGTGAAGTGCTTTACGCCGACGTCCAGCACCAGTTTCTGCTGACGCGTGATGCTGTAGTTGACCCGCGTGCCGAGCGATACGTCGTAGGCGGCGGTGCCAGTGTACTCGGGGCGCCCTGCCCGTGCTTCCGACGCCTGCACGCCGTAATAGTAGTTGACGTAGTCGCTGCTGAGCCACTCGACGCCACCGTACGGTTGCAGCGAGAACTTGCCGAAATCGAACGACTTGCTGTAGTCGATTTTGGCTCGCTCGCCGCGGTTGCCGCCCAGCAGATAGTCGGCCGACAGCGTGCCGAAGCCGGTCTTCCAGGCGAGCGCCGGGCCGTACCAGAACGTAGGATCGCGGTTCTGCATGCCGTTCAGAATGGGCGCGTCGTTGTTCTTGTAGCCATCGGCGAGGGCATAGTCGCCGCGCAGGGCGACGCTCACGTTGTCCCAGGTGCCGATCTTCAGGTCGATCGCGGTGCCGAGGGCGTGGATCCATTTATCGTCGAAAGAAATCAGCGGAATCGGCGTGTATTTCGTGTCGCCGCTTTTGTACGGCGACGCCGCGATGCCCGCTCCTACGCCAAGGCCCCAATGCGTCACGTTGGTCGCGTTGCTCAGGACGGTGAAGCCAGAGTCGTCGGGGCCAGATTGAGCGTCGGCGCCGCCCTCTGCCCATGTGCTCGCCGAATACAGCGCGACGGACGCAAATGTCAGCACCAGAGGATACCTTCGACAAAAAGCTCTTTTCACGGTTGTTCCTAAAGTAGTGGGATCAGGCGGTCTCGACTTTAGGAGCGGGCGACTTACCCGTTACTTACTCAAACAATCATCGGCTCGGCGATGGAATGCGACGCCACGCGCGCCGCGGCGGATATGCCGGGCCGCCAACAGTCACAGCGGCCGGCAGGTGCTGGTAAGCCTTGGGTAAGTCGCGTGCGTGCAGCATGGATGCCCTCGTCCCCCTCTCTATCTGACGGCACGGTCATGCCCTTGAAACCCCGTCTTGCGACCGCGCTGCGTGCCAATCTCCTGCTGTTCGCGGTTTCGACAGGTGCCGCGGCGCTACCCTGTCTTGGGCTCATCCTGATGTTCGGCATGAGCGAGGCAGGCATGCCGGCGTCGGCTTATCTGGGCGGCTTGCTGCTCGTCGCGGGAGTGATCACGCTGGTGGTGCGCGGGCACGCAAGGCGCGCGTTTGAAGATGCGGATCTGGCCCGCAAGGTTCAGGTATATGAAAAACCGCCTTTCGGAGCGTCGATTGCCGGCGACTGCGCACAGCCGTGGCTCGTGCAGTTGCACCTTGAATTGCGGGGGCTTCAGTGCCGGGACTGATTGCGCGCCTCTCAACGCGAGGTGCGAGCGTTTTGAGCCCCGTGTCCTGTTGCAAAGCGCTTTACGGTTATTACCATCTGTTGCCGTTCGCGTGCCCTCGTTCGCCCCTGCGCCAGACGCCGCGCCCGAAAGCGTCTATTGGCGCGCAATGGCGAAAATTTCAAGCTTCACGCTTTGTTGCACTTGCGTAACTCAAGGGTCCTTTCGCAGCGCTACAGTTAAGCCGTCATCCCCACACGTATGGAGGTCAACATGAAAAGCAAACTCTTAATCAGCCTCGGTCTCGGGGCAGCTATCTTCGGCGTCTCGCAGTTCGCCAATGCGGGAGTCGGTATTGGGATCAACCTGGCGTTGCCGGCACCGGTTTATGTCGCGCCTGCTCCGGTTTATGCGCCGCCGCCTCCGCCGCCCGCTGTTGTTGCTTATCAACCGGTTGTGGCTGCACCTGTTGTCGTTTCGCCGTCCCTGATTATCGGCTGGCATAGCGGGCAGTACTGGGATGGGCATCGCTGGTGGTCGCGGCATGACTACTATGGGCATCGTCACTGGTAATCGCGCGTGGTTGTCCGGTTTTTTGACGGCCTTTCCCTGATCCGTTAGTGATCCTCTGGTGTCGCCCCTGTGCGGGGCGGCACCTGCTTTCTTCTTTACCCCTGTCCCCGCTAACACGCCCCCTACACCCTCATTGGTTTGTCCTCCTCCTGAAAGGAAGAATCGGTAAACCGCAAGTAACCTCGCCGCGCGGCTTCTCACATAGACTCGGCCTCCAATATTGTTTGGGAGTGCATTCATGTCACCGCCGGTAGCCCTAGCAATTCATTCCCTGCATTCCTTCGAGCTGACCGGCGATGGTCAATACCTCATGCTCAAAGGCAACCAGCCCGACAGCATCGCCCTGCACTACTCCGTCATGCATGAGCTGCTGGCCGCTATTTCCAATGCTATCGGCTGGTCAGCGCGCGTCCGCGAAAAGAACGACGACGTCAAGTTCGCCATGCCCTGCGAAGCGTGGGCCGTCGGCAAAGATAAAGGCGAGTCCTCTCATCTGCTTCTCTCGTTTCGTCTCCCCGGCGGCGCCGAGCTTTCGTTTCGCATGCATCGCGCTGACGCGCGGCATATGACCGAAGTGCTTTCGCTCGTGACGGGTCTCGCCAAAGTGGACGGCGCCCGCAGTGCCCGGCTGCAGTAGCGCGGCCGTATTCCCCTTTTGTAGCAAGTTCGCGCTCGCACTTCGGCATCGGCTATCGATGTACCTGCGATCCTCCTATTGTCTGTCTCTCCTGTCAGCACGTATGAACCTTGAAACACTATCGGCCCGCTATACCAGGGCGCTGACACTGATCGGCCTGAGCGTCACCTCCGTCTCGGCCTTCGCCGTCACGCCTTTCGTGGTGCGCGATATCCGGCTCGAAGGCCTCAAGCGCGTCGAACCGAACACCGTTTTCTCGTACCTGACCATCAAGCAGGGCGATACCTTCAACGATGACAAGGCGTCCGCCGCCATCCGCGCGCTGTACGCAACGGGCTTCTTCAATGATGTCAGGATTTCTGCCGAAGGCGATGTCGTGGTCGTGCAAGTCGAGGAACGCCCCGCCATCGGCACGATCGATTTCTCGGGCCTCCACGAATTCGACAAGGACAACCTGAACAAGGCGCTGAACTCGGTCGGGTTGTCGCTCGGCCGCTATTACGACAAGTCGCTCGTCGACCGCGCCGAGCAGGAGCTCAAACGCCAGTACCTGACCCGCGGCTTCTATGCCGCCGAAGTCACCACCACCGTCACGCCAATCGACCGCGATCGCGTCGGCCTGCTGTTTTCGGTGATAGAAGGTCCGAGCGCGAAAATCCGCCAGGTCAACTTCATTGGCAACAAGGTGTTTAGCGACGGCACGCTGCACGATGAAATGCAGGAGTCCACGCCAAACTGGTTCTCGTGGTACTCCAAGAACGATGTGTATGCAAAAGACAAGCTGACCACCGACCTCGAAAACCTGCGCTCGTATTACCTCGACCGCGGCTACCTCGAGTTCAATATCGATTCGACCCAGGTCTCGCTGTCGCCGGACAAGAAGGAAATGTATCTCACGCTCACCCTGCATGAGGGCGAGCCGTACACGATTTCCGCCATCCGTCTGTCGGGCAACCTGCTGGATCGCCAGGCAGAGCTGACGAAACTCGTCAAGATCAAAGCGGGTGACCGCTTCTCGGCTACCAGGCTGAAGGCCGCTACCAAGGCGGTGGTCGACAAGCTCGGTGAATACGGTTACGCGTTTGCAACGGTGAACGCAGAGCCGCAGATCGACCAGCAGCACCATACGGTCGACCTGACGCTGCAAGTCGATCCGAGCCGCCGGGTGTACGTGCGAAATATCAACATCGTGGGCAACACCCGCACGCGCGACGAAGTGATCCGCCGCGAAATGCGTCAGCTCGAAAGCTCATGGTTCGACTCGAGCCGTCTCGCGCTGTCGAAAGACCGGATCAACCGTCTCGGCTACTTCACCGACGTCGACGTCACCACCGTGCCGGTCGAAGGCACCGCCGACGAAGTCGACATCGCCGTCAAGGTCACGGAAAAGCCGACCGGCTCGGTAACGCTCGGTCTTGGCTACGGCTCCGGTGAAGGCCCGATCATTTCGGCGGGCGTGTCGCAGGACAACGTGTTCGGTTCGGGCACGAGCCTCGCGGTGAACGTCAACACGGCCACCACGTTCCGCACGCTGACGGTCACGCAGGTGGATCCGTACT
>NZ_JAMFSB010000092.1 GCF_026225065.1 Paraburkholderia sp. | reverse complement strand
GGCTCCGTATCCGGCTGCGGATTGGCAGGCGTAAACGGAAACGTGCTGAACATCGACTTGGCCTGGTTCTGCATCTGCTCCTGCATCTGCACGAACATGTTCTTCGACTGCTCGATATAGCTGGTCATCATGCCCTGCATCATCGGCGCCTGCATGTTCATGAACTGCGACCACACCTCAGGGTTCATCGCCTTGCCTTCATACAGGTTCTTCGACTGATCGGCGAGCTTGGCCTGAATGTCGATGAACGCCTGAATGTTCTTCTCGAGATACGTGCCCATCATCCCCTGCATCGCGTGTCCGTAAAAACGGATGATCTGCGAGAGCATCGACGACGAGAACATCGGCAAACCGCCGCTCTCTTCTTCCAGAATGATCTGCAACAGAATGGCGCGCGTCAGGTCCTCGTTGCTCTTCGCATCGATGACCTTGAAATCCTCCTGGTCCAGCACGAGCTGCTTGACGTCCGTCAGCGTGATGTACGTGCTTGTCTCCGTGTCATAGAGCCGACGGTTCGGATATTTCTTGATGAGTCGTTCGGCAGTTTTCTTTGTAGTAGTGGTCATTTAACGCCTTTGAGCGCCATTGAAGCGCAGAAACGGCGCTGTCGCATCCGCAATCGGGCCATGATTGCAAATACGAGACGCCGCCGGAAACACCTGAACCATGTAGTGCTCCGTCTTGCAACGGCGCACCTCACGGATCAGCCCATGTGCAGACCGCCATTCAGCGAGAAATCGGCTCCCGTAGAAAAACCCGATTCGTCCGACGCGAGCCACGCTACGATCGAACCGATCTCATCCGGCTGGCCAAGACGGCGCACCGGAATCGTCGCAACGATCTTCTCCAGCACATCGGGACGGATCGACTTGACCATATCCGTGCCAATGTAGCCGGGCGAAACGGTATTGACCGTCACGCCCTTGGTGGCGACTTCCTGAGCCAGCGACATCGTGAAACCGTGAATGCCCGCCTTAGCCGTCGAGTAATTGGTCTGCCCGAACTGGCCCTTCTGCCCGTTCACCGACGAGATGTTGATCACCCGCCCAAAGCCGCGCTCGACCATACCATCGATCACCTGCTTGGTGACGTTGAACAGACTCGTCAGATTGGTGTCGATCACCGCCGTCCAGTCTTCGTGCGTCATCTTGCGGAACACGACGTCGCGCGTGATGCCCGCGTTGTTGACCAGCACGTCGACTTCACCGACTTCGGCCTTCACCTTCTCAAACGCCGCCCGCGTCGACTCCCAGTCGCCCACATTGCCTTCCGAGGCGATGAAGTCGTAACCGAGTACCTTTTGCTCTTCGAGCCATTTGACCCGGCGTGGGGAGTTCGGGCCACAGCCGGCGACGACCTTGAAGCCTTCCTTATGAAGACGTTGGCAAATGCTCGTGCCGATGCCGCCCATCCCGCCCGTTACATACGCAATTCGCTGTGCCATAAACCACACTCCATTATCGTTTTTCCGAGGCGCCGACCGGCAGCCTCTTTCCTCGCCTTTACTGCACCATCTCCGCTGCCGCCGGGCGACCGGCCGGCGAGGCCGTCATACACCGCGCGCCGCTTCACCCCTGACAACAGATGAAACGCCCGCGCGCGGCAATCCTGCTCCTTCAGGCGTGCTCAGATCCGCTCGACCGCCAGCGCCACGCCCATACCACCGCCAATACACAGCGACGCCAGACCCTTCTTCGAGTCGCGCTTCTGCATTTCATACAGCAGCGTGACGAGAATCCGGCAGCCGGACGCGCCGATCGGATGGCCGATCGCGATCGCGCCACCGTTCACGTTGATCTTCGAGGTGTCCCAGCCCATTTGCTGATGCACGGCGAGCGCCTGCGCAGCAAATGCTTCGTTGATCTCCATCAGGTCGAGATCGGCCGGAGTCCAGCCCGCGCGTTCGAGGCAGCGGCGCGACGCCGGCACCGGTCCCATGCCCATCACCTTCGGATCGACGCCAGCGTTGGCGTAGGCCTTGATACGGGCGAGCGGTGTGAGGCCGAGCGCTTCGGCTTTCTTGGCCGACATCACGAGTACCGCCGCGGCGCCGTCGTTCAGGCCAGACGCGTTGGCCGCCGTCACCGTGCCTTCCTTAGAGAAGGCCGGCTTTAGACTGGCGAGCGCCTCGGCGGTCACACCGTGACGCACGAATTCGTCGGTAGCAAAGCGCAGCGGCTCGCCCTTGCGTTGCGGAATCTCGACCGGCACGATCTCGTCGTCGAAACGGCCTGCCTTCTGCGCGGCTTCCGCCTTGTTCTGCGACAGCGCTGCAAACGCGTCCTGCTGCTCGCGCGTGATGCCGTATTCCTTCGCGACGTTCTCTGCCGTCACACCCATGTGGTACTGGTTGTACACGTCCCACAGGCCGTCGACGATCATGCTGTCGATCAGCTTGGCGTCACCCATGCGGAAGCCGTCACGCGAGCCCGGCAGCACGTGCGGTGCGGCGCTCATGTTTTCCTGGCCGCCGGCCACCACGATGTCGGCGTCACCGGCAATGATGGCGTTGGCCGCCAGCATCACAGCCTTCAGGCCCGAGCCGCAGACCTTGTTGATCGTCAAGCCGGGCACCGCCATCGGCAGCCCCGCCTTGATCAGCGACTGACGCGCCGGGTTCTGGCCGGAACCGGCCGCGAGAACCTGCCCCATGATGACTTCGCTGACCTGTTCGGGCTTTACGCCAGCGCGTTCGAGCGCAGCGCGAATCACGATGGCGCCGAGATCGGGTGCGGCGGTTTTCGCCAGCGACCCACCGAATTTACCCACTGCCGTACGCGCGGCCGATACGATCACTACATCAGTCATTTCAATTTCCTCCGGACGTTACGGTCAATTGCTCCGCCGCCCGTCAAGTTAAAAATCCATTCAACTGCTCAATGCCGCTCGCGTCCAATACCGACTAGCTAACCGAACCCCGCGTGTCACTCTTTTTGCATCACATAGCGCCCGGGCGCTGCCTCGATCGCCGGATAGTTGGCCGAACCCGCGGTAGCGCGCGCCTTGACCTTCTTGCCGCCGTACTGATCGAGCCAGCGGGTCCATTCGGGCCACCAGCTGCCGGGTACTTCCTCAGCCTGTTCGAACCAGTCGTCCGGACTCTCCGGCAAGCTCTTGTCCTCCGCCTTGAGCACCCAGTAATTGCGCTTGTTCTTGGCAGGCGGATTGATCACGCCCGCGATATGTCCCGAGGCGCCCAGCACGAACTCGAGCGGCCCGCTCAGCAATGGCACCGATGCATAGGCCGTGCGCCAGGGCACGATATGGTCTTCCCGCGAGCCGTAGATGAAGGTCGGCACATCGATCAGCGACAGGTCCACCTTTTCGCCGCACACGGTCAGCGCATTCGGCTCGCGCAGACGATTCTCCAGATACGTATTGCGCAGATACCAGACATACATGGGCCCTGGCAAGCTTGTCGAATCGCTGTTCCAGTACAGCAGGTCGAAAGCCGTCGGCGTGCGACCCTTTAGATAATTGTCGACGACATAGTTCCACACCAGATCGTTCGGCCGCAGGAACGAGAACGCGTTGGCGAACTCGATGCCGCGCATCAAGCCCGGTTGCGTGCCCTTCTTGCCGCCGATGGTCTGCTCACGCATCTGCACATGCGCTTCGTCGACGAACACGTCGAGCACACCGGTGTCGGTGAAATCGAGCATCGCGGTGAGCAGCGTCATCGACGCAGCGGGATGTTCGCCGCGCGCGGCGGCGACCGCGAGGGCCGTGGCGAGCATCGTGCCGCCGACACAAAAGCCGAGCGTATTGATCTGCTCGCGTCCACTGATCTGACGCACGGTCTCGATGGCGGTGAGCACACCTTCGTCGGTGTAGTCGTCCCACGTCTTATGCGCAATCGATGCATCCGCATTGCGCCACGAAACCAGAAACACCTGGTGCCCCGATTCAAGCCCGTGGGCGACCAGCGAATTCTCCGGTTGCAGATCGAGGATGTAGAACTTGTTGATGCAAGGCGGCACGATCAGCAACGGCCGCTCGCGCACGCTCGCCGTGCGCGGCTTGTACTGGATCAACTGGATCAGGTCGTTTTCGAACACGACCGACCCTTCGGTGTTCGCGAGATTCTTGCCGACCACGAAACTCGATTCGTCGGTCTGCGAGATCTTGCCGCGTTGCAGATCGCTCAACAGATTGTTGACGCCTTGACGCAGGCTCTCGCCGCGACTCTCCAGCAAGGTTTTCTGCGCTTCCGGATTCAATGCGAAGAAGTTGCTCGGCGAGGTCGCCGCAGTCCACTGCTGAACCGCGAAGCGGATTCGCTCGCGCACCTTCGGTTCGGTGTCGAGCGCCTCCACCAGTTCCTGCAGGTAACGCGCGTTAAGGAGATACCATGCGGCCGTGAATACGTAGGCCGGCGCGCCACTCCATGCATCTGAACTAAAACGGCGGTCTTTGAGTTCGGGGGCTTTCGACTTCGAGTCCGCCGACTGTTGAAGCAACTGCATCGCTTCGCGCGAATAGTCGGCTTGCAATTTCTGCAGACGCTCCGCGGGGATCGCCGCCGTAGGCAACTTCAGACCGGCAAACTGGCCCATGGCCGCAGTCGCGTTGCTGAAGTCGGGCATGGCAGGCATCTGCGGCATCTGAAAGGCCGCAGTTTGACCCGCGCCAGGCACACCGAGCGAGCGCCATGCATTCATCCACGCATCGAGTAACTGCTGCGCACCGGCTTGCTGCTGGGTACGCTCCGTCGTGGAGTCCGTGCTTGAGGAAGTCGAGGATTGTGATGCTGCCATACCTGCTTTTGACCGGTGAGTCCTCGCGGACGGTTGAGAGGCAGGTTTCTAGCGCACGTGGGCGATTGCTCGCGACCTCGTCACGCCCTGTCCCGTGTGTGGGGGACATTCTTGCTCCCCATCGCAAGGCATGTCAATGCTTGTTCCCGATTTTGCCGCAGTGCGATATTTTTTTAATTATCGTTTTCCCCATGTATTTCATTGCACTAATGGAATGCCCTTGAACGAATCGACAGGAAATGTAAAAGGCCCGTATTACAGGGCCTTTTTATGCATTTAACGTTGGACGTGACAACGATTTTCAGCCGGTTCGATTGCACGCGGTTTAACGCGTGCATGCACTTACGGCGACGCATCAAGTATTTATGTCCCGCCGCCCCCGAACAAACCCTGATGGATCCCGCCCGCCATGGCTGCCAGCGGCATGAACGAGCCAGCATTGTCAGTCGGCAAGCCAGATCATCGCGGCCATACGTCCTGTCACGCGATCGCGCCGATATGAATAAAAGCGCTCGCGCCCGGTCACCGTGCAGAGATCGCCGCCGCTAATCAGCGTCACGCCGAAACGTTGCAGGCGCAAACGCGCCAATGCGGGAAGATCGGCGAGATATTTACCGGGAGAATCGGGACGCGGCACAAATGCCTGAGCGGTGGCCTCGCGTTGCGAACCGTCGACGCCATCCATGAAGGCGTCACGTACGTCTGCGCCGACTTCGAATACGTCCGGCCCGATCGACGGGCCCAGGTACGCGTGTAGCGAGCCGGGTTGAGCACCCGCTAACTCGGCCACGCGCTGGGCGGTTTTTTCGACCACACCCGCAGCGAGGCCGCGCCATCCCGCATGCGCTGCGCCCACGGCGCGGCCTTCGGCGTCGCATAGCAGGACGGGCATGCAATCGGCGATCATCACGACGCAGATCGTGCCCGGCCGGTTCGTCACGCTGGCGTCGGCGCGTACCAGCGGCGCGCCCGCGCGAGCCCGTTCGAGCACTTCGTGCGCGTCGACCACTTCAGCGCCATGGATCTGCTCGAGCCACGCCGCTTCGGCGCCGTCAGTCAACGCCCGCAGACGGGCACGGTTCTCGACGACGCATAACGGATCGTCGCCAGCCAGCCGTCCGAGATTCAGGCCGCCCGGCCGATCGACGCCGTCGCTCCAGCGGCCATACGGCGGCAAGCTGACGCCGCCGTTGCGCGTGGTCACCAGCGCGCGCACGCGCGGCGTCACCTGCCAGCCAGGTTGAAACACGTCAGCGTGTGTCAGCTCGGGGAACGTGGAGGCAGGCGGTGTAGAGTCAGGCTGGCTCATGCGCGGTCGTCCTCCTCGTCGCTATCGTCGCCACCTTGCTCATGGTCGTCAGCTTCATCGGCTTCGTCAGCGTCGTCGGCTTCGTGCTCGTCGTCGAGAAATGCTTCGTAACCTTCCGCTTCCTCGTCTTCGTAATATGACTCGTCGAACTCGCCCGCCTCGTCACGGCCGAGTCCAAGCGCCGCGGATAGCGCCGCCATGTCTTCCGGTACCTCGGCGCGCCACTGCATATCGCGCCCGGTCCGCGGATGAATCAGCCCGAGGCGCCACGCATGCAGCGCCTGACGCGCGAAACCGTCCGGCAAAGGTGTGACCGAGCGCTTGCCGCGCGCGCGCCCATAGACCGGATCGCCGAGCAACGGATGCCCGATGTGTGCGCAATGTACGCGAATCTGGTGCGTACGCCCGGTTTCGAGATCGCAGTGGATTGCCGACACCGGCTGCCGCTGCCAGATGGCCGTGTCGACGCGCCGGAAATGGGTGCGTGCGGGTTTGCCCGCAGCACTCGTGACCACCGCCATGCGGGTGCGTTCACGCGGATCGCGGCCGATCGGCGCATCGATGGTGCCCTCCTCCGGCATGTTGCCCCACACGAGCGCGAGATAGCGGCGTTTGACGGTGCGCGCCTGCAGTTGCCGCACGAGGTCGGTTTGCGCTTCGAGCGTGCGCGCCACCACCATCAAACCCGAGGTTTCCTTGTCGAGACGGTGCACGATGCCGGCGCGCGGCAAGCCGGACGCCGCCTCGCCGTAGCGGTGCAGCAGGCCGTTCAGGATGGTGCCGCTCCAGTTGCCGGCAGCGGGGTGCACGACCATGCCGGCGGCCTTGTTGATGACGACGAGGGTGTCGTCCTCGTAGATCACGTCGAGCGGCACGGGCTCTGGCGTGAACGCGAGCTGCTCGGGCAGCAGGTCGGGCACGAGCTCGATCTGCGCGCCGAGCGCCACCGGCTGGCGGATCTTCGCAGGCTCGCCATCCACCCGCACGCGCTCCGCCTCGATCCAGCTTTGCAGGCGGTTGCGCGAAAACTCGGGAAACACCTTGGCGAGCACCTTGTCGAGCCGCTCGCCGGCCAGTTCGTCGGGCACGGTCACTACGCGTGGCGTGTTGTCCACGGCTTTGCTGGCCACCGTCGGCACGTCGCTCGCGGCCTGATGGGGCACGAGCGCGTCGCCGTCAAGATCGTCATCTAACGAATCACTACCCAACGCGTCGGAGGGGTCAGCGCTTGGGCTATAATCTTTGTTGCTATTCCGGGCGCCTCCTGTAGAGGAAACCGGATTATTTGAACGGGTCATTGAGTCTGGGTCACCTGGACGTAAAGCTAGACTGGAAAATGCGAGCCTTGAACACCATTACTGAATCGGCCCAAAAGACGGCGGCCTACAAGACGGCAGCCCAGACGACAGTCTGGACGACTGTCCGGCGCATGGCCTCCCGGGTGGCGCGGTATTTTGCCTGCGCCGCAGCCATTGCGATTGTGGCGGCCTGCCATGGCCTGCCGGAAAAAACCGACGAAACGGCTACCTGGCCAAACGCCAAATTATATACGGAGGCGCAGGACTCCCTGTCCAATAACGACTGGGGCAAGTGCGCGAAATACTTCGAAATGCTTGAGGGTCGCGATCCGTTCGGCCACTTCGCCCAGCAGGCACAGATCAACGTGGCCTACTGTAACTGGAAAGACAGCGAGAACGACGCAGCCAATCAGGCTATCGACCGCTTCATCCAGTTGCACCCGGATCATCCGGATATCGCCTACGCGTATTACCTCAAGGGCATGATCAACTTCAACGACGACCTCGGTCTGTTCGGCCGCTTCTCTGGCCAGGACATGAGCGAGCGCGATCCGAAGTCGCTGCGCGAGTCGTATGACGCGTTCAAGGTGGTGGTCGACAAGTATCCGAACAGCAAGTTCGCCCCGGATGCCGCGCAACGCATGCGCTATATCGTGAACGCGCTGGCGTCGCACGAAGTCCATGCCGCGGATTATTACTACCGTCGTGGTGCGTATGTCGCGGCAATCAACCGTGCGGAGCTCGCCATCAAGGATTACCGCAATGCGCCGGCCATTGAAGACGCACTGCACATCATGATGCTGTCGTATGAGAAGCTGAACCAGCCGCAACTGGCTGACGACACAAAGCGCATCCTCGTCGGCACATTCCCGGACAGCCCGTACATCACCGGCCACGCAAGACCAGGTACGGAAAAATCGTGGTGGCAGTTCTAAGCCACACGCCTTGCGAGCGGCGCTGGACTTGATCCAGATCCACGCGTGATGAAAAAACGCCATGACCCGAAAGTCATGGCGTTTTTGTTTGTGCGCTTCGTTGGGTTCGTACAGCCAGATTACGCCGGCGGGCAGCGCGTAATCGCACCGATGCAGCGCAAAGTCAGCGTCAGCCGGTCAGTCGCGCTCGAACAGCGCAATCGACTCCACATGCGAGGTGTGCGGGAACATGTTGACCACGCCCGCCCCTTTAAGCCGGTAGCCTGCTTCGTGCACAAGCAAACCAGCATCGCGAGCGAGCGTCGACGGATTGCAGGATACGTAGACGATGCGCTTCGGTAGCGGACCGTTGCCGCTCTGCGCGATTTCAGCCAGTGATTTCGACACTGCCAGCGCGCCTTCACGCGGCGGATCGATCAGAAATTTATCGAAATGACCGAGCGCACGCATATCGTCGGCGGTGACCTCAAACAGGTTGCGGCAAGCGAACGACGTATGGCCCGCCACACCGTTTTCCCCGGCATTCGCCAATGCCCGTGTGGTGAGCACTTCGCTGCCCTCGATCCCCACGACTTCCTTCGAAATCCGCGCAAGTGGCAACGTGAAATTGCCGATACCGCAGAACAGATCGAGTACACGATCAGTACGTGAGGGCGCCAGCAGACGTAGCGCACGACCCACCAGCACACGGTTGATCTGGTGATTGACCTGCGTGAAGTCAGTCGGCTTGAACGGCATGCGGATATCGTACTCCGGCAGCGTGTAGTCGAGCCGGGCGTCGAGCGGATAAAACGGCGCTGCTGAGTCCGGCCCCTGCGGCTGCAACCAGAACTGCACGTTGTGGGCATCGGCGAACTCGCGCAGCAGTTGCTCGTCTGCGGCGTTGATGGGCTCCAGAGTGCGCAGGACCAGTGCCGTCACAGTTGAGCCGACTGCCAGTTCGATCTGCGGCATGCGCTCGCGGATCGACAGGCCTGCGACCAGCCGACGCAGCGGCACCAGCATTGCGGAAACGTGCGGCGGCAGCACCTCGCAAGAAGTCATGTCGGCGATGAAGCTGCTCTTGCGTTCATGAAAGCCGACCAGCGCGCCGCCCCTCTGCGCCATGTAGCGCACGGTCAGACGCGCCCGATAGCGGTAGCCCCACGACGGACCGTGAATCGGTCGATACACCGTTTCGGGCCGCAGCTTCGCCAGATGCGCGAGATTGTCTTCGAGCACACGCTGCTTGACAGCGATCTGTGCGCGCACATCGAGGTGCTGCATCGAGCAACCGCCGCAGGTGCCGAAAAATCGACACTGCGGTTTCGTGCGAAGCACGCTCTCGCGCAGCACGTCGACCACTTCCGCCTGTTCAAAACTGGCCTTTCTGCGATAGCTCAAATAGGTGACGCGTTCGCCGGGCAATGCGCCCTCGACGAAAATCACCTTGCCCGGTGTGCCGTCCTCATTGACGGTGCGGCCTACGCCGCGCGCTTCCATGTCGAGCGATTCGATTTCGAGAATCGGGGCGATAACAGGCACAACGGACACGCCCGCCTCGGCGGACGCTTTCTTCTTGCCTCGGGACGAGCGGTTCGAGGCACGATGTTTGGCACTGTGAGACACCTGCGGCTTCCTGACAGACTATTGGGGAAGGCGAGATTGTAGACGAACCGCAACCGGCGACGGAGATTTGACGTTGCGGACGATCAACCGGAATGTCCGCCAAGGGCGCGATGCCGCCGCTCGCTCGCGCGCGCTGCTATTGGTCGAACGCCGCCAGATACTCGGCCCAGTGCGACGCAGGCTCCAGCGCGAGCGAACTTTTCACGAGCGCGATTTCGTCTGCGTATTCCTCAGCGGAGAAACCACCACGCATCAACTGGAAGCGGCAGTACAGCAGGTAGGTGTTGACGACGTCCGTCTCGCAGTAATTGCGGATTTCTTCGATCCGTCCATCCTGAAATGCGTGCCAAACCTGCCCGCCGTCCATGCCGAGCTTGCCGGGAAAGCCGCACAGTTTGGCGAGCGCGTCGAGCGGTGCGTTGGCGCGCGTCTGGTACATCGCCAGCACGTCCATCAGGTCCGTGTGGCGCGCGTGATAGCGGCTGATGTAGTTGTTCCACTTGAACTCGCGGTCGTCCTCGCCGAGGTCCCAGAAGCGGTTCGCCGGAATCCCGTTGACCAGCGCGCGATAGTTCAGCACCGGTAAATCGAAGCCGCCACCGTTCCACGAAACGAGTTGCGGCGTGTACTTCTCGATCACACGGTAAAACGACTGCACCAGCGCCGCTTCACCGTCTTCCAGTGTGCCGAGCGAGCGCACCCGAAAACCATTGTTGTCGCGAAACACACAGGAGATGGCCGCAATCCGCTGCAAGTGGTGCGGCAGGAAATCGCTGCCGGTTTTCTCGCGGCGCGCGGCAAAGGCATGCTCGGCGACTTCGGCGTCGGTCAAAGTGGCGGGCAAATCTTCGAGGCGGCGAATGCCGACGACATCGGGAATCGTCTCGATGTCGAAAACAAGAATCGGTGTCATCAGTTTATAAAACGGCGTCCTTGCGCACACCGTTGGAGGCAAAGAAGCGCTTCAGGCGAACCAGGGCTTCCTGCTGGATCTGGCGCACACGCTCGCGCGTGAGGCCCATTTCGTCGGCCAGCTCTTCGAGCGTGGCCGGCTCGATATGATTGAGGCCGAAGCGGCGCTCGATCACGTGGCGGTGCTTGTCGGACAGGCGCGCCAGCCATGCGCGCGTCAGGGTTTCCAGCTCGCGGTGCTGCACCTCGGCGTCCGGCGACTGGCTCTGGTCATCCGACAACAGATCGAGCAGGCTGCTCGCTGGATCGAGATCGAGCGGAGCATCGAGCGAAGCGGTGTGTTCGTTCAACGCGAGGATGTCGGTGACTTCGTCGGTGGTCTTGCCGGTCAGATAAGCGATGTCGTCGATGCTGGCGTCGCGGCGATCAGCCGCGTCGCCGGAATTCATAGAGTTCTTCTCCAGATGCCGCTTGGCGCGCAGCACCTGGTTGAGTTCGCGAATCACATGCACCGGGAGGCGCACCGTGCGCGCCTGATTCATGATGGCGCGTTCGATGCTCTGACGGATCCACCAAGTGGCGTAAGTAGAAAACCGGAAGCCGCGCGTAGGATCGAACTTCTCGATCGCGTGCATCAGGCCGAGATTACCCTCCTCGATCAGGTCGAGCAGCGGCACTCCGCGGTTCAGATAGCCTTTCGCGATACTGACGACGAGCCGCAGATTGCGCTCGATCATGACCTGGCGCGCCTCGAATTCGCCCGCCTTGGCCAAACGCGAGTAGCGCTGCTCTTCTTCCACCGTCAGCAGCGGCTTCACGCTGATCCGGTTCAGGTAGTGCTGAATCGTGTCAGCCGTGAGTTCGGCCTGCAGCAGCGCACGGAAATCGTCGGCGTCGGGCGCGGCGTCGCGTGCGCCCTCGCGGGTTTCGCCTGGCTCGTCCGCTCCGGCCTGGCTCTCGTCCGAATCGCGCGAGTTATCGAGATCGTCAACGCTATCGTCTTCGACCTCCGAAGCGACGCCGTCCTCCACCGTGACATGCGTGGCGCGGCTGATATTCTCAGACTCGGCTTGCGGCGTGCGGCGCTTCGATTTCGGCATGGTCGTATCGCTTATTGCGGCGGCAAATACTTCAGTGGGTCGACAGGTTTGCCCTGCCGGCGAACTTCGAAATGCAACATCACACGGTCCGAATCGCTATTGCCCATTTCGGCGATCTTCTGCCCCTTGGTCACCGCGTCTCCCTCTTTTACCATCAAAGCGCGGTTATGTGCATACGCCGTCAGATAAGTTGCATCATGCTTGATGATAATGAGATTGCCGTAACCGCGCAGCCCATTTCCAGCATAAACGACGCGTCCATCCGCAGCCGCTTTCACCGGATCGCCGGCAGCCCCGCCGATATTGAGGCCCTTGTTGGTCGAGTCGTCAAACGTGCCGAGGATCGGACCGCGCACCGGCCAGGCAAACGCGAGATTGCTCGCGGGCGCCGCGCTCGTGTCGCCGGTGTCGCTCGCGCCGTTCTGCGGCGGGATTGACGGCGCGTTCGGACCGGCGCCGTACGTCGGCGGAGGCGGCGCGATACCAGCCGGACCACCTTGGCCAGGAGCCGGGTTCGGTCCGGGCGCAGGCGAGCCGCCTAGCGGCGCAGTCTGCACGCCGCCGCCCACAATCGGTGCAGTGGCCACACCGGGCGTCAGCGCGGCTACGTTCGCGCCCGGAGGCGCGACCCGCAGCAACTGATCGACCTCGATCTGGTTCGGGTTGGTCAGGTTGTTCCACGTCGCGATATCGCGATAATTCTGACCGTTCTCAAGGGCAATCCGGTAAAGAGTATCGCCCGGCTTCACCCGGTAATAGCCCGGAGGCGGCGGCCCCAGCGGCACCGGCGCCGCGGGCTGCTGCGCGGACTGGGTACCGAGGTCGCCGGATTTATCGACAACCGGCGCGTTATCGAGCCGAGTCGCACAGGCCGTCAACAGAGAGAGCGCGACCACGCACACGCTACGCTGGGCTACGGTCAGGCGGACGTTCAGGCTTTTTATTTGCATCGCGCGCAACATACTCATCGGTTTCAGATCACTCCGGATTTTAAGGGTACAAAGAAAACGCGATCAAGCCTCGACTCGCGCCATTGCGCGGGTCCGGTGCGCTCGACGAGCGTGAGCACCTGTTGCGTCTGACCATCCTGCGTGCCGACCGGCGCGACAAGGCGCCCGCCGATAGCAAGCTGTTCGAGCAACGCCTGCGGCACGTCGAGCCCGGCCGCTGCGATCACGATCGCGTCGAACGGCGCGGCCGCGGGCAACCCGATACGACCGTCACCGTAGTGCAGCCGGATATTCGGAATGCGCAGCGGACGCAGATTTGTCTTGGCGCGCTCGTAGAGCGGTTTGATGCGTTCAATCGAATAAACATCGCGTGCGACCTGGCTCAGCACGGCCGCCTGGTAACCGCAACCCGTGCCGATCTCGAGCACGTTGTTAAGCGTGCGGCCGGCGGCGGCCAGCTCGATCATCCGGGCGACCACGGACGGCTTGGAGATGGTCTGATGGTGACCGATCGGCAAAGCCGCATCCTCATAGGCCTGGGGCGCGAGGCCTGGGTCCACGAACATATGGCGCGGCACCACTGACATGGCATGCACCACGCGCTGATCGGTAATGCCGTTTGCCCGCAGGCGTTCGACCATGCGTTCGCGAACCCGTTCCGAAGTCAGCGCGAGTGCGCCGTTCAAGGCCACGTTGGGCGCGCCGCTGCTTCGTTCCAGGGGCCGCGGTGTGACGGGCTTCAGCGGCGCGGAGCGGTTGGCGCGCGTCGACGCAGCGAGCACGGCGCCGGATTTGCTGCCGGATGATGGCGCTACCTTGGCGACGGGTTTGACCGCGACCGGCTTGAGCCCCGCCGGTGACGCTTTGACGACGGGTTTCGCTACGACCTGCCTCGCCACGACCGGTTTGGCCACCGCCGGCACCGGTTTGGCGACCGGCTTGACGACAGGTTTAACCACGACGGCCGCCGGCGCTTTGGCCACCTGACCTGCAGTGCGATTGCCCGCCGCCTCGCCACGCGCCGGCGTCTTCGTCCGCGCACCATTCGCACGATCGGTAGCAGCGGCGAGATTCGCCGCGCGCACTTCGCCGGGGCGCCCTTCGGGCCGGCGCGGCTCGCGCACGAGATCCTCGAGGCCAAGCGGAAAGCGCTTTGCGCGCTCCTGGGTCATGAAGCGCCACTCCCGGCGCGTAACCACTCGCGCGTCGCGGGCAACATGGCGGTATGGGTTAGATCGAGTTGCAGCGGTGTGATCGAGACACGGCCGTTGGCGACGGCGTGGAAGTCGGTCCCTTCGCTCGCATCGCGCGCGCTGCCCGACGGGCCGATCCAGTAGATCGGTTCGCCGCGTGGATTGGTCTGCGGTATCACCGGCTGCGACGGGTGCCGTTTGCCGAGGCGGGTCACCTGCCATTCACCGATCTGCTCGTACGGCAGGTTGGGAATGTTGACGTTCAGTAACGGGTTACCGGGCAGCGGATGCTCGAGATAATGGCCGACGATTTCCGCGGCCACACGGGTTGCGGCGTCGAGATGCCCCCAATCCTTGTCGACCAGCGAAAATGCAATTGCCGGTACGCCGAACATGATGCCTTCGGTGGCCGCGGCAACCGTGCCGGAGTACAGCGTGTCCTCACCCATGTTCTGGCCGTTGTTAATACCGGAGACGACCAGATCGGGCCGATGGTCCAGCATGCCGGTCAGCGCGATATGCACGGAGTCGGTCGGCGTGCCGTTCACGTAGTAGAACCCCGTCGACGAGCGCAGCACCGAGAGCGGCCGCGACAGCGTCAGCGAATTCGACGCGCCGCTGCAGTTCTGCTCGGGCGCCATTACAGTGACATCCGCAAATGCCTTCAGCGCTTCATAAAGCGCAGCAAGGCCGGGCGCCAGATAACCGTCGTCGTTGCTGAGTAGGATTCGCATGCGGCGATTGTAACCGAGGAAAGAAGACGCGCGAACGACACTCCAGGCATCGCGCATCAGGTGTGTCACACAAGGTAAAAACGCACGGTCGTTCGGCTTGATTTACACTTCAGAATACCCGGGTGAACCCCGATCGAAATGGAGACACAATGCGCGCGATTCGCTGTATTCAGTACGGGCCGCCGGAAAGCCTCGCCGTGGCTGACCTGCCCGACCTCGAGCCGCAAGCCGGCGAGGTCGTGATCGACGTCAAAGCCGCCAGCGTCAATTTTCCCGACGTGTTGATCATCGAAAACAAATACCAGTTCAAGCCGCCGTTGCCATTCACGCCGGGCTCGGAAGTCGCCGGTATCGTGCGCGCGGTCGGCGCCGGGGTGACGCAGTTTCAGCCGGGTGCGCGGGTGGTGGCGTTCACGGGCCAGGGCGGTTTCGCCGAGCAAGCCGTGGCGCCCGCAGCGGCCTGCGTGCCGCTTGCCGAGGGCATCGATTTTTCGGTCGCGGCGGCTTTCACGCTCGCCTATGGCACGTCGCACCACGCGGTGGTCGATCGCGGCGCGTTAAAGCCCGGTGAGACGATGCTGGTGCTAGGTGCGGCGGGCGGCGTGGGGCTCGCCGCCGTGGAGATCGGCAAGGCGCTCGGCGCACGGGTGATCGCCGCCGCCTCTTCCGCCGAAAAACTTGCCATCTGCGTCAAGCATGGCGCCGATGCGACCATCAACTACAGCACCGAAGACCTGCGCGAGCGCATCAAGGCGCTGACCGACGGCAAAGGGCCGGACGTAATCTACGATCCAGTCGGCGGGATCTACGCCGAGCCGGCGTTTCGCAGTATCGGCTGGCGCGGCCGGTATCTCGTCGTGGGATTTGCCAATGGCGAGATTCCCAAATTGCCACTCAACCTGACTCTGCTGAAGGGCGCGAGCGTCGTCGGGGTGTTCTGGGGCGATTTCGCGAAGCGCGAGCCGCGGCACAACGCGGCGGCGTTCAAGGAAATGACTGGCTGGATCGGCGAGGGCAAGCTGCGCCCATACGTGTCCGCGCACTATCCGCTCGAGGAAACCGGGCGGGCGCTGCGCGAGATGGCTGAACGCCGGGTGGTGGGCAAGATTGTGATTACGCCGTAGGGGTGCGTAGAACGTTTGCTCGTCAACATCAACGGCTCGAAAAAACGGCGTGTCAATCAACTACACGCCGCTTTTCTTCACCCACGCTCACACGATCTGCTGATCGTGCAGCCGCGCAATATGCTCGGCATCGTAGCCGAGCGAGCGCAAAACCTCATCCGTATGTTCGCCCAGTTCCGGTCCGAGCCAGCGTGTTTCGCCGGGCGTCGCCGAGAGCTTCGGCGTCACCGCGGGCAAGGTGATTTCCTTGCCGTCCTGCCACTTGAAGCGCTCAATCATCTGACGAGCCATGAACTGCGGATCGGTGAACATGTCCGCCACGCTATAGATGCGACCCACCGGCACATCCGCGGCGTTCAGCACCTCGAGCGCTTCGTCGATCGTGCGGGTGGCAAGCCATGCGGCAATCGCCTGATCGATTTCCTGAGTGCGCGGCACGCGCCCGTCGTTGTGCGCGAGGGCGGGATCGTTGGCGAGATCTTCGCGTTCAATGGCGAGCATCAGGCGTCTGAAGATCGGATCGCTGTTGCCGCCGATCACGATGCTGCCGTCGCGGCACGGATACGTGTTCGAAGGCACGATGCCTGGCAACGATGCGCCGGTACGCTCGCGCACCATGCCGTAGACGCCGTACTCGGGCACCACGCTCTCCATCATGTTGAAGACCGCTTCGTACAGCGCGACATCGACCACCTGTCCTTTGCCGCCGTTCGCCTGGCGGTGATGCAACGCCATCAGCGCGCCGATCACGCCATGCAGGGCGGCGATCGAATCGCCGATCGAGATGCCGATGCGCGGCGGCGGCAATTCCGGATAACCAGTGATATGACGCAGGCCGCCCATCGATTCGGCAATCGCGCCGAAACCCGGCCGGTCGCGATACGGTCCGGTCTGTCCATAGCCGGACAGACGCACCATCACGAGGCCCGGGTTTTCGGCGGACAGCACGTCATAGCCAAGCCCGAGCTTTTCGAGGAGTCCAGGGCGGAAATTCTCGACGACGATATCGGCTTCCTTCGCCAGCCGCCGCACGATCTCCTTGCCCTCCTCGGCCTTCAGATTGATCGTGACAGACTTCTTGTTGCGAGCCTGCACGGCCCACCATAACGACGTGCCGCCGACCTCCGGATAGAGCGTGCGCCATTTGCGCAGCGGATCGCCGCCCTTCGGATCTTCGATCTTGATCACGTCGGCGCCGAACTCGCCGAGAAAACGCGCCGCGAACGGCCCGGCGATCAGCGTGCCGAGTTCGAGCACTTTCACGCCGGCCATCGGGCCGGCAGGACGTGTCGCGTCAGGGGTTGCGCTCATGGGTCTCCTGGATAACGCCGGGCTCGGCCGTGCTACAAGGAGCGCCGGTCGAGCATCGCGCGGGCAATCGTACCGGCATCGACGTACTCGAGCTCGCCACCCACCGGCACGCCGCGCGCGAGGCGCGTGACAGCGAGTCCACGCGCCTTCAGCGTCTGCCCGAGGTAATGCGCGGTCGCTTCGCCTTCGTTGGTGAAATTGGTCGCGAGTACGACTTCCGTGACGATGCCATCCGATGCGCGCTTAACCAGCCGGTCGAAATGGATCTCCTTCGGCCCGATACCGTCGAGTGGACTCAGGCGCCCCATCAGCACGAAATACAAACCGCGGTAGGTCATGGTCTGCTCGAGCATGATCTGGTCGGCCGGCGTCTCGACCACGCACAGCAACGTCGGATCGCGCTCTTCGTCGCTGCAGACCTCGCAGATCTGCGCCTCGGTGAAGGTATTGCACTTCTCGCAGTGCTTCAGATGCCCAGTCGCAAACAGCAGCGACTGGCCGAGCTTTTCCGCACCCTCGCGATCATGCTGCATCAGGTGATAGGCCATGCGCTGCGCGGATTTCGGCCCGACGCCGGGCAGAGCGCGCAGCGCTTCGACGAGCGCCGACAAGGCGGAAGGTTGTTTCATGCGGAACCGGCGGCGTCGAAGTGGGGTGTTATATCAGAACGGCAGCTTGAAACCCGGCGGCAGCGGCAAGCCTGCAGTCATGCCGCCCATTTTTTCCTGGGCGGTGGCTTCAGCCTTGCGCACGGCGTCGTTGACGGCAGCGGCGACGAGGTCTTCCAGCATGTCCTTGTCGTCGGCGAGCAGGCTCGGATCGATCGTGACGCGGCGTACCTCGTTCTTGCACGTCATCGTCACCTTGACGAGACCTGCGCCCGACTGCCCTTCCACCTCGATCTGCGCGAGCTGGTCCTGCATCTTCTTCATGTTTTCCTGCATCTGCTGAGCCTGCTTCATCAGCCCGGCGAGTTGGCCTTTCATCATGGACATGCTCCTTCTTGATAGCGTGAAATCTTGGGGTATGGCGCTATGATGCGCCGCAAATCAATGCGTTGACGGGGCGCTGCCGGCGGCGTCCGGCGCGATCGGCCGGATGGATCCTGGCACGATGCTCGCGCCGAACTCGCGGATCAGCGATTGTACGAACGGGTCGGAGCCGATCTCGCGTTCGGCCTCTTTCTGGCGCTGCGCGCGGGCGGCGGCGTCGAACGCCGCGGCCGTGCGGCGCGCCGGGCCGACTTCCACCAGCACGTCGACTTCTTTACCCAGGCGCTCGGCAAGCGCCGTTTTCAGCTTGGCGACCTGGGAGGCTTCAGCATACTGCGGGACCGGCACGCTTAGTTTGAGCGTGCTGCCTTCGAGCGCCATCAGTTCGCTGTTGAAGGCGAGCTGGTAGGAAATGCCTTTGAGCGCGAGGCCTACGGCAAGTGCTGGCCAGTCACCGTTGAAGCCGATGGCGTCGAGCGGGATGGCAGCCGGTAAGGGGCGTGTGTCGAGCGGCGCGGGGGCCATGGCAGCCGCTGGGACACGCACGTCGTCAGGACCTACGTCGAATACCGGCACGTAGCCATCGTCGGGCGGGCCGAAATAATCGTCCTCGGCCGAGAGCGGCACGTAGTCGTCGGTGGGTATGTCGTCCCAAGGGGCGACGGATGGCGCGCCCTGCGCGCCGCCGTTGCCGTTGTTACGCGGAGTCGGCGCCGCTGACGCCGCCGGGCCGCGAGCGGGTGCGGCTTCCTGGGCGTGGCGTGGCGCACCAGGTGTCGGCACGGGTACGTTCACGCGCGGGGCAGCGGGCTTCGCTGGAACAACCGGTGAAGGTTTGGCCGCTGCGACCGGTGCCGCAGCATTCCCTCGGCCGCGGTCCGAAGACACTTTCAAGCCGGCGCTGCGCAATACGTCAAGCGCTGCACTGGCGCCACCCGCGCGGCGCGGCGCGGCGTCGGCAAGTGGAGCCTCCTCGCGAACGGAGGGTGCAGTAGATACCGGCAGCGGTACGGTTGAAGTCGCGTTGGACACAGCGGATTC
>NZ_JAMFSB010000091.1 GCF_026225065.1 Paraburkholderia sp. | reverse complement strand
TTCGTGAAGGGCAAGCTGACGCTGCCGGGCGGCACGCGTGAAGCGATCAAGGCCATGCCTGCGTTCCAGTACGCGCACGTGGCTTCGGTGCCGGTGGCGCGTGCCGAGTATTCGGATCATCACTGAGCCGGTGTCGGCTCCGGCTCCCAGCCACCGCCCAGCGCGAGGAACAGGTTGGCCTGATCGACCGCCACCTGTCCCTCCGCTGCCGCGACCTGGGCGCGGGTCGAGGTGAGCGTGCGTGTTGCATCGAGATCCGAAATAAACGACTCGCGGCCGCCAACATACAGGCGATGCGTTTCACCAGCTGACTGCGTAGCGGACTTGAGTGCCGCACGTAAGGCATCGGCGCGGGTGTAGTCGGCCACATAGGTGGCGAGATTCGTTTCCGTTTCGCGCAGTGCATTAAGTACCACGCCGTCGAAATGCGCGAGCGCCGCCGTGCTAGCATCCTCCGCTACGCGCACGCGGCCACGCGCGCCGTTGGTTGGAAAAGTCCAACTGATCAGGGGTCCGAATCTCCAGTAGTCGGTTTGCGACGTCACGAGATCTTCTGCAAGGCCAACCGTCCCAGTCGAGGCGCCGAAACTCACGGTGGGATACAGCGCGCCAGTGGCGACGCCGATCCGCGCTGTCGAAGCCGCGAGCTGGCGCTCGGCTTCGCGCACGTCTGGGCGGCGCTTGAGCAAAGCGGCACCGTCGCCGACCGGCAACGCCTGCTTGATCTGCGGCACTGTGTTGCACGCGAGGACGGCAGGCGGCAGATCGGAGGGTGACCGTGCGAGCAGCATCGCGAGCTGATACTGGGCGATCTTGCGGCGCGCGGTGTAGCGCGGAATATCCGCCGCCAGTGACTCGACCTGAGTCTGTCCGCTCGTCACATCCGGTTGATTACCACGGCCGGCGTCGCGCAGACGCCGCGAAACGTCCACGCGCTGCTTCTGTAGCGCCAGCGATTGCTGCGCGATGGCCAGTTCTTCGGCCGCCGAGCAGTTTTCGATGTATGCACGCACCACTTCAGCCACCACGGTGATCCGCGCGAGGTCGCCGGCTGCCCGGGTCGCTTCGCTCTCGGCATTCGCTGCTTCCACACCGCGGCGCAGTTTGCCGAACAGATCGAATTCATACGAGACACGAATGCCCAGGTCGCCTTCGTTTGAGACCGGGATCTTGCTGAAGATCAGGTATTGCTGCCCGGACTCCTGCGCCCGTGCGAATGCGGCCTCCGCACCGCCGGAGAAGCCGCCTTGCGCCTCGGCAACGCCGAGCGCTTCCTGAGAACGCGCCAGATTCGCGGCGGCGACGCGTAGATCCGTGTTCGATTTCAACGCGTCGCTCACGAGCTGTTCGAGAACCGGGTCGTCGTACAGATGCCACCAGTCGGATGGCACCGGTTGTTGCGAGACGTGCTGACCGTCGACGTCGGGCAGCGCCGCGTCGGCGAACGGCGCGTTGATGACCGCGGCCTTTGGCAGCGAATAGTTCGGACCGACGGTGCAGGCGCATAAGGCTAACGCGAGCGGCACCAGTGCCGCCAGCGGTGCCAGCGGCAGAGCGGGGAGGGTACGCAACGGCTTCATCGCGCGGCGCTCGCTGCGGATGGTGCAGTCGCTGCCGAGGCGGGCGGAACTGCAGCCGGCTGCGCCGGAGACGGCGGTGTCGAAGCCGGCTGTGAGGTGGCCGGCACACCCGAAGCAGTCCTATGGTCCACCGCGCCCTGCGAACCTATCGACGGCGCGAGTCCGCGCACGGACACGGTCGCGGTGCGTCCGGCGATCATGCGGAAGTCCTTCGGCACATCGTCGAGCGCGACGCGCACGGGGATGCGTTGCGCGAGGCGCACCCAGCTAAAGGCCGGGTTCACGTTCGGCAGCAGGTTTGCCCCTTCGCCGCGGTCGCGGTCTTCGATCGCGGACACGATACTGGCGACGTGGCCGCGCAGCACACCCGGCTCACCCATGATCTTGATATCGACGGCCTGGCCGATATCGATGCCGCTCAGCTTGGTCTCCTCGAAGTAACCGTCCACGCGGAACGAATGCATGTCCACCACCGACAGCACCGCCCGGCCTGCCGACGCGAATTCGCCAGTGCGCGGCGCGCGGTCGTTCAGATAGCCATCCACCGGACTGACGATGTGAGTGCGTTGCAGATTCAGACGCGCGGTATCGACCGCGACCAGCGCATCGTTGAGCGCCGCCTCGTCCGTTTCGACACGCGAGCGGCTTTCTTCCGCCACTTCGCGCGCGACGAGGTCACCCAATTGACGATTGCGGACGTCTTCGCGACGGGCCTGATCGAGTGTCGCGCGCCGCTGTTGCGCCGTGGCCAGCGCTTGCTGCAGCGCGAGCGTGTAACGCGCCTGATCGATCACGAACAGCGTTTGCCCCTGCCTGACCTGCTGATTGTCGACGACGTTGACCTCGGTGATCAGACCGGACACGTCGGGCGCCACCTGGATGATGTCGGCGCGGATGCGGCCGTCGCGTGTCCATGGCGAGAACATGTAGTAGTTGATCATCTTCCACAACACGAGGCCCGCGATCACGACGACGATCAGGGTCAGCAGGATCTGACCAATGGAGAACCAGGTTTTTTTCACGTTATGAACCGGTGCGAGACGAGGACGACAAGACCCAGCAGCAGCACATAGATGCCGAGATCGAAAATGGAACGGTGCCACACAAGGCGATAAAAACCGGTGCGCTCGAGCGCCGTGCGAATCAGGAGGCCGAGCACATAAGCGACGAACATCAGCACCAGCACGGCCGGCACGAACACGCCGAAGACATCGACTTCGCCGATCATGATTCGTTATCCTGAGGTGAGGTCAGTGGTCGCATCATGTGGCAGGTTCCTGGTTAGGCGCGGCAGGTGGAACAAGCGAAGCGATCGTGGCCGGAAACAGCGACAGGCGCAGGCCGACCAGCGCATGCTGCGCATCGCGCAACTGCCGTGTATAGAGGGCCGTGCTGTTCGCTGTATTGACGAGCCCCAGGGTGCCGACCCGTGCGAGCGCCGAGTCGATGGCGGACATCAGGCTCTCGGGCACCGGCTGGCGTTTGCGGCGCGCGACACAGGTTTCGAAGTGACCGCGAATGCCGTCGAGCACGTGATCGATCGCAGCGGACGTCTCGCTGCCGAGCTTCAGACGCAGGCGGCGCAGGTCGACCGCATTAAAGGCAATGCGCAAATCGCGGAAGCTCTCGATGGACGGATGGCGGTTGTCGTCAGTCGCGGCGAGACGCGGGATCAGCTGCATCAGGCGGTCCAGCATGCGCGCCGCCAGATTGCGTTGATCTTCAATGGGCCTGGTCGAGGCGCTCAACACCACGTCGGCCCAGCTCGAGCGCATCAGTCGGGAGGCCGCAAGCTCGGCGCCGAACGGCCGCGTCACGCGGGTCCACAGGTAAGCGTACAGCAGCCCCGCCAGACCCGCGAGGTTGCTGTTCACGAAGATAAAAAAGTCGGCATCGTAGGCATCCTGAATGCTGATGAAGGTCGCGGTATTGACGGCCACCAGCATGGTCGCGAGATTGAACTGCGGACGCGGGATCAGCGTGCCGACGAGGATGAACGGACCCGCAAACAGGATCACGAGCATTGGGAAATCGTGCACGTTCGGCAGCACAACGAACAGATAAAGTCCCGCCAGCACGACACTGGCCGAGGTCGCCGTGAAGAACTTGAACACCTGCGGCGCGGGCTCGTCGAGCGCCGCAAAAAAGCAGCATGCAATGGCGGCGAGCGTGATCGCGCCGGCGCCGTCGTTCCAGCCGGAACTGATCCACAGCACGCAGCCAAGGACGATCGCGCCGACCGCCGAGCCGGTGGAGAACAGCATCATGCCGCGGTCGAAATAGCGCTCTGTTCCGCCCACCCGCCAGTGCCGGAAGCGTGGCTGCCAGGTGCCGTCCTCCTCCACGACGATGCGCCGCAGCGTACGGCAGTCCTGCCAGATGTCGATGACCTGCTTGAGACGCCACAAGGCGTTCGAGAGGACCGCGCCTTCCCAGGTGGCGAGCGTCGCAGGCGGCGGCTGCAACGCGGCGATGCGCTCGCGCAGGACGTCGGCTTCGAGATCGGGCCGCTCATCCTGGTTCGCCGGGCGCAGCGGCGTGTTGAACCATTTGACGACATCGGCGAGCAGCGGCTCGAGTCTGGCGGGAGGCGTCCGGTGGTCGCCGAGCAAGGCTGTCAGAGGATCGGCCAGCGACGACATGATAGGCAGCAGCAGTTGCATGCGACCGCGCAAGTCTTGAGCACGGCTTAGCACGTCGGGCCGGGTGTGATCGTAGGCGAGCTGGCTGAGCAGCAGTTCGAGGCTATTGACGGTGGCGGCGAGGCGCTGGCGGCAGGCCGAGATCGAGGCGCCCGCAATGCGCCCCGACAGCGTTTCGGTGGCGTAGACGACGGCGTCGCGGAACCACCCTTCGGTGCGCTCGATGATGGTCGGCGCGAGGCGGTTCGGCAGAATGACGCCCCCCACGACGGCGGCGCATACGATGCCGAGCAGGATCTCCTCGGTGCGGGTGACGGCGAGGTCGAAGACGGCAGTGGGATTGAAGACCGCCGGCAACGCGATCAGCGGCATGGTGTAGCCCGCCAGCAAGAAGACGTAGCTACGTGCGGTGCGGTCCGAGATCGCGAGGTACAGCAGCGTACCGGTCCAGAGGGCGACGATCACGCTGAACAGGTACGGGGATTCGACGAACGGCGGCACGAACAGCACCGCTGCCGACGCTCCGAGGGCAGTGCCGAGCGCCCGGTAGAGCGCCTTCGAACGGGTCGCGCCCACAAACGGGTTGGAGACGATGTAGACCGTCGCCATGGCCCAGTAGGGCCGCGGCAACTGAAAGGCGAGCCCGAGGTAGAGGGCGAGCATGGCTGCCGCAAAGGTCTTGACCGAAAACAGCCAGTCGCGCAGTGAGGGGTAGACCATGGCTTGTTATGCGGTGGCGCGCCGGATGGAGGTGCATGAAGCTTGCATGATAAATGAGTCTATGGCGATCGTGCGACATTGCGGCCAATGGAAGTCACGTTGCTTCATATGCATCGAAGAATTCGTTTGTTTTCGTTCCTGCTCGCTTCTCTTATCGTTCACCCCGGTCATTAAAACAACACCCTCGACTAGGGAAATTACTCGATGAAGATGAAGAAGCGCCTTTCCTTCCTGGCTGTGCCTGCCGGCCTGCTCCTGTCCGCCGGTGCGCATGCGCAAAGCAGCGTCACGCTGTACGGCATCATCGACACGGGCATAGCCTATGTGCATAACGCCCAAAGCAGCAACGGCCAGAACCAGTCCACGCTGATCAAGTTCGCGAGCGGCAATATCTCCGGCAGCCGCTGGGGCCTTAAAGGCACCGAGGATCTGGGTGGCGGCCTGGCGGCGATCTTCCAGCTGGAGAATGGCTTTAACGTCGGCACCGGCGCGCTGGGCCAGGGCGGCCGGGAGTTCGGCCGCAAGGCGGTGGTGGGCCTGACCGGCAATGGGTGGGGCACCGTCACTTTGGGACGGCAATATGACCCGATCGTCGATCTGGTCCAGGGTCTGACTGAGGACAACTACTTCGGCGGCGTGTTCGGCACGCCGGGCGACCTCGACAACTACGACAACAGCCTGCGCGTCAACAACTCGGTCAAGTACGTCAGCCCGATTTTTTCGGGCTTCCAGGTCGAGGCGCTGTACGGCCTGGGTGGCGTGGCCGGTGCGAACGGCAGCGGCCGGACGTATAGCTTCGGCGGGGCCTATGCCAACGGGCCGCTGTCGCTCGGCGCTGGCTATTTCTACGCCAATGGCGGCAACACCGCGACGGCGGGCTTGCGCACCTGGACCAGCAGTTCGGACAGCCTGTTCAATACGGTCATCAACTCTGGCTTTGCCAGCGCCAAATCGATCCAGATTGCCAAGGTGGGCGGTCAATACGTGATCGGCCCGGTGACCGCCGGCTTGACGTACTCGAACACCCAGTACGGCAGCGATGCTTTTTCCTCCTTCCGCGATACCGCGAAGTTCAACAACGGCTCGGTGTTCTTCAACTACCAGTTCACGCCTGCGGTCCGGGCCGGGGTGGGTTACAACTACACGTCCTTGACGGGGCCGGCGTCTGCCCACTATAACCAGGTCAACCTGGGCGCCGACTATGCCGTGTCGAAGCGCACCGATCTGTATGCGCTGTTCGGTTATCAGAAGGCGAGCGGTAACACCTTGAACTCGAGCGGCACCGTGGTGAGCGCGGATGCGTCGATCGGCGATTTTGGTGTGAACTCGGGCGCCAACTCGCAGGACGTGGCGGTGGTGGGGATTCGCCACAGGTTCTGATTGGGAGGAACCCTAACCGAACTGGATCGGGCTGGGCTTACAGCAAGCAAGGGCTTACGGTGCGAACCGTAGGCCCTTTTTCGATGATGCTTCATGCCTGATGCATGGCTGGACGCGACTCGCAGGGGCGCACGCGGTTCGCTCGCAGCGCGGTGTAGACCCCTTGAAGGGTCGCAGACTACACTCTCATGCGGCGAACAAGACGGCACGCTATCCATCCATGTTGTATGGCTCGAAACGCGCATAGGCATTTAACAATGAGCGACAAGACTGCCCAATCCATCTGGCAACGCTGTATCCAGCTTCCGGGCCTGAACTCGCGCTTCATGCGCTCCTATGCTCTTCTGCTCGTCATGGCGAGTGTGCCCTTGCAGACATGGGCGCAGCAGGCGGCGGCGCCGTCGCAAGCGACCGCGAACGCATCGTCTGACGAAACGGCGCTATTGCCAGGTCTCGTTCGTGAGCCCATCGCGTTGCAGATCACCTTGCCGGACGGCGCGAAGCCCCACCTCGAAGCCTTGGTAGTGCGCCCGGACCGCGCTGGGCGCTGGCCGCTCGTGCTGATGACGCCGGGCACACCGCGCGTCGCTGCGACGGGTGTTGGAGACCGTGCGCCGGAACTGCTGCTGAACGCGGCGGTGGCGTTTGCGCAACGGGGCTACGCTGCCGTGATCGTCTTGCGTCGCGGCTTTGGGCACTCGGACGGTCCGTATGCCGAGAGCGGAGGTCCGTGCCGCAACCCGGACTATCTTTCGCCGGGCAACGCGTCGGCCGACGACCTGTTGGGCGCGCTCGACTCGTTGCGTGCGCAACCTTGGGTAGATGGTCAGCGCGTGCTGTTGCTCGGCAAATCGACCGGCGGTCTTGCCGTGCTCGCGGCATCGGCGCGCAATCCCCAAGGCGTGGTTGGGGTGCTCGATTTCGCCGGCGGCCGTGGTTCGAACCGCCCGGACTCCGTGTGCCGGCCGGATCAACTGATTGCGGCGGTCGAGCAGTACGGTTCGACGGCGAAGATTCCGAGCCAGTGGGTGTGGTCGGAGAACGATCACTATTTCAACCCTGATCTCGCGCGGCAGATGCTTAGCGCGTACACCTCGCACGGCGTTTCGGCGCAGCTTGCGGTGTTGCCGCCATTTGGCGATGACGGTCACGAACTGCTCTACGATGCGCCCGCCGAAACCTGGTGGCCGACGGTGGAACCGTTCCTGAAGACGTTGAATCTGCCGACCCAGATCGTCGTGCAGTTGCCTGCACCCGCTGCATTGCCGCAACCGGCGGGTCTGAATGAGGGTTGCCAGGAACGGTTCGCGCTGTATGGCGCCTCGCGTAACGAAGGCAAGGCATTTGTGATTGCCGCAGGCGGCCATTGCTCGAATACCCTGATCGAGCGTACGCCGCAGGAAGCCGCCGAGCATGCGTTGGCGTATTGCGGTTCGAGGTGGTCGGAGTGCAAGGTTTATGCGCTGGGGCAGCGAGTGGTGCAGTAGGGCGGGCCGCGCGACTGTGCTGGGTGTGGGCCTCGCGCCTGTCTGGCCTGTCCGCCGCACGTCCCCCTCATGCTACGATGCCTTGCAAAGCTCGACGGAGAGATCGATATGAATCCGGAGACCGTAGCCAGGTTCGACCACGAATTCGCCCCCCGCATTGCCGCGACCATCGCCGCCTTGTTCGACACGGGCGTGCACGCGGAAGTGTTGCCGTATCACGGCCACGGCCATCCGACCAGCGTCAGGGTGTGGGCCGAACCGATCGAAGTGGTGCGGCCCTATCCGCACAAGCTCAATCTGCATCTGACCTGGGACAGCGACGAAATCGAGTGTCTGATGGGAGAGGGCGGCGAGGCGCGCTTCGCCAGTTATCTGAATGCCATTCCACGCAAGCTCGATGCGTGGCATAACGCGCGCGAGGTCGATTTCCGCTCGCATACTCAGGCCGAGCCCGAGATATTGATCGGCGGTCTGGATTTCGAGTCCTGACGCCGGCGCTGTGAAGCAGCCGGCGCCGTACCCGCCGAATCTGTCGGGATCAGAGGGCAGGTCTCGCCCTCTCGGACCGCTTAGAACCGATTCCCGTCCGTGGCGATGCTGCCCGGCGCGAACGACACGCCGCGCAGCACTTCACCGAAGCCCGCACTACGCAGCGTCACGAACTTCTCCCTGGCGGCGCCGGCGGCGGTCGCATTCTTCAGCACGTCGCGCGTAACCACTAGGCGGTTCGGATCCGCACCGATATCGCCATCGCCGCTGACCGTCGACGTAATCGCCCAGATCGTCACCGTGCCGTCGTCTTCGACGCGGCCCGTCAGGGTGCGCAGGCCATCAGTAGCAGGCGCCCACGGCAGGCCCGTGGCCGAATTCGATCCGCTCGGATAGCCCGGTACTGTGTACTCCATACCAAGATTCAGACCGGCTTGAAGCGTATAAGCCAGCGTCCACTTTTTCGCCGAGGCGTTGTAGATCCACTTCTGCAGCCCTGCTCCCGTTTGTGCGGCGGCGTGCGTGAACAGATCGGTGCCACCGGTGTAGCCATCGCCTTCATCCGCGACGTACAGCGTCGTGGCGTTGGCGAACCACATGCCGAACGGGAAGGCGGGCGTCGTCAGGTCCTTGGTGAGTGTCGTGGGGAAGCCGGCCAGGATGCACATATTGCTGGGCAGACCGCTCGCTTGCAGCGTCGCGGCATCATAGGCGAGTGGCGTGGTGGGCAGCTTCGCGTTGGCCGCCGGCACGCCGGTGCCATACGGGCAGGCTTTACCTGTGGTGTCGAGGAAGTACACCGTGTTCACACCGTTGCTGCCGCTGCCCTTCGTGTAATACAGCACGTTGTTGTAGATCGTGATGCCGCGGAAGTTGTCGTCCTTGCCGATCTTGTCGGCCTTGGCGCCGAGTTCGGTGACGGAGAAGCTGCCGAGCGGCGTGGGTGTGCCCGGGTTTTGCTGCGCCTCAGACTGGTTCGACGCGTCCACGAACTGCGCGCCAGTGCCGATGATCACGCCGTCGGGCTGCGGATTCGAGCCGTTGCCAGCATTGCCGGTAGCATAGAAGAAGTCGTGGCCGTTACTGTCGTTCAGAATGGCGGCGCGTCCGTTGTCGCCGCTAAAGGCATTCGTTTCGGTGAAGCGAAAATTGCCCAGACCGTCCACGCGTGCAATCCCGCGAAACACGTTCTGCCCATCCGGATTGGTCGGATCGACTTCACCAGGTGTATTCGCGTTCGAGGCATCGATCGCGTTCACGGGCGCAACGTAGCCGACAAAGCTCAGATAGCGGCCGTCCGTGGACAGATGCAACGCCAGTTCGGATTTCGAACTAAAGCTCGTGACCAGTTGGCCGTTCGAATCGCGCTGGGGATGCAGACTGTTGGGGACTTCGAGTGAGCTGACGATTTCGCCCGAGGGCGTCAATTGATCGAGATAGATTCGCGACGTGATGCCGAAGTTCGCATCGGACAGCACGTTGTTCCAGACGTACGGATAGGTGCCGTCGACCGTGGCGCCGGTGCTGCAGCCACCCGTCGTGTTGGCGCAGTTCGGCGGCAGAATCGTGCCCACCTGCACATTGCTCGACAGATCGTCGTAAACACTGCGGCTTACTACCAGCAAGCCTGGAAAGAACGGGGTTTGACCGCCTGAAGGAAATTGCTGCGCAAATGCACTTGCGCTTGCGGCGATCAGTGTGAGCGCTACCAGTGGGCTTCGCGCTTTGAGAACAGAACGGGACTTGAAGCGGGAAAGAACGCCGGTGAGCAGGCGTGAGCGGGCAGCGGTTTGCATCTGTAGTCTCCGTACGGCATTGGGGGAATATTAGTGACGGACCTGCAGGACAACCGCGCTACCGTAGCAGCGCTTTGTGAACGATTATTGACGTAGCGCTTTCAGATTCGTTAGGCAGTCACTCCCAATCGGAAGAAACTGACGCTTTCTACGAGGCCAGACGCCTTGTTCTGCACTGCATCGGCCGCCGCGGCGGCCTGCTCGACGAGTGCCGCGTTGCTTTGCGTGACCTGATCCATCTGGTTCACGGCGTCGTTCACCTCGGCAATGCCGGTGGCCTGATCGACCGTAGCGGTTGCAATGGCTTCGACAATGCGCGTGACGCTACCCGCGCTTTCCACCACGCCATCCATCGTATCGCTCGCGCGGTGGATCAGTTGCGTGCCGACTTCGATGGTCGACACCGAGTCGCGGATCAGCTCCTTGATCTCGCGCGCGGCATCCGCCGAGCGCTGCGCGAGACTACGCACTTCGCTTGCGACGACTGCGAAGCCGCGTCCCTGGCTGCCCGCGCGAGCCGCTTCGACTGCTGCGTTGAGCGCGAGGATATTGGTCTGCGCTGCAATGGCTTCGACCACGCCGGTAATGTCGAC
>NZ_JAMFSB010000090.1 GCF_026225065.1 Paraburkholderia sp. | reverse complement strand
GCCCACCACGTCGCCCACATACGACGCCTGTTGCAACGCATGCGCCGCCGCAAGGCACCCGAAGCTATGCGCCGCCAGCACGAACGGCCCGCGTTCGCGCGCGAGCAGGTCGCGCACCGAGCGCGCCCAGGCCGCCAGGTCCGGCGCATCCCAATCCGCCTGTTCGACGCGCAACGAGCGGGCGAACTGCCGTTCGAGCCATGTCTGCCAATGCGCGCCCTCGCTGCCGTGCAGGCCCGGTACAGTCACGAGCCGTGGCGGCCACGTCGATTTGCTGCATGAAAGCATGATTCTCCTCGCTGCCGGAATCTGGAAACCTATTGTGGAGCGGGGCCCTGCGGACACGAACCAACTTTTTCTCATTTGCTTATTGGACAGCAACCCGGGACGCAGCCGGCACGCCTGCCCGGGTGCCAACCTGCCCGCCCGAGCCAAAGCGCGCGCAATCGGCCTCGAAAAAGTAGAATGAAGCCTATCCATAAAACGGAGGAGGCCCCATGTCGCAAGCGTCATCTGTCCAGCCACGAGCGCTGCAGCCGTTCCATCTGGCGTTTCCGGTCACCAGCCTGGAAAACGCACGCGCCTTCTACGGCGACCTGCTCGGCTGCCCGGAAGGACGCAGTTCGCCGGAGTGGGTCGATTTCGATTTTTTCGGCCACCAACTGGTGGCGCATCTCGCGCCCAATGAAACCGGCCGTGCCGGCGTCAATGCAGTGGACGGCGACGACGTGCCCGTGCGCCATTTCGGCGTCGTGCTAAGCACGGACGACTGGCACACCCTGGCCGACAAGCTCAAGGCGGCGGGCACGGCATTCATCATCGAGCCGCATATCCGCTTCGAAGGCGAAGTGGGCGAGCAGGCCACGATGTTCTTCCTCGACCCGTGCGGCAACGCGCTCGAATTCAAGGCCTTCAAGGACATCAGCCGCTTGTTCGCCAAGTGATGGCCGCACCGATCGCATGAAGATACTTTTCTGCACGCCTCAGTCCGAAGCCGCTTCCTGGCTGCACGATTTCTCCCGTGCACTGCCCGAGGCCGAACTGCGCGAATGGCAGCCGGGCGACATGGCGCCGGCTGACTTCGCTATCGTCTGGCGGCCGCCGCGCGAGATGCTGGCAGACCGCGAGGGCTTGCGCGCCATATTCAATCTCGGTGCGGGCGTCGACGCGATTCTAGCGCTCGAGCACGCGCATCCCGGCACCCTGCCGCGGTCCGCGCAACTCGTGCGCCTCGAAGACGGCGGCATGGCGCCGCAAATGGCCGAATACGTGACGCACGCCGTGCTGCGCTACCTGCGCCGCTTCGACGAATATAAAGCGCTGCAGGCGGAGCGCCGCTGGAAGGTGCTCGATCCGCATCCGCGCGACACCTTCACAGTCGGCGTGCTCGGCCTCGGCGTACTCGGCACCTACGTGGCCCGCGCTCTGGTCCCGTTCGGCATGCCGGTGCGCGGCTACAGCCGCAGCGCGCGGCAGATCGAAGGCGTGCAGACGTTCGCCGGCGAGGCGCAGTTCGAGGCGTTCCTCAGTGGCGTAAAGGTGCTGGTGAATCTGCTGCCGCACACCCTCGAGACGCACGACGTGCTGAACCAACGTACCTTCTCGAAGCTCGCACGCGGCGCCTATCTGATCAACGTCGCGCGCGGTGCACATCTGGTCGAACAGGATCTGCTCGACGCGCTCGCCGACGGTCAGATTGCCGCCGCTACGCTCGACGTGTTCCGCGAAGAACCGCTGCCGGTCGATCATCTGTTCTGGCAGGAGCCTCGCATCACGATCACTCCGCATAGCTCGGCGCAGACCTTGCGCGAAGAGAGCGTCGCCCAGGTCGCGCACAAGATTCTCGCTTTGATGCGCGGCGAGCCGGTGGGCGGGGTCGTCGATATCGACCGCGGATACTGAATTCCCAATACAGCGCCGCCTCGCGCGGCTGGAGACCCATCATGGCCATGCCACAAGCCGTCAAAGTCGTCGAAGTCGGTCCACGCGACGGACTGCAGAACGAAAAGGACTTCGTCCCCACCGCCGTCAAGATCGAACTGGTCAACCGCCTGTCCGCGGCTGGCTTTCGCAACGTCGAGTCGGCCTCGTTCGTCTCACCGAAGTGGGTGCCGCAGATGGCCGATGGCGCTGAATTGATGGCCGGCATCGAACGCCGGCCCGGCACGATCTATTCGGTGCTGACGCCGAATCTGCGTGGCTTCGAAGGCGCCCTTGCGGCCCGCGCCGACGAAATCGTGATCTTCGGCGCCGCCAGCGAAGCATTCTCGCAGCGGAACATCAATTGCAGCATCGCTGAGAGCATCGCGCGCTTCGAGCCCGTCGCTCGGGCCGCCAAGGAGCATGGCGTACGGATTCGCGGCAGTGTCTCGTGCGCGCTCGGCTGTCCGTATCAGGGTGAGGTGCCGGTGTCGTCGGTGGTGGATGTGGTCAAGCGGTTTGCCGCGCTCGGTTGCGACGAGATCGATATCGCGGACACGATCGGCGTGGGCACGCCCAAACGTACGCGCGAAGTATTTGCTGCGCTCACCGAAGTGTTTCCGCGCGAGCAACTGTCGGGGCACTTCCACGACACCTACGGCCAGGCACTTGCCAACATCTACGCTGCGCTGCACGAAGGAATTGAGATTTTTCACGCATCGGTAGCCGGGCTCGGCGGTTGTCCGTATGCGAAGGGCGCCACCGGCAACGTCGCTACCGAAGACGTGCTGTATCTGCTGCAAGGACTCGGTATCGAGACCGGTATCGATCTCGCCCAGGTCGTCGCGATCGGCGATTTCATCTCGACCTCGATCGGCAAGCCGAACAACTCGCGCGCCGGTAAAGCGTTGCTCGCCAAAGCACGCAGCGAACCGGCCTCGTGCGTCTAACTCACCTCTCACTGGAAAGTGCTTTATGACGGACAACGCTCCTACCCACGCCGACGATCTCAACGCATTGCCGGACTCGGCACGCCGCGTCGCATTGCTGCTGCGTGAGCGCGGCCACGCCGGACAGATCGTGATGCTGCCGGAAACCGGCAAGACGTCGGCCGAAGCTGCTGCAGGACTAGGCTGCGAGGTCGCACAGATCGCCAAATCGATCCTGTTTCGCCGCCGCGAAGACGATGCGCCTGTGTTGGTGATCGCGAGCGGCGCGAACCGCGTCGACGAGAAAAAGGTCGCAGCACAGGTCGGCGAGATTGGGCGCGCTGATGCGAAGTTCGTGCGCGAAAAGACCGGCTATGCGATCGGTGGCGTCTGCCCGATCGGCCACGCCACGCCGCCAGTTACGCTGATCGATGCAGACCTGCTGACGCTCGACACTCTTTGGGCCGCGGCTGGCCACCCGCATGCGGTATTCAATCTGTCGCCGCAGGAGCTGGTCGCCCTGACCGGCGCGCCAGTCGCCGACGTGGCGCTACGAGAAGCCGAATGACGACGGCAAGCACCGTGGACCAACAGAACACGGTTGCACCCGTGCCGTCGCCGTGCATCAATGTGTGCCGGATGGACGAAGCGAGCGGCTGGTGTGAAGGGTGTCTGCGCACCATCGATGAAATCGCGTGCTGGTCCACCTACGACGATGCCACCAGGCGCGCGGTCTGGGATGCACTCGACGATCGCCACGCGCAGTGGATGGCGCAAAACCGGCAGGCCGCGAAATGAATGCGGCGCCGCGCATCGTGATGCCGAAGCCCATGCAGGAGTCCGCTCAGTCGGCCCAGGAGTCCCATCCATCATGAGCTTACCGGCGTCGATTCAGGTGTTCGAGCGCGGCTGGTTGTCGTCGAACAACGTGCTGCTGGTTGACGATACCTGCGCCGCCTTGGTCGATACCGGTTACTCGACTCATGCGCCGCAAACGCGGACCTTAGTGCAGGCGGCGCTCGGCGAACGGCCGCTCGATCTGATCGTCAACACCCATCTGCACTCCGACCACTGCGGCGGCAACGCGTTACTGCAGGCGGCGTGGCCATGCCGCACGGCAATCCCCTCCGCTGAGGCGGAAGCGGTGCGCAACTGGGATGAGGCTCGCCTGACGTATCGCGGCACCGGCCAGACCTGCACGCGCTTCACCTTCACCGAGACGATCGCACCCGGCATGCACCTCAAGCTCGGCGCGCTCGACTGGGAGGTGCTCGGCGCACCTGGCCACGACCCGCACTCGCTGATGCTCTATTGCGCGGCAGAACGTGTGCTGATCAGCGCGGACGCACTATGGGAAAACGGTTTCGGTGTGATTTTTCCGGAGCTCGAAGGCGAAAGCGGCTTTGCGGAAGAACAAGCCGTGCTGGAGACCATCGCCAAGCTCGATGTGCGCACGGTGATCCCGGGTCACGGCGCGCCGTTCACGAATGTTGCGCAGGCGCTGGAGCGAGCGTTTTCGCGAGTCGCATGGTTGCGCGCCGATCCGGCGCGCAACGCGAAGAATGCACTGAAGGTGCTGATCGTGTTCAAGCTGCTCGAAGTGCGGACCATGACCTTCGATGCGCTCACACGCATGCTCGACAGCGCCAGCGCGATGCGCGCGGCTGCCACCATGCTCAAGCCGCGCGAGGAATGGCCAGCGCTGCTGCGCGGGCTGATCGAAGAACTGGCTGTGCAGGGCGGTCCGTTGACGGTGGATGGCTCATGTATCGTCGCACGCAATACCGTCACGCGTAGCGCGTGATCAGCGCCTAAGCGGAAGACAAGCGCCGTCGCTCAACAAACGTCAAAAACCGCGGCACAAAAAAGAAAGCCGCTCGCAAAGAATGGCGAGCGGCGGAATTCGGTCGACGTGATCATCGTCTACACAAATGATACCTGCGCGGGTTTTTTGACCGCATCGGTGATTTCCCTACAAAAGGTTGACACTGTCATCCGGCGGCACGGGGACAGGGCGGCTCAAGTCGGCGAGTAGCGGCGCTGCGGCACGAGGCGCCAGCCGAAGTTGACGCCTGCGGCAGCAAGCAGAATCAGCACAGCGCCGATCACCTGCACCCACGCAAGCTTCTGGCCGAATGCAACGCGATCGACAATGATCGCAACAACCGGATAGATGAACGAAAGCGCGCCGGTCATCGCCGTCGGCAGCTTCTGGATCGCGCCGTAGAGCAGCACATACATGATGCCGGTGTTCACGACGCCGAGCGTCACGAGTTCAAGCCAGTGCGCGCCGGTGGCAGGCAGCGCATCGAAGCGCACAAACGGCGCCAGCATCAGCACGCCGAGCCCCACCTGAATCAGCGCGATCAGATGCGGCGGCGTGCCTTTCAGATGTTTGGTGATGATCGACGACACCGCGTACATCGCCGCCGCGCCAACCGCATAAGCGATTCCTTCAAGGTACCGGCCCGGCACCGCGAGCACGGCGGGCTCGACCCGCACGACGAGCACGAGGCCACCGAACGCCACCAGCAACCACGCAACCGTCGAAGCGGTGATGCGTTCGCGAAACACCACCGCACCGAGCGCGACCAGCATGAATGGCTGCGTGTTGTAGACGGCGGTGGCCATCGAAATCGACGCGCGCGAATACGCCGCAAACAGCAGCACCCAGTTGACGACGATCGCCACACCGCCGAGCGCGGCGAGGCCCAGCATGCGCCAGGAGAACAGGTTGCGACGGAACAGTCCTAACGCCGCGCACACGAGGGCCAAGGTGGCGCCGCCGAACACGCAGCGAAAAAAAACCACATTGAACGCGCTCTGTTGCGACGATACGACCAGCCAGCCGATTGTCCCCGACATCAGCATCGCCACGGTCATCTCCGCCGCCCCGCGACTGGTGGCGCTCCCGCGCATTTCATTGGCAGCCATCTTCGCTCTCCCAGGATTGATCACTGTATGAGAGTCAGTGTATTTAATCCGGATGGTCGAATATATGGCTAAACTTAGGCATTTAACTGCCCAAACCTAATAATCGAAGGCAACCATGGCAAAGCGCCTTACGCCAGCTAGCCCCCCAGCTGCACTCGACGACACCGACCGGGCGCTCCTGGCGGCGCTCGCCGAAGATGCACGCCAGCCGGTCAGCGAACTGGCACGGCGGGTCGGCTTGTCCGCGCCCAGCACCGCCGAGCGTCTACGGCGGCTCGAGACCCAAGGCGTGATCGAGTGCTTCACCGTGCAGATCGATCCGCGCGCGCTCGGCTACACGCTGCAGGCAATCGTGCGCGTGAAGCCGTTGCCCGGGCAATTGCATCTGGTCGAAGACGTGATCCGGCGTATCCCGGAGTTCGTGGAGTGCGACAAGGTGACCGGCGACGACTGCTTCGTCTGCCGTCTGTATCTGCATTCGATCGAGCAGCTCGATGAAATCCTGTCGAAGGTGACGGAGCGCGCGGAAACCAGCACCGCCATCATCAAGTCGACGCCGGTCGCGCGCAGGCTGCCGCCGCTAGGCTGAGCGCGACCGAGCTTCTACTGCTCCACAGCTTCGAAGAAGGACAACATCTCCGAGACCAACTCCGTTGGCGCTTCCTCTGGGATGTAGTGCCCGCACGACAACGCTCGCCCGCTGACATCGCGCGCCACCTGGCGCCATTCCGCGAGCGGCTTGAAACACTTCTCGATCACGCCCTCCTCACCCCACAGCACGCGTAGCGGACAGCCAATCTTGTGGCCGCGTTCGATGTCGGCGCGATCATGGTCGAGGTCGATGGTCGCCGACGCACGGTAGTCCTCGCACATCGCATGCACCGCACCCGGTTGCCGCAACGCGCTGCGATAGGCGTCGAGCGCTTCGGGCGCAAACGGCGCCAGCCCGGCGTGGCGGCTGCCCATCACGCGGTCCACGTAGACGTCCGGATTGGCGCCGATCAGCGTCTCCGGCAAAGGCTCAGGCTGGATCAGGAAAAACCAGTGGAAATACAGCGTGGCAAAGGTGCGGTCGGTGGCTTCGTACATGGCGAGCGTCGGCGCGATGTCGAGCAGCATCAGACGTTCGACCGCGCCCGGATGATCGAGCGCCATGCGGTGCGCGACCCGTGCGCCGCGGTCATGGGCGCAGACCAGAAAACGCTCGTAGCCGAAGTGACGCATCACGGCGACCTGATCGGCCGCCATCGCACGTTTCGAATAAGCGGCGTGAGTGGCGTCGCTTGCCGGTTTGGCCGACGCGCCGTAGCCGCGCAAATCGGTGGCGATCACGGTGAAGTGCTCTGCGAGTTGCGCCGCGCACCGATGCCAGATCAGGTGCGTCTGCGGATGGCCATGCAGCAGCAAGAGAGGCGGCCCTGCCCCGCCCTTGACCCCGTATATGTCGACGTCGCCCGCGGCGACCCGGAAGGGCGTGAAATCCTCGAAGGGCATAGCGAGAGTCTCTTGTCGTTGTTCGTGAAAGCATTGTAGGAGCGCTGTGTATCCATACGGGGTGGGATAGGGCACGTAAGCGTAGAACCTGAACACTTCCTCCAACTGCGCCGACGCTGCAATCCGGCGGTCATTCGCCTATAATCGAACGATCGTTCGCAAACTGCAATGGCTTCATGGAGCTCGCCGGATTGCGGACGCAAGTCGCACAACGCACGCAGCAGCCACCTCAGACTCAGGCTGCGTCTTGTGCCACTACACTTCACATATGCCGGGCGTTCGACCCGCACCGGCTTGCCTGATAGGAGACTTGCGCCATGGCATTGCCCGCCGTCCTGCAGCACCTTGCGCTGCCCGTTGTTGCCTCGCCGATGTTCATCGTCAGCTACCCCGATCTGGTTCTCGCCCAATGCAAGGCCGGGATTGTCGGCTCGTTCCCGGCTTTGAATGCGCGGCCGGCGGAGCTGCTCGACGAATGGCTCACGCAGATTCAGGCGTCGCTCGCCGAACACAAGGCAGCCCATCCGGACGCCGTGATCGGTCCGATCGCCGTCAACCAGATCGTCCATCAGTCAAACGTGCGGCTCGAGCACGACGTGCGGGTGTGCGTCGAACATAAGGTGCCGATTTTCATCACTAGCCTGCGCGCGCCGGCCAAGGAAATTGTCGACGCGGTGCATAGCTACGGCGGCATCGTGCTGCACGACGTGATCAATATCCGTCATGCGCAGAAGGCGCTGGAAGCGGGCGTCGACGGTCTGATCCTGGTCGCGGCGGGTGCGGGCGGCCACGCAGGCACGACCTCCCCGTTTGCGCTGGTCGGCGAAGTGCGCCGCATGTTCGACGGCCCGATCGTGCTTTCCGGCGCGATTGCCAACGGCGGCTCGATCCTCGCAGCGCAAGCGATGGGCGCGGACCTCGCGTACATGGGCACGCGCTTTATCGCGACCCAGGAAGCGCATGCGGTGGAAAGCTACAAACATGCGATCGTCAACTCGAGCGCCTCGGACATCATCTACACCAACCTGTTCACCGGCGTGCACGGCAACTACATCCGCGAAAGCATCCTCAATGCCGGGCTCGATCCGGATGCGCTGCCGGCGTCGGACAAGACCGCAATGAATTTCGGCAGCGACAAGGCCAAGGCGTGGAAGGACATCTGGGGCGCAGGCCAGGGCGTCGGTCTGATGGACGACGTGCCGAGCGTCGGCGAACTGGTCGAGCGTCTGAAGAAGGAATACGACGAAGCGAAGGCGCGGCTGGGAATTGCGCGCTGACCGGCGAACGAGGCGCTTAGCTCACCGCGAGCGCCTTGATCTGCTCGAGCGACGGCCACAGCGCCTCGTTGGCAAAGCGCGCTACAAAAAAATCGACGAACGAGCGCACCTTCGCCGATAGATGGCGCCGGCTCGCGTACACGAGATGAATCGGCAGTTCGCGCGGCGTCGACTCGGCGACCAGCAGCGGCAGCAAGCGGCCGGTGGCGAGATCGTCGCCGATCACCTCGGTCCCGAGCATGGCGATCCCCGCCCCTTGCAACACAAGAACGCGCTGCGCTTCCAGCTGATTGACGATCAGGTTGCCGGACAGACTGACCCGCGCGCCGCCATCGCCGTTGGACGTAACGAAGTCCGGCGCCGATACGCCTGCGTACTGCAGATAGTTGTGACGCGCCAGGTCGGCCCGTTTCTGCGGCGTGCCATGCCGGCGCAGATAATCCGGCGAGGCGCACAGCACGAGGTGCGCGGTCGCAATCTGCCGCGCGATCAGCGAGGACGACTTCAGGCCGTGCGGCGAGGCCCGGATCGCGACATCGAAACCCTCGTCGATCAATTCGACCACACGGTCCGACAAGGTCATGTCCACGGTGACCTGCGGATACTGCGCGGCATAGTCGGCCACGGCGCTCATCACGTGACTCAGGCCGAATGCCGATAGCGACGACACCCGCAGACGGCCCTGCGGCACGATGCTCGCGGCGCCAACTGCCTGCCCCGCTTCGTCGAGTTCGGTCAGCACCTGACTCAAACGCTCGTAGTACTCGCGGCCCGCCTCGGTCGGAGCGACGCGCCGCGTGGTGCGATTAAGCAGGCGGGCGCCGAGTTGCTGCTCCAGATGCATCACGTGTTTGCTCGCCATCGCCGCGGACATCTCCATGCGCTCGGCAGCACCGACGAAGCTGCCCACCTCGACGACGTGGCGAAACACTTTCATGCTGACGAGGGTATCCATGGCAATCGCTCGTGAGAGGAATCAATCGATGCCATTCTGCCGTCTTTATCAAAGCAGCGTCAGCAAACCTGCGGTCTGAGGTACCGGTTGATAAAGCCAAAAACGACAAACCCCGCCTTCTCCCGAAGGCGGGGTTTGCAAAGCACAACGAAACGCGTGGCACCCCGAACCGATCAGAACTTCGTGCGGATACCTACGCCGTACGTCTGGCCCGAAGTCTGGCTGGTGAAGTGATCGTACATATATGCCGCGTAGACATCGGTGCGCTTGGACATCGGATAAT
>NZ_JAMFSB010000089.1 GCF_026225065.1 Paraburkholderia sp. | reverse complement strand
GGGTTCCAGCACGCATTTCGGTACGATCAGCGTCGACCCGGTCAATGGAACGTTGACGTTCCACGTTCAGAATGCGTCCTTTCCCAATTGGGAAGGACAGTCGCAGAAGCGAAGCTATGAGCTTAAAGACGGTGAATTGAGCTACCGCGTCACACCTCGACCGAATGGTGATGTGCCGATTTCGGTCTGGAAACGGGTCGATTAAAGGGGGATCAGACAAACGATCACAACAGGTCTGCCGCTCGCGACAACGAACGGCAGACCTCACGATCAACCGAGCACAACCTTGTTGCCAGCATCGACAACAATCGGCCTCAGCCCGGCCGCTTAGTGCGCGTTAAGCAGAACGCTGGCAATGACACCGGTCGCGACGGCGGCAAGCACATAGTCACCGTTCACACCCACCCACTGATATCCGCGCGGCGGCGCTTGCAGGCCGTGTTCGTGCCAGTTGTCGACCACATAGTTACGATCGCGGTACTCTGTCGGCAGCCGTTCGCCCTTGTGCCAATCGTTGTGCGGAACCGGACCGCCCGGGCCGCCCATTGATGCCTCATGCGGTGACGGTCCGCGGCCATGTCCACGCTGAACCGGCCGCTGGCCGTGATCATCATTGTGCGGCTGCGCAATCGCGGCAACGGACGTACCCAGTAACGATACGATCAAAAACGGTACGGCAAATGTCGACTTCATGGTTTCGCCTCAGAGTGAATGACGGGATAGCTGTTTGGCGCTCCAACTCCAGACGGGGGCGAAGCGCCAGTTGCGTCTTGACCGTGTCGCTATGCGAAATGGATCGCCTATCGGTGGGGTCAACGTCGGACGCCGGCAAATGATGTCATAAGAATGCGTGTCGGCTCAAATCGATCGGCACATTTCCGCTGCTTCGACGCGCGTTCTAAGAATGTTTGACATTCGTTACTACCACGCGACCACATCAATTGTGTGAATTGCAGCAATTGCTTCGGGTGCCTGACCTGAGCCAACATGTGTTGCACCAGAAACCGCATCCTTGCATGGCTCCCGACGCACACGATGAAACCGGTCAACGAATCCTGGATCCGCGACGCGGCGGCCGGTCTACCGTCCACGCCGCCCATCGCCGCGCACCCTGCCTACCCTGCAAGTACCCCGGCACCCGGCAGCAGCCTGCGGGCGACCGCGATCCTGCTGCTCGGCTACGCGATTCTGATTACCGGCAATGGCCTGCTGGGCACGCTGATCTCGCTGCGGCTGATCCAGCAGCAGACGCCGTCGCTGGTGGTCGGTGTGGTGCAATCGGCTTATTACATCGGCTTCATGGTCGGCGCATTATGGGGCGGCGGCCTGATTGGGCGGGTCGGACATCATCGTGCCTTTGTCACATTCGCCGCCGTCTCGGCGTGCTGCGCGCTCGGTTATGCCACGTGGAGCTCGGCCACGACGTGGACTGCGTTGCGCTTTGTGATGGGCTTTTGCCTCGTCGGCATTTTCACGGTGGTGGAAAGCTGGCTGCATCAGTCGGCCAGTAATGCGCAGCGCGGACGGGTGTTTTCCGCGTACATGATCACAAACTATCTTGGCGTCGGCACAGGGCAGTTCCTGATCAGCCTCGCCGATCCGGCTGGCTTCGCCCTCTTCAGTCTCGTCAGCGCGCTGTTTTCCGCTTCGCTGATACCGGTTGTACTGGCCGGCAATGCACCCGTGGCGACGGCCCCGGTGGAGGCTCCTGAGAGCGGCGGCGGTTCGCGTCTCGAACGTGGACTCTCGGGCTTGAGCACGGTTTACAAATGGGCGCCGCTCGGAGTGTATGGCTGCCTCGCCGCCGGTCTGCTGAACAGCGGGTTCTATACGATGCAGCCGGTGTTCATGCGCCGACTCGGCTATTCGGTCACCGACGTCTCGCACTTCATGGGCTTCGCACTGCTCGCGGCGCTCCTGCCGCAATGGCCGGTCGCGCGGCTCGCCGATCTGTTCGACCGGCGCATCATCATCGTGACCATTACCGCGCTTGCGGCGGTGTGCAGCCTGCTGCTGTTCGTGCTGCCTGGGGGCACGCTGGTCGAGGTGCTTGGGTATGTGTATGTCAGCGTGGTGTTCTCGCTGTACGGCGTGGTGACGTCGCACGTCAACGACTGCATTCCGGCCGGCCAGCGCATCGCCGTCAGTGCCGGGCTGCTGCTGATCTTCTCGCTGGGCGCGAGCGCGGGGCCGACCTTGGCGTCGGCGCTTATGGGACTCGCAGGTCCAGGCGGACTCTATCTGTTCACGTTGCTTGTGACCGGCACGCTCGCGGGCCTCGCGCTCAGCAGTTTGCGCGCGACCCCACGCGTCAATGCGGCGCGCTGAGCCACACCACCGTCAACGACCGCACGCCTTGTGCGCCGCGAATCAGCACGCCTTCGATATCCGCTGTAGCGGACGGCCCCGTCACCAGCGCCGCATATCGTGCACGCTGAAAATCCGGCCGCCGGTAGACGTCCTGCAATCCATCGATCATCTGTGCAGGGTCGAGCAGCACGATCAGATGCTGCACGATATAACCGATCGCATTGACCACATATTCCTGCTCGCTGAACCACACCGAGCCGGTCTCCGCGACGCCAAAGCGGGCCCGTACGACACCGACATCCACATCCTGCAGCGAAGCGGGTAGCATATCGGCGCTCAGCGGCCGAGTGCCGGCCACCTCAGGCGCAGCCGAGCACACCGAGGCGTCCGCCCCAAAGCGCTCATGGATCAGCGCGAGCACATCCGTGGCGGATGAAGCCTCAACGCACGTCCCACCCATCCCCGCCAACGCCGCCGTAAACCGCGCCCGCAAATCGCCGCCCACCGAAGCAAACAGCGGCACCTCGGGACGCTCGCGCGCCTCCGGCTGCGCCGCGCGCACCTTCGCGAGAAAAGCCTCACGCGTTGCCATCGCCACCTCCACGATTCTTCCGGTACCACGCGTGAAACGTTAGCTTCGGCGCTTCCGGCAGTTCGCGCTGCCGGCCCCAGATATTGAGCGGGTTATACAGAACGAAATTCGGCAGACGCCGCAACGCGCCGCCCATCGACGACACCGTCGCCCGGTACAGCGTCGGGCTCGCCAGCAGACGTCCGGCCATCTTCAGCACTTCCTGCTTCACGAACGGTACTTCATGGCGCTCGGTGATCACCTGCCGCCACTTGTAAATCTGTTCATGGATATTGATCTTCACCGGACAGACATTCGTGCAACTGCCATTGAGTGTGGAAGCAAACGGCAACGCGCTATAGCGTTTCAGATCGTAGGTCGGATTGATGATCGCGCCAATCGGTCCTGAATACGTACCACCGTATGAAAGACCGCCGCTGCGCCGGTACACCGGGCAGGTGTTCATGCACGCGCCGCAGCGGATGCATTTGAGCGAATACCAGAAGTCCTGCATCGCAAGGCGCTCCGAGCGGCCGTGATCGACGAGGATATAGTGCATCTCGGTACCAGGACGCGGCGCGCGGAAGTGCGACGTGTATTGCGTAATCGGCGAGCCGAGCGCGCTGCGCGAGAGCATGCGCACAAACACGCCAAGGTCCGCGACCTTCGGAATCAGTTTTTCAATGCCGATCGAGGCAATATGCAGCGGCGGCACGTTGGCCGACAGATCCGCGTTGCCTTCGTTGGTACAGACCACCACCGTACCGGTTTCCGCTACCGCGAAATTGCAGCCCGTCATGCCGGCCGTCTTTTCGCGCACGAAATAGGGCCGCGTATTCATCCGCTGACTTTCGGCGAGGTAGTGAATATCGCTGTTCTCGGGATCGGTGCCGATGGTGCGGCCGAAAAGTTGTGCGACATCGCCGCGCAACTTGTGCACGGCGGGCACCACCATATGGCTCGGGTCCTGATGATCGAGTTGCTGGATGCGCTCGCCGAGGTCCGTCTCCATCACCGTGATGCCGCGCGGCTCGAGATATTCGCGCATCGCACATTCGTCCGTGAGCATCGACTTGCTCTTGACGAGGGTCGTCATGCCGCGCCCGGACATGATCTGATAGACCAGCTCGTTGTGCTCCTCCGCGGTTGCCGCCCAGTGCACGGTCACACCGTTCGCTTCCGCCGCGGATGCAAACTGTTCGAGGTACCCAGACAGATGCGACAGCGTATGTTCCTTGATGCCCGAGGCCAGCTCGCGCAACGTTTCCCATTCGGCGATGTTGTGCGCCTGCGCATCGCGCTTTTCGCGCAGGTCCCAGAGGCGCTTGTCATGAAACGCCACATGTTCTGTCTTGGCGATGAAAGCGCCCGCGGCTTTCGCGTGATCGATCCGGCTCATTCGCGTGCTCCGTTCAAAACCTGCGCGATATGGATAAAACGTGCGTCCGCTTTCATCCGCTCCGCGCAACCCTGCTGGTGCATCAGGCAGGACATATCGCCTGAGACGATGTATTCCGCGCCCGCGTTCAGGTGATCGCGAACCTTGTCCTGCCCCATGCGGACCGATACCGGCTCTTCCGTCACAGAGAAGGTGCCGCCAAAGCCGCAACATTCATCGGGACGTGCGAGCTTGACGAATTCGATGCCCTTGACGCCCTTCAGCAAGGCGAGCGGTTTCGAAAAGGGCGTGCCGGCGATTTCCGAGACCGACGCCTCTTTCAAATGGCGCAATGCGCTGCAACTGTTGTGCAGCCCTACCCGATGTGGAAACTCGGCCCAGGGAAAGTCGCGGGCGCCAACCACGTCGTGCAGAAACTCGACCAGCTCATAGGCGACGGCGCGCACCTTCTTCACCTCAGCGGTTTGCTCGATTGCAGTCAGATGCTCGCGCACATGGTGAATGCAGCTCGACGAGGGTCCGACGATGTAGTCGTACCCCGCGAAGTTGCGCGCAAACACCTTTTCAGCGCCCGCCGCTTCGGCCTGGGCGCCGCTGTTCGCCATTGGCTGGCCGCAGCAGGTCTGCTCCTGGGGATAGTCAACCTCGATGCCGAAACGCTCAAGCAACTCGAGGGTGGCGATGCCCACTTCCGGATAGAACGCGTCGATAAAGCAGGGTATGAAAAGAGCGACTTTCATGGAATCGAGGGCCGGCATATTTGAGGGGACGAAGCGCTGCGCTTCGGATGCGGGCGCATGTGCCTACTCTACTGCGGATTCCAGTCCGGCGACGTGCTCGCTGCCCACGTACGCTTTTTGTATGACTGGTCTTGTTGGTCTGACCAAGAATATAAGGAAGTTGGAGAAACGTGTCAATTTGGATACGAACCTTGGCGCGACCGATTTGGACGCACCGAGCCGTCAGCGCGAGTACCGCCCCGCGGCATCAGGACGGCTTGGCCGCCTCTTCTTCATACAGTTCGCGTACGAAAGTCAGATGGCGTTCGGCGGCCTTGCGCGCCTTCTGGGCGTCGCGTGCCATCACGGCGTCGAAGATCGCCTGGTGCTGCGTCAGCAGTTGACGCTCCTTCGCATCGTCGTAGTCGATCAGCCGATGGTATTGCCGCATCCCTTCCCGAATCAGCGTATGGATACCGTGGATGACATGCGCGAGCGCGATGTTATGCGTCGCATCGGCGATAGCAAGGTGAAAGGCCGCGTCCAGCTCCGGCAGGTTCGTGCGGTCGTCGGAGAGCGAGCAGGCCTCCAGTTCTTCGAAGGCGCCGCGGATCTTCTTGAGATCGGCAGCGGTGGCCCGCTCGGCGGCGTATACCGTCGCGATCGATTCAAGCCCCTGGCGCAGTTCGAGAATGTCGGCGCTGGTGCGCGGGTTCTGCAGCAGCAGTTCCGCCAGCGGCTTCGAAATGATCGGCGCCGTCACGTCCACCACCGTAAAGCCGCCCCGCCCCGAGGTCTCGATGTAGCCATCCGCTTCCAGCCGGATCAGCGCTTCCCGCAGCGACGGCCGCGACACGCCCAACTGGGTCGCGAGATCGCGCTCGGCGGGCAGGCGGTCGCCCGGCATCAACGCGCCGTCCGAGATCAGTTGTTTGATCTGGTCAGACACGACGTCGGACAGCCGTTTGCGCGTGAAGGACTGGATCGGGTGAAATTGCATGGGCAAGGTCGTAGCGGTAGAAGGTGTGACGCGCTGCGTTGGTGGACATGGCCGGTCGAAACGTCAGAGGTGGCGTCTGGACACAACGGCCGCATCGGATTGGGGCAATTATAGCGTCCGCTCCCTGTGGCACCTGAGAGGCCACGAGAGCGGCCGTTGCCCTTGGCGCGCTGCTGAATACCGCCGCTCAAGAGCCCCTGTTAGAAACACCCTTCAATCGAACCGGCTCTGCAACAGACTTATCAACCAGCTCACAAACGCTTCGACGCGATCCGCGCGGTGCCGCCAATGCGGATAGATCGCCGAGACCTGCATCGGCGCGGCGCGCCATGCCGGCAATACCTCCGCCAGTTCACCCGCTTCGATGTGCTCCTGCACGTCGTAACGCGGAATCTGGATCAGCCCCAGGCCCGACAGGCAGCAGGCGATATAGGTTTCCGCATTGTTCACGGCAACACGGCTGCGCATCGGCATATTGATGGTTTGCTCGCCGCTTCGATACTCCCATGCGGCAATCCGCGCGCCGCCTGCCGATGCGTAATCGATCGCCCAGTGCTTCGGCAAATCCTCGGGGGCGCTCGGCACACCATGCTTCGCCAGATAGGCAGGGCTGGCGCAGTTGATCAGCGTCAGCGCGCCAAGCGGCCGGGCAACGAGACTTGTGCTGTCCAGCGGACCCACGCGGATCGCGCAATCCACGCCCTCCTGAACCAGATCGATCGGCCGGTCGGTCGACCCCAGCACTACCTGTACGTTCGGATAGCGCTCGAAGAATGCCGGCAACGCGGGCGCCACGAGCCGCCGCGCGATCCGGCTCGGTACGTCGACGCTCAGGCGCCCCGCGATCTCGGTGGGAGCCTTGCGGAATAGCCCGTCGATCGCATCCGCGTCCGCGAGCCAGCTGCGGCTGCGTTCGAGCAGTGTCTGCCCATCCGGGGTCAGCTGCACGAGCCGGGTGGTCCGGTGCAACAGACGCGCGCCCATGCGCTGCTCCAGTTGCTGGACGGCGAGCGAGACCGTCGCGCGCGGCAGGTTCAGCGCCTTCGCTGTCTTGATGAAACTGCGCATATCGGCGACATGCACGAAAACCCGCAGCAGGTCGACCTGATCCATTGAAGTCTGGCTCCATTTGCTTTGTCACGAACCAGACTGAAGCATGAATGCTGCATAGGCACAAGCAACGTCAAAGACTCGGGGAGCCAAGGCATAGGTCGAATGCGCCGAGCCTGACAGTTAGCGCGTTGTGTACCCGCCGTTGGCGAAGATCGTCTGACCGGTGATCCACCAGCCGTCCGTGACGAGAAATTTGACAATCGGTGCGATATCGCCGATTTCGGTCAAGCCGCTTTTTGTCGATTTGCTGAGCGCGGCGGCGCTCGCGTGATAGGCGGCAGACTCTTTCGATTCAGCCGGATAGAAAAACGGCGTATCCATCGGACCAGGACCGATCGCGTTCACCGAGATGCCGCGCTCGCCGAACTCCTTCGAAGCGGCGCGCGTGTAGTGTTCGATCGGCGCCTTGCTGCCAGGGTAAATCGAATAAAACGGCGTATAGGCCGACAGCAGCGAGGTCACGATGGTGACGACCTTGCCGTTATCCGCCAGCTTCTTGCCCGCTTCCTGCAGAAAGAAGAACGCCGCCTTCGAATTGACTGCGAAGATCGTGTCGTAGTCGTGCTCGGTCACTTCGACGATCGGCTTCTTGATGACCATGCCCGTGGTATTGACCGCGATATCGATCTTGCCGAACTGCCTCAGCGCTTCGTCGAACAGCCGCGCGACGTTGGCGGGCTGGGTCAGGTCGCCCTGCACCGCAATCGCCTTCGCACCGGCTGCCTGCACGGCAGCTACGGTTTCTTCCGCGGCGCCGCGGGTCGCATCGCTGTTGTAGTGCACCGCGACAGCTGCCGCACCACCCTTGGCGAGCTCACGGGAAATCAGCCCGCCCAGGTTCTTCGCACCGCCTCCGACCACGACCACCTTACCGTTGAGAGAGTGATCTGCCATGACGTCCTCCGGGACATTGAGTGGGGAGTCACAGTATAGGAGGGGCAAGCGCCACTATTGGCCGGTCGCGGCTGGATGGAAAGTCCAGCAAACGTGAACAATCTGCGCTTCAGCGCGGTTCCACCAGCGCGACCTTCACGAACCCATCGGGCTGCGCCTGCAGTCGCGCGGAGAACTGCTGCATATGCAGCGCAACGCGCCGCGCATAGCCTTTGCCGCCGCCGCTGTAGCGCGACAGGGCTGCATTGAGATCGCCACCGGAGGCGTCGAGATAGCCGCGCAAAATCGACGAGCCGATGGTTACATTGACAACAGGGTCGGACAGATCCTTGCCGCCCGACACCAGTTGCGGATGTGCCGAGGGCAACACCTGCATCAGCCCTTTCGCGCCAGCGGTGCTGACCGCCCGCCGGTTGAAGCCCGATTCGGTGGCAATCACGCCGAGCAGCAGCACCGGCGACATCGCAAAGCGATTCGCCGCATCGAGCACGGCTTGCGCAATCGTGGTGGATTCACCTCGCGCAACGCGAAATTGCCCCGACAAGATAGTTGCAATCTCAACCAGTGCCGACGCGTTAGCGCCGTCAGGCGCCTGGCTCGCCATGACCGGGTTGGCAACGTGCGGTGCGTCGAGTATCGGCGCATCCGTGATACGCGGCGCTTCGGCCGCCTGCGTCGCACTCGCAAATGACAGTGTCAATGCGCCGAGCGTCAGGCCCACTATTCGTGCGGCCCGCGTGGTGCGGTTTTCGCTTCCTCTGTTCGTCTGGCTGTTCTGCATATCGCTCGCTGGCTATTCGCGTGCGATGAACAATACGTGGAACGACGTATCGGACGAACAAAAACCTGTCCGCCCGATGTAAACAGAGCATCAAAACAAGGGCATCACGATCGCAGGGCGAGAATCACTGCGGCAAGACCGCCTCAGCCGGCGTTCAGCACCGGCGCCCGGACCTGCAGACCGGCGACGAAGGCCGCAATCCGGTCGCAGGCTTCGGCGAGACGCGCTTCGTCGACCACAAAGCCAAGCCGCACGAAGCCGTTGGCCGTCTCGCCGAACGCGCTGGCATCGAGCAGCGACACCCCTTGGGCGCGAAACAGTTGCCAGGTGAATTCGACCGTATCGAGACCGCAGCCGCTGACGTCGACCATCATGAACATGCCTGCTTCGGGCAACAGACAGCGCAGCCCCTGCACCCGGCTCAACCGCTCATACACGACGTCACGGCGCCGCCGGTAGACTTCGCGCATATCCGCGACGATCTGTGCCTTGTGCTCGAACGCGACAAGCGCGGCCTCCTGGATGAACCCGGGCAGGCCATACAGCATGCATAACGCGAGCCGTCCGAGATGACCGATCAGCTCCGCCGGCCCGATCGCCCAGCCTACGCGCCACCCCGCCATCGCATGCGACTTCGAGAGGCTCGCGATCGTCACGGTCCGCTCGGCCATGCCTTCGAGCGAGGCGATACTGACGTGCTCGCGCTCGAACGTGAGGTCGGCATAGACCTCGTCGGACACCACCCACAGATCATGCTGGCGAGCGAGTTGCGCGATGCGTTCCAGATCGGCGCGCGGCATCACGACGCCGGTCGGGTTACACGGTGTGGCGAAGAAAATCGCTTTGGTGCGCGGGGTAATAGCCGCTTCGAGCGCGTCGCAATCCAGGTGAAAACCGCGTGCCGCGTCGACGGGCACGGGCACCAGCGTCGCGCCCGAGGCCCGCACACAGGCTTCGTAGGTCAGATAGAGCGGCTCCGGCACGACCACTTCGTCGCCGGGCTCGCACAGACACAGCGCCGCGGCGAAAATGCCGTTCTGCGCCCCGGCGCACAGCATCACGTTGTCGGCCCCGACTGCGCGGCCGGTCGTGCGGGTGTGTTCACGGGCGATTGCCGCACGCAGCGGCTCACGTCCTACCACCGCGGTGTAGTGGGTGTCGCCTCCGCGCAGCGCTTCGACCGCCCGCTCGACGATCGCCTCAGGTGTCGCGAAGTCCGGATCGCCGACGCTCAGCACGATCACATCTTCGCCTCTCGCCCGCGCCTGTTGCGCGGCATGGTGAATCTCCCACGCGGACGTGCGCTTGCCCTGCAGGCGCTCGACCAGACTTGAATACTTCATCCCCACTCCTCACGGCAAAAACTGTCCGGCCATCAATGTAATGGGGAGCGGGCAAAACGTCCATCGTTGCGAACAATGTGCAAGGGAGAAGGCTGCGGGGTTAGCTCAAATCTGGCGACGTAACTCAGCCGGCGGCACCTTCATCAGATGGCGATACTTCGCCACCGTCCGCCGTGCCACCAGCACGCCCTGCTCGGCGAGCATACGCGCCAAGGTCACATCCGAAAGCGGATCGCTGGAGTTTTCCGCGGCGATCATTTCCTTGAGCAGCGCACGGACAGCCGCGGCCGAACAGGTGCCGCCACTTTCGGTGCCCAGCTCGCGCGGAAAGAAATGCTTGAATTCGAAAATGCCACGCGGCGTCGCCATATACTTGTTGCCCGTCGCGCGCGAGATGGTGGATTCGTGCAGGCCGAGCTCTTCGGCGACGTCACGCAACACCATCGGTTTAAGCGCGATCTCGCCGTACTGGAAGAACGCTTTCTGATGGGCGACGATGCATTCGGCCACGCGTTGAATCGTATCGAAGCGCTGTTGTGCATTGCGGATCAGCCAACGCGCTTCCTGCAGTTGCTGTGCAAGCGGCGAACGACTTGCACCGGCCGACTGCGCAAACAGCTCGGCATACATGCGGTGAATCCGTGCGCGCGGCTGCACGGCCGGGTTGATATTCACAATCCACTTGTTGCGCACCTGACGAACGATCACGTCCGGCACGACGTAGTTGTCTTCCGTGCGGCCATAGAAATTACCGGGCTTCGGATCGAGCTTGCGCACGAGAGCACAAGCCACGCGCAACTCATCCGCCGAGCAGCCAATCTGCTTTTGCAGTTCGGCCTGTTCGCGGCGCGCAAGGCGCTCGAGATGATGTTCGACGATCTGCAGCGCGACATCGCGACCCGGCACGTCAACGGGCATCGCGTGCAGTTGCAGCCCGAGACACTCGGACAGCGAACGTGCGCCGAGTCCCGGACGATCGAGCGACTGCACGAGGCGCAGCGCCACCAGCAATTCCTCTTCCGTCAAAGCCGGCTCGAGGTCGACGATCGCAGCCAGATCCGCGAGATCCTGGCGCAGGTAGCCATCGTCGTCGAGCGCTTCGATCACGAAGCGGGCAACTTCACGGTCGCGCTGGTCGAGACGGTACAGCCGCAGCCCGTCGTGCAACTGTTCGCGCAGTGAAGGTTGGGAACGGGCCCATTCGGCCGGGTCGCTGCCTTCGGAATCGCCGTTCTGGCGCGACGAACTGCGGCTGAACGAGTCACCGGAGAATTCGCCTGGGAATTCACCGGACGACATGTCGCCCGACGATTCATCCGAGGCCATGCTCTCACGCGAATCGGCTACCGCCGTGTCGAGTATCGTATCGGGTTCGCTCGCGCTGACGGCGTCGCCAGCCGCGACCGGGACGCTGTCGTCGCCGGTCGAAGAAGTTGCGAGAGCAACGTCTTCCGTGTCGGTCGCGTCGTATTCGAGAAAGGGATTGGTGTCGAGCGCAGTACGCAACTCCTGCTGGAACTCGAGGGACGATAACTGCAATAGCCGCACTGACTGCTGCAACCGGGGAGTCAGTGCCAGTGATTGCCTTGTGCGTAGTTCAATTGAAGGCGGCATTGTAGTCAGTCCTTGCGATAGTTCGAAAAAGTGGCTTGGCACTACCAGAGCAACTGTCGTACCAGCTCGCGCAAACTGCTGTTTTTTCTCATCTTTGCTTTTTCGCCAAGCTCAGGCGGGCCGCTTGCTGCGCCATTTTTTACAATTGGCCGGAAAAATGCGCAGCGGCCGACGATGCCTTTTACCGGGCCGCTCCGCGGGCCACCACGCCAACCCTACAAGCTTATGCGCCGTCTGGACGACGCGTCTACGCCCTTTGCGAAGCGAATGCGCACCCTTGGGCACACGCCTTGCGCCTATGGTCGTGTGGACGGATAAACCTCAGTCAAATGACAAGCGCGCTGCATCAACGCATGCGCAACCAGCGTCAAGTGAATGAGTCGCGTATCCGGTGTCGATTAACGGCCCTGACGGAACCGTAGCGGCAACGATCCCACGTGTGTCATCGGCGACTCGCATTCAGTCGCGATCGACCACATAGGTAACAAGACCGCATCTCTTTTCAACAACACGAAGGAGCAGTTATATGAAGACCATCCATTTTCTGAAGACCGCTGGCGTCGCTGCCTGTGTCGCTTTCGCCCTGAACGC
>NZ_JAMFSB010000088.1 GCF_026225065.1 Paraburkholderia sp. | reverse complement strand
CCGCACTCCGAGCATTATGCTCAGTCAAAAATCTAATCAGCCCATCAACCCCACCTTTAGCGAGCTGATCCGCAAACTGCGTCTGATAAACCTGAATCAGCCACGCCCCCATCATATCGATGTCATAAACCTTCCAACCAGAATCGGTCTTCTCCATCCGATACCCAACCGAATCATCCCCACCATTGCTCAACACGTGCGACTGCACAACAGCATCCTTGCCGCCAGCCCCAACATTCGCAGGCGCGAACTTAAACGTCACATCCTGATCCCGCAACTGCGCCAACGAAGCAGCATACGTCCGCACCAGCAATGTCTGAAACTGCTCGTATAACTGCTTCTGCTGCTCCGGCGACGCCGTCGTCCACGCTTTGCCCACAGCAATCCGCGTCGTACGCTGAAAGTCCGTTGCAGGCACGAAATGTGTTACCACCACCTGGGTGATTTTGCCCATGTCGCCGCCGCGCGCCTGTGGATCGGCCTTCATCGCGCTGACCGTGCCTTCAACAGCATTCTTTACCACCGCGTCAGGCGCGGTTTGCGCAAAAGCCGCGGTGGAAACCACCGCCGCTGCCAGAAAAGCAGACAGATAACGTTTCATAAGCTCATCAGGACAGTAAATATGACCACTGGATGACCCGCCGGGCCACGCTGAAAGCCAGTATACCGATTTTGATGCTTCGTCCGTGCCCCACAAGCTGAGCCATTTAGCCCCACGTCGGTATACTTATGCCCTTATGCCAAAAACGCCATCTGTGACAGGGCCCCACTCGCCTACATGCTGAAGTCATCTATCGTTCGTCTCGTCGCCTGGTCGGTCCGTCGCCCGCTGCGCGTCATCCTCATATCGCTCATCCTCGCGGTCCTGAGTGGCTATTACGTCGTCCATCACTTCAAGATCAATACCGACATCAGCCGCCTCGTCGAAACCAACAAGGCCTGGTCGTCCCTCGACGACGCCATGGACAACGCCTTCCCCCAACGCGGCCAAACCGTGCTGGTCGTCGTCGAAGCGCGCGCGCCCGAATTCGCCGACGCCGCCGCCAACGCTCTTACCGCCGCGCTGAAAAAGCAGCCCAAGGAATTCGTCGCTGTCACGCAACCGGCCGGCGGTTCGTTCTTCGAGCACGACGGCTTGCTGTTTCTATCGCTCGACCAGGTCCAGTCCACCACCGGACAACTCGTTCAGTCACGTCCCCTCGTCAATGCGCTCGCCAAAGATCCCAGTCTGACCGGCCTTGCAGGGGTCCTCACCACCAGCCTGCTGCTGCCGCTCCAGCTCGGCCAGGTCAAGCTCAGCGATATGAGCCATCTGCTCTCGCAAAGCGCCACCGTGCTCGACCGTGTGCTCGCCGGTCAGCCCGCCGCCTTCTCGTGGCGCGCGCTCGTCGACAAGGACATCAGCACGAATCCGGCACGCGCCTTCATCACCGTGCAGCCGGTGGTCAACTACGGCGCGCTCGAACCCGGTGCCCGCGCCTCCGCCGCCATCCGCGCTACCGCCGCGTCGCTCGACCTCAAGGCCCACTACGGCGCGTCGATCCGCCTGACCGGCGAACAGCCGCTCGCCGACGAAGAATTTGCCTCGGTGCAGGATGGCGCCGCGTTGAACGGCATGATCACTTTCGTCGTGGTCCTCGTGATCCTGTGGCTCGCGTTGCGCTCGGGCCGGATGATAGTCGCCGTGCTCATTACACTGTTCGTCGGGCTTGCCATCACGGCCGCGCTCGGTCTGATGATGGTCGGCGCGCTCAACATGATTTCCGTTGCGTTCATGGTGCTGTTCGTCGGGCTTGGGATCGACTTCGGTGTCCAGTTCGGCGTGAAGTACCGCGAGGAGCGCCATCGCGATGAACGGTTGGCCGCCGCTCTCGTCAATACGGCGCACACCATTGGCGTGCCGTTGACGCTCGCCGCGGTCGCCGTCGCCGAAGCGTTCTTTTCGTTCCTGCCCACCGCCTACCGAGGTGTGGCGGAGTTGGGGCAGATCGCCGGTGTCGGCATGTTCGTCGCGTATGCGACCAACATGACGCTGTTTCCGGCACTCCTGAAGATCTTCAATCCGCCCGGTGAAGTCGCCTCACCGGGTTTCAAGCAACTGGCGCCCGTCGACGATTTCCTCGACCGTCACCGCAAACCCGTCCTGATTGGCACCCTCGTGGTCGTGATCGGCGCGATGCCGTTGCTGACTCACCTGCGCTTCGACTTCAACCCGCTGCATCTGAAGGACCCGCACACGGAATCCATGGCGACGCTGCTCTCGCTGAAAGATTCGCCCGAGGCCGCCGTCAACAACGTGCACGTGCTGACGCCGTCGCTCGCGGACGCGGACAAGATCGCGGCGCACCTCAGGACACTGCCGGAAGTGGGTCGCGTCACGACGCTGAGCACCTTCATCCCAACCGACCAGTCCCAAAAGCTTTTGCTCATCAATAGCGCTGCGCAGCAGTTGTTGCCCGCTTTGACGCAAACGCCTGCGCCGCCGTCGAGCGACACGTTGCGCGTCGCCGCCCTGAAGCGTGCCGCCAATCAGCTGTCGCTTGCCGCTGAGGACCATCCCGGTCCGGGCGCAGCCGAAGCCCAGCATCTATCGACTACGCTGCAAAAGCTCGCCGCCGCGGATGCCGCCACGCGCGACCGCGCAGAGACCGCTATGTCCGGCACGCTGAAGATTGCGTTGCAGCAACTCGCCGATCTGCTGCAGCCGAGCGAAATCACCCGCGCCACCGTGCCGCCCGAAATCTCGCGCGACTGGGTCGCGACAGACGGCCGCGCGCTGGTCGACATCGCTCCAAAGGTCGCCCCAGGCGCAGACCCAGGCGACGATGCGATGCTGCGGCGCTTCGCCCACGCGGTGAAGACGACGGAGCCGGACGCGATCGGCGGGACCATCTCGATCCTGCATTCCGCAGACGTAATTATCAAGGCGTTCCTGGAAGCGGCCGCATGGGCACTGGTGACCATCACTATCCTGCTATGGCTCGCGTTGCGGCGACTCAGCGACGTGTTGCGCACGCTGATTCCACTGCTGGTGTCGGCGCTGGTTACGCTTGAATTGTGCGTAGTGTTCGGCATGCCACTCAATTTCGCCAACATCATCGCGTTGCCGCTTATGCTCGGCGTAGGCGTCGCGTTCAAGATCTACTTCGTCATGGCATGGCGCAACGGACAAACGGGTCTACTGCAGTCGAGTCTCACCCATGCGGTGATGTTCAGCGCGGCCACCACCGCAACGGCGTTCGGGAGCCTGTGGTTGTCGCACCATCCGGGCACGTCGAGCATGGGGCGGTTGCTCGCGCTATCCCTGTTGTGCACACTGATCGGCGCAGTGGTGTTTCAGCCCGTCCTGATGGGTAAGCCGCGCGCGCGTCGCGCATCGAAAGAAAAGCAAGGAATCACCAAATGAAGATGCGAACCACCGCCCTGACCCTGCTCGTCGCAGGTGCGCTTGCAGGGTGCGCGACGGGTCCCGACCGCAAGCCGGGCGACCCGCTGGAACCGATGAACCGGCAGATTTTCAAGTTCAACGATGCGCTCGACCGGACCATCGCGCAGCCAGTCGCGAAGGGCTATCAGAAGGTCACGCCGCAACCGATCCGTCAGGCGATCAGCAACTTCTTTTCGAATCTCGGCGACCTGGGCAATGCCGCCAACAACATTCTGCAGTTGAAGATCACCGATGCGACCGAAGACGTCATGCGCTTCGTGATGAACTCGACGTTCGGGATCGGCGGCCTGCTCGACTTCGCCACGCCGGCAGGGTTGCCGAAGCATCATGAGGACTTCGGGCTGACGCTCGGCCGGTGGGGCGTGCCGGCAGGTCCGTATCTGGTGCTGCCGTTGTTCGGACCGAGTTCCGTGCGTGACAGCACGGGCTATATCGTCGACTTCCGCTTTAACGTGATCCACTATCTGAAGCCGGCCGTGCGCAATCCGATGTATATCGCGCAGTTCATCAGCGCGCGTGCCGATCTGCTCGGAGCGTCGGACCTGCTGCAGGCGGCTGCGCTCGACAAGTATTCGTTCGTTCGCGACGCCTATACGCAGCAGCGTCAGTCGCTATTGCGCGGTTCGAGTTCGACGCCGGCTCCGTTGCCGAACTATGGTGACCCAGGCGCGGAGGACGGTGCTGGCGCGGCGCCGGCAACGGGGGCATCTGGGACGGCGCCCGCTGGTCTGCCCGACTACACCGATCCAGGTGATTCGTCCGCGCCGGCTGCGCCAGCTAATGGCGCATCAGGTGCAGCACCCGCAGGCGCGCCGAACTACACCGATCCGGGTGATTCGTCCGCGCCGGCTGCGCCAGCTAATGGCGCATCAGGTGCCGCACCCGCCGGCGCGCCGCAGTACACCGATCCGGGTGATTCGTCGGCGTCGGCCGCACCTGCCAACGGTGCATCGGCTCCCGTAGGCGCGAGCTCCGCTAAGGCTGCCACCGCTCCGGCGGCGTCGGGCGCGGCAGCAGCCGCAGCAGCTTCCGGTGCCGCGGCGCCGGTTCCGCTGAGGCAGTAATTCTTCGCCTTCGCTTCGCCAAGGCAAAACGAAACAGCCCGACCGGCGTTAATAGCAGGTCGGGCTGTTTCGTTTTCTGCTTCAGGTAGCGCGAGCGTAAGAATACGCGCTTGTCTTCAGTGCATCGTATCGGCCTCAAGGCCCGCAACCGCGTCGTCGACACTCGCCGCCGGCTGGGTTGCCGGGGCCAAACTCGACCGATAGCGCTCGAACGCTTCATCCGCAAAGCGAATCTGCGTGCGGCCATGCGGAGCCGGTTCGCCGTTTTCGCCGAGATTCACAAACACCATCTTCTCGATCGTCAGGATGCTCTTGCGGGTGATCTTGTTGCGCACTTCAGCGCGCAGCGTGATCGAAGTCCGGCCAAAGTGCGTCGCGATGATGCCCAACTCGATGATGTCGCCCTGGCGCGCCGAGCTGACAAAATTGATCTCCGAGATGAGCTTGGTGACCACGCGCTGGTTGTCCAGCTGGCAAATGACGTAAATGGCCGCTTCTTCGTCGATCCAGCGCAGCAGGCTGCCGCCGAACAGCGTGCCGTTCGGGTTCAGATCTTCGGGCTTGACCCACTTTCTGGTATGGAAATTCATCTGGTATCCCCTTCGTGAGGTGATGCGGGCCGGCATAGAAGCCGGAACCTAGGGTTAATACCTAGATTATACCAAAATTAAGGGTTTTCCCTATGTTTCCCCGGTAAGGGGAGAGCCGACGTATGGACTCGTTTTCAAACACCCGGCCGCAGTGCCCCGGCCGCACCTAACGCTTGCCGCGCCTGAACCAGCGCCGTGCGAGCTGCACGGGCGTCGGCTGCGACCCGCAGCAGGGCCCCGAGCTGCGAAGGTTGCTTCAGCAGTTCGCGCAGGATCGGTGCAATCGCCGTGCTGCCGTCGTCGCGTAAGCCGGCCGTAGCGGCCGAAGGCAGCGTGCGCTGCGCCGGATCGACAATCGCCCGGCAAATCGCGAACGGTACGCCCTGAGCCGCAGCGATAGCACCCGCGATATGCGACTCCATATCCACGGCGAGCGCGCCGCTGGAACGGTGCAAGGCGGCTTTGTCGTCGGCGCCCGTGAGCGGCGCCGTCACGCCTGCCATCAGGCCACGGCGCAGGGTCGCGCCAAGCGGCGTAGCCGCCAGCGCGGCGGCCAGATGCCCGGACCAGAGCGGATCGGTAGCGAAACGGCCGTGCGGGCCTTCTACGGCATCCGCCACGATCAGCGCGCCCGGCTCCAGATCCGGCGCGAGGCCACCCGCCGTGCCGAAGCTGATGATGCCCGAGCAGCCGCGCACGAGCGCGGCGCGCAGCGCCCGCTCAAGCAGATCGGCGCGCGCCGCGTACACCACCTCGACGCCCTCGCCGCGCACACTGCGCGCTTCGAAGGCCATGCCGGTTACGGCAATCACGGGTAGCCTGCTGCCGCCTGCCTGGGATGAAGAGAACGACTGGGTAGAACGGGTAGAAGGCGTAGACACCATTACATCCCGACCGTAACGCGCGTCAGCCCGTCGCGTTTCAGTTGCCGGTAACGCGCCAGTGCCCAGAGCGGGAAGAATTTGCGGTAGCCGTGATAGCGCAGATAAAACACGCGCGGGAAGCCCGTGGCGGTAAAGCGGGTCTCATCCCACAGACCGTGTTCGCGCTGCTCGCGCAACAGGTACTCGACGCCACGCGCCACCGCCGGATGCTCAACGCACCCCGCCGCCATCAGCCCGAGCAGGCCCCAGGCGGTCTGCGACGCCACACTCGGCGCGCGCTCATAGCCGCGGTAATCGAGCTTGTAACTGGTGCCGTCCTCGCCCCAGCCACCGTCGTCGTTCTGGATCGACACGAGCCACTGAGCGGCACGCTTCATACGCGGATCGTCGTGCGTCATACCGGCGGCGTTCAGCGAACAGAGTGCCGTCCACGTACCGTAGATGTAATTCATGCCCCAACGGCCATACCAGCTGCCGTCCGACTCCTGTTCCTTGAGCATGTAGTCGTACGCGCGACGAGCTGGCTCGCTATTGGCCGGCAGTTCGCCCAGTTGGGCGAGCATCGACAGACAGCGGCCCGACACGTCCGCAGTAGGCGGATCGAGCAGCGCGCCATGATCGGAGAACGGAATGTTGTTCAGGTAGTACTGCGTGTTTTCCGGCTCGAATGCGCCCCAGCCACCGTCGCTGCTCTGCATGCCGACCACCCATTCGCGGGCGCGGGCAATCGCTTCGTCATCGACGTTCGATTCCGTGAGCGCCGCCGACCGCTGCATGGCCATCACCACCACGGCCGTGTCGTCCACGTCCGGGTAGTGCGCGTTCGCGTACTGGAATGCCCAGCCGCCGGGACGCACGTCCGGGCGGCGCGAGATCCAGTCGCCGCGCACATCGAGAATCTGCAGCGGACGCAGCCATTGCAGGCCGCGTTCGGCGGCCTGCTCGGCGCGCGGCTCGCCGGTTTCGAGCAGCGCGTGCGCCACGAGCGAGGTGTCCCACACCGGCGACAGACACGGCTGGCAATAGGCCTCGTCATCCGTGATGACGAGCAGCTTGTCGAGCGACTGGCGGGCGATCGCGCGGCTCGGATGATCGGCCGGGTAGCCCAGCACGTCATACATCATCACGGAGTTGGCCATGGCCGGGAAAATCGCGCCGAGGCCGTCTTCGCCGTTCAGACGCTCATCGACAAAGGCAACGGCGGCCTTGACCGCGCGTTCGCGCGTGTACTTCGGAAACAGCCCGTCGATCAGGCGCAGCACGTTATCGACGCCGCGGAAGAAGGCGAACCAGCCCTGATGCTGATGCGGGGCGCGCGGCGACAGCCCGGTTGTGACGGGCGCGCCGCGGAACAGTTCGTCGATCCGCACGCCGCGCGGGTTGCGTGCCACCGGGCGCTTCGCGTTGAGCACGAGCAGCGGCACGATCACGGTACGCGCCCAATACGACACCTTCGACAGATGGAACGGGAACCACTGCGGCAACAGCATGATCTCGACCGGCATCATTGGCACGGCATACCAGGAGACCACGCCGAACAGCGCGAGCAGAACCCGCGTGAAGACATTGGAGGCTTCAGCGCCGCCGTGCGCGAGAATCGCCTCGCGGGCGCGGCGCATATGATCGGCATCCTCAGGATCGCCAATCATCTTCAGTGCGAAGTACGCCTTCACGCTTGCACTGACGTCGAGCGCGCCATCGGTAAAGAGCGGCCAGCCACCATTCGACAACTGGATACGACGCAGATAGCGCGCGATCTTCTGCTCCAGTTCCACGTTCGGCTCTTCGCCGAGGTAGTGAGTCAGCAGCACGTATTCGGCAGGAATCGTCGCGTCGGCTTCGAGTTCATAGACCCAGTGGCCGTCGGGGCGCTGCGCGGCGAGGATCGCGTCGGTTGCGCGGGTGACGGCGGCGTCCAGCGTGGTGGTGGGCTGCGTAGCAGCAGCGCCTGCGGCGACAGCAGCAGCCGGTTCATTCGCGGGCGAAACAGCAGCCGTCTCGGACGCGTCATGTGAGATGGGCGAGTCAAGTGAAGCCGCTGAGTCGTCTGATTCGGCGCCAGTCGTCTGGGCAAGGGAAAAATCGTTCATCTGCGTTCCATCGGTTCGTTCAGCAGCGTATCCGCGGCCTTCTGGCCAGAGCGGACCGCTCCTTCGAGCGTCGCGGGCAGGCCAGTGGCTGTCCAGTCTCCCGCGAGCGTCAGGTTTTTCCAGCGTGTGCGCGTGCCGGGGCGGCACATTTCCTCGCCCGGTAGCGCGGCAAAGGTCGCGTGGGGGTCGGACACGAGCTGCCAGGCCGGCATGGGTTCGAGCGGCAGGCTCGCCGCTTGGGCGACTTCGGCCCAGACCGTCTTCGCTAGCGCTTCGTGCGGGGTGTCGAGAAAGCGGTCGGCGCCGCTGATCGTCACCGAAAGGCGCCCGTCGAATGCGAACAGCCACTCAGCTGTGCCGTTGAGCAGCCCCATCAGCGGCGGCACGCCGAACGGCGGTTCCACGGCAAAGTGCACGTTGACCGTCGCGCTAAAGCGCTTCGGCGCCTGCAGACCGGGCACCAGCGTTTGCGCGATATCCGGCGGCACCGCCAGCACGACGGCCGCCTGGTCGTCGAGTTCGACGTGCTGAGTGCCGTCCCCTTCGGCAAACTCCAGCGCGCTCACCCGGCCCGTGTCCGCAAATACAATTTCCTTCAACTGCGCGCCAAGCCGTATCGCCGCCCCGCCGTGCTGCAACAGACGCAGCGCCGGATCGACGAAGGCACTGCTCAGGCCATTGCGCGCGAGCAACGGCCGGCATGCATGACCGCCCGCCGCGAGCGTCTCGCGAACCACTGCGGCAGCCAGTTCGGCGCTCGCCTCACGCGGCTCGTGATTGAGCATCACGTGTAGCAGCGGCCGCAGCAAGCGGTCCCATAGCACCCCATCGCAGCGCATGGTCTGCGCCATCGTCCGGCCGGGCTTCGCTAACAGCAGCGGCGCGAGCGTCAGATAGTCGCCCGGATGGGTATTGGGGACCCGCGCGGTCTGATCGAAGACCCACAACGGCAAGCGCCCGGCCGACGGACGCACGGTCCAGCGCGCCCGCGTCGCCAGGTCCATGAACGGATATTCGGGCTGAGCGGGTCCGACCAGCTCGTCGACCGCGCCGATCGCACGCAGGTAATTCAGCGTCGCGTCGTTGCCCGACATCACCAGATGATTGCCACTGTCGATGGTCGCACCGAGCGTCCGATCGTACCAGGAGCGGCAGCGTCCACCCGCCTGCCCGGCCGCGTCATACAACACGACCTGCGCACCGCGCCGCTGCAATTGCACAGCGGCGGCCAGACCGGCGAGGCCCGCGCCGATCACATGGACGAGTTTCTGCATTAGAAAAACGCGTACCGGGCGACGATCCACAACAGACGCGCACGAGGCTTGCTGACCTTGGTGCGCGGCAGATCGAAACCGCGTTCAACGGTGCGATCGAGAAGACAGCGATAGACCCCAGACATGATGCGCGGGGCGCGAACGTGAGTGCGCGGCTCGGCGTCCATGATCGCGTCGGCCTGGGCGAAATGTTCGCGGGTCCGCTTCACCAGCTTGCAGCAAACGCGCGGCAACGACGGATCGTCGGCAATAATCGCGGGCGTCGTCGTGGCGATGCCTTCGAGCGCGAGCAGTTCGCGCGGCAGATAGCAGCGGTTGATGTCCGCGTCTTCGTCGATATCGCGCAGGATGTTAGTCAACTGCAGCGCCCGGCCCAGGTGGTGCGCCAACTGGCGCCCAGGCTCTTCCCGCATCCCGAATATCCTCACCGATAAACGCCCCGCGGCGCTCGCGACACGGTCGCAATACAGGTCGAGGGTGTCGTCGTCCGGCGCGCAGATATCTTCGGCGGCATCCATTGCCATACCGTCGATCATGGCGTGGAAATCTTCGCGTTGCAGATGAAACGTGTGGATGTGCCGCGTCAACGCGCGCAGCGAAGCACGCGGGGCGCCGGCATAGCAGGCGTCGATGTCGGCGCGCCAGCGCTCGAGTCCGGCCGAGCGCTCGGCGCGCGGCAGGGCGCTGTCGGCAATATCGTCGACAGCGCGGCAAAAAGCGTAGACCTGATACATCGCGTCGCGCTGCGCCGCTGGCAGGATGCGCATCGCAAGGTAAAACGAGCTGCCTGACGTGGCGGCAGCGGCGTCTGTTTCAGTATCGTCCACGACAAGATTGGAAACAGCCAAGACGATCTCCGCTGAGGGGCCCTCTGGAGGCGGTCAAGAAATCGGAAGCGTGCCCGCCCAGAGGGCAGGCCGCGCGCGCGGACACGCGCGAAAGCACCGGCAAGAGATACCGGAAACGGCGAAAAGTATAACAATCTTTGCGAGACGGCGCAGGCGCGGTCGGCCAATGTGGCGGACGACAAAGCAGCGCGGCGGCGGGCCGGCCCAGATCGGTCAGATAAAGGCGACCGAGCGGTTGCGGCCTTGACGCTTGGCGCTGTAGAGCGCGGCGTCGGCTTCGTTGATCAGCACGTCATAGTTCGGCACGCCAACTCGCGCCGACGCACCGCCGACACTGGCCGTCACCGGCACGTGGGCACCCTGCACCTCGACCGGTTCGTCACCAATCGTATGACGGATTTTCTCGGCCACCTGCATCGCGTCCTCAAGCGGCGTGCATGGCAGAAGCAGTGCGAATTCCTCGCCGCCGAAGCGGCCGAAGGTATCTTGCACCCTCACCACCTGCGCGACCCGCTGCGCCATCTCACGCAGCACTGTATCGCCGACCCCATGGCCGAACTGGTCGTTGATCTTCTTGAAGTGGTCCAGATCGAACAGCAGCAATGACATATCGCCGCCGTAGCGCTGCCAGCGCGTGTATTCGTCACGCAGGCGCGACTCGAAATAGCGGCGGTTCGCGATGCCTGTCAGGCCGTCGCGGTCTGCATACTCCTGCAGCTTGGCGACCGCTTCTTCGCGTTCGCGCTGCACGATGCTCACGTGCGTCACGTCTGAGATGGTCACGCACACGGCCACCACCTCACGGTCGCGCGTGAGCGGCATAAAGGTGCAATCCTGCTGCATGAAATCGACACCGCCGGTAATGGGCCGGTCATGGTCGAACTTGAACAGATAGGGCCGCTGCTCCCACGAACTGAACGCGAAGCTGCCGAGCTGAAACACGCTCTCCAGCTTGCGGGTCAGCCACACGCGCGGCAACTCGGGAAAATTGGCGAAAATCGACTTGCCGACCACCTTCTCGGCCGATAAACCGCTGTGATCCTGCATGAAGCGGTTCCACATCAGAACATTCATGTCGCGATCAAGCACGAAAATTCCGAAACCGACGCGTTCGACAACGAGATCGCTTAACGAAGCGGAGACATTCATAGACTGGACAGCAACGCGTCGAGCGCGTCATTCATGTGCACGATGGACTCTTCGGCCATCAGCATGACAAGGTGGGCGCGGAAACTCTGGTCTTCGAGCGCGAAGTTGACTTCGACCAGCAGCGCGACTTCCCAGCCGAGCAAACCGGGTTGAAACACGTCCTCGAGCGACATCGACTCGCCGAGCAGACCCGGCGCCGAAAACACCGGCGTGCGGCCAAGCTGCTCGAGGATGCACGAGACGCAAGCGCCGATCAGCACGTTGGCGACATCGAAGATGACTTCCTGCTGGCTGACGGCCTCGTAGGCCGAGCGCGGATACGGGTCGTTCACCAGCGCGCACAGCTGGTCGATGCTGCCGCTGCGGCAAATGACCAGTGCCTCGCCCTTGATGTCGGAGCGGAAACCCTGGCGCACGGCGCTCACCGTCTCCTGGATGCCGGTCATCTTGCGCAGCGCCGCAGCCGCGTCGCTCACCTCGACTACCTGCACGCGCGGCACGGACAGCTCGATAAACGTATCGAGCAGGCGCGCGAGCCGCGTCGCCGCCTGGCCCATGGCGAGGTTCGCAACTTCCTGCAGCGCGTCGCGCCGATCTTCGTTGAGGACTGGCTCACTCATACAACCCGTACTCCTTGAGGATGGGTAGTACAGCCTCGGGAGTGACGGGCTTGGCGATGAAGGCAATGGCGCCGAGGCTGCGTACGCGCGCCTGGGCCATCGGCTGCACATCGGCCGACACGACGATCACGAACGTGTTCAGGTCCTCATGCTGCAGCGCCTCCAACACCTGATAGCCGGTCATGTCCGGCATCGTCAGGTCGAGGAACATCACGGACGCCTTGCCTTCGCGATACAGCGCGAGCGCTTCGCGCCCATTGGATGCATAGCTGACGTCCACATCCCACTGCGGCGGCAGCGCCTTTGTGAGCACCTTGCGGGCAAGCAACGAATCGTCGGCGATCACAATGGGCAATGACATGGCGGGCTGGTGAAAACGGAATGGGCTCGGTCGGATTAACGGCCTGGATCGAAATTTCTTTAGCGGACCGAAGTCAGGCCGGCCGAGGCTTGCTCCGACGCGAGCGGGCCCACAGATTGCATGGATTGCGAACAGCAGGGGACGGCGCACGCGGCTGCGCGTGCGACAGGAACGATGCGGATGCGCGCGTGCGCACGCGGGACGATAGCGATGACCGGCATGTTCGAGCCTACCCCAAAGGTGGTTCTGCGCGGCCGAATGGATGAAGGCGTACCCCAGCCTGTCGCGCGCGTTTCCGCGAACTCCCTCCGTCGCGCTAACAATGCGTTTTCGGGCTGGCCCTCGCGGCAAAGACGTCCGAGCGTGGCGGACGCACTTTTTATCGTGGCAGGATTCTTAAATTATTCCAGCGAAAAGGCAACTCGCCAATATGGATTTAACGAACAGAAATCACTCATGACATGACAGTTTGTGGGTTTTGCACATCCTTAAACGCAGGCTATGACCACGTTTATGCTTTTGTGTACGTTTGCGCTTCCGGATTCCTCGCTGTTTGGAGAAAAAACTTTCGCATAATTCCCAGGGTCTATTGTTACCGGTCTCGACAATCCTGCCCGGCAAATTCCGGGTTCTCGTATGATGGTAGGGGTAAGGTTTTCCGTCCCAGACGACAGTAGCGGTATTAAAGATGACATCTGACCGGTCCGACCCGCGCGACGCGAGTCGCCTCTCCGCTAACCGCGAAGACGAGGCGCTGTTCCCGGTCGTCCCGGAGCAGAATTTCCATGTCCGGCGCATGACGCTGATCGCGCTGCTGATCGCGGCGATCGTGCTGCCGTGCGTCTATGTGGCGGCGATGGCCGTCAGTGATCTGCACGCCCGCGAAGCCGACGCGACCGATCTGACGGTGCACACGGTGCGCGTCGGAGAAGAACACGCGCTGAAAGTGTTCGACATGAACGAAGCGCTCGACGCGCGCGTCGTCGATCTGGTGCAAGGCCTCGACGACAACGGTATTCGCGCGGACGAGACACAGATCCACGACAAGCTGCGCACCATGGGCGGTGGTTACCCGCAGGTCGCAGCGGTCTCGATTTTCGGTGACGACGGCTCGCTCCTCGCCAGCAGCCGGTTCAATCCACCCCCTACCGTGTCGATTGCTAACCGCGACGATTTCACTGGCATTCGCGACGGCAAGGTGCTCGAACACGTTTCGAAGGATATGGTCGGCCAGGTTGCCGGCGAAAATGTGTTCAACACGGGCGTCGCGCGGCGCAACGCTGACGGCGGCTTCGCCGGCGTGGTCTCGGTCGCCTTGCGGCCGGGCTATTTCAACGCCTTCTATCAGGAGCTGCTCGGCGGCGCCAATACGCCGATGACCATGAGCCTGACCCGCGCGGACGGCTCGGTTCTCGCCCATTACCCACCGGCGCCTGGTCAGCCGGCCATGATCACGCCCCACACGCAGCTCAGCGAAGCCCTGGCTCAAGGCAGCCGCGCCGGTGTGGTCCGGCTGCACTCGGTGTTCGCCAACGACAACCTGATCGTGGCGTACCGGCGCGTCGGCGCATATCCGGTCTACGTGTCGTGCGGCTACCGCACGTCGGCGATCTGGGCGGCCTGGTACCGCCATCTGAGCGTGCTGATCCTGTCGATGTTCACGCCATCCATCGTGCTGTGGTGCGTGATCTGGTTATCGCTGCGGCGTCTCGGCGCTGAAGAGGAAGCATGGGAGCGCTGGCAGGCCGAGGCTTCGATGCGGCGCTCGATCGAATCCGCCTACCGGCAGTCGCGCAAGATGGAAGCGCTCGGCAATCTGGTAGGCAGCGTGGCGCACGACTTCAACAACCTCCTGATGATCGTCTCGGCGAATGTGCAGATCGCGCGGCGGCGCGGCGCGCCCGGACTCGATCGCGAGCTCTCCGCCATCGAGCGGGCGCTCAAGAGCGGTCAGTCGCTCACGCGCCAGTTGCTCGGCGTGGCGCGCAAGCAGCCGTTGCGCAACGAGACGCTCGCCGTCGAGCGGTGGCTGCCGGCCTGCCGCGAACTGCTGCGCGCGTCGCTCGGCGCGAAGGTTTCGCTCGTGATGGACATCGGCACCAACGTCTGGCCGATGCGCGTGGACGTCGCAGAACTCGAACTGGCGCTGATCAATCTCGCCGTCAACGCGCGAGACGCCATGCCCAACGGCGGCCGCTTCACCGTCCGCGCGGCCAATATCACCTTCCGTCATGAGGACGGCTTTCCGCTAACGGGCGATTTCGTGCAACTCTCGCTCGAAGATACCGGCGTCGGCATGCCGCCGGACGTACTCGCCCGAGCGTTCGAACCGCTCTTCACGACCAAACCAAAAGGCATGGGTACCGGCTTGGGATTACCGCAGGTGTTCGCATTTTGCGAGCGCTCGGGCGGCCT